>JBBRCW010000563.1:0-1650 GCA_038204535.1 Chitinophagales bacterium | reverse complement strand
AACATTAGTTGACAAACCAGCACAGCATCCTACTTTTTCGCAGCAGCTATTTCCTGTAGTGCCCTCACCAATTTGTCAACATCTTTTATGGTAGTGTACACATGCGGCGTTACCCGTACACAACTTATGTTTTCCCATACTATACTGGTGGTGTGTATTTTATATTTATCAAATAGCTGGCTGCCCAATTCGGCAGGTGTCATACCGTCCGCACTTACCCCGCAAATGGCGCATCCATATTGGGGTTTAAGAGAAGTGTGAATTTTTATGCCTGGTATTTGCACGGCTTTTTCAGCCCAATAATTTTTAAGATAATGTATCCGCTGTTGTTTTCTTTTGCCACCAATACCGTTGTGAAAGTTGATTGCCTCCCCAATTGCCTGTTCAATCGGAAAACTACGGGTGCCCAGCGTCTCAAACTTTCTTATATCGGTACTATGCGGTTTATCGTTACAGAGCAAAGGCCATATTTTTTCAATCTTATCTTCCTTTATCCAAAGCATTCCGCTGCCAATGGGGGCGCTTAAAAATTTATGCAGGCTGGTACCAAAATAATCACATTCAAGATCGGGGATGGTGAAATTTAGCAGTCCAAACGAATGCGCGCCATCCACCAAAACCTCAATACCCCGCGAATGTGCCATGCGTGCAATTTTTTGTACCGGCATTATCTGGCCCACCCAATTAATAACATGGGTAATATGCAGCACTTTTGTTTTTGGGGTGATGGCTTGTTCAAATTCTTTTACGATCTGTTCGTCGTTCTCAACAGGAAAATCGAAACTGATCTGTTTATATACAATCCCTTCGCGAAGCGCTCGTTGCCGCCAGGCCTGTATCATGTTGGGATAGTCTTGCTTTGTGCCAATCACTTCATCCCCTTTTTTTAGGTCGATCCCATAAATCACCGTATTTAAAGCTTCGGTGGCATTTCGGTTTACCGCTATTTCATTGGGTTTACAACCTGCCAGCTCCGCCAGTTTTTCGCGTAACGGTTCCCGACCCATGTCAATAATGCGCCACATAAAATAGGAGGGAGCCTCATTAGCAAGTTTGTTATATCGGTCTAAAGCATCCTGCACCACCTTAGGTGCGGGGCTAACGCCGCCATTATTAAAATTGATGATACTTGGGTGAACCGTGTATGCCTGCTGGATAACGCTCCAGTAATCTTCGTCTGCTGCCACATCAAAAGGCGACATTCCCTGCACCTTTAGAGAAGCGTTTTCAAGATCGGCGGCAAGCAATTGTTGAAACAGGCTGTTTGTCGAAAAAGCGCCGGCAAGCATACCAGCTTTATGCAAAAAATTTCGTCTGGATGTATGCATTGAAAAGTATTAGTAACAGAAAGTTATAACTTTTGACAAGGTTTTTGGTTATAACTTTGCACCTGAATATTTTATTTATGATGAAGCGTTGTTTGATTGTTTTTGTGCTTGTATTTCTTTCTGCCATAGCAGCTCAACCCGCTTTTGCCCAATGTTCTATCTGTACAAAAACAGCCATGCAGCAAGGTGAGGGGGCCGCTTCTGGTTTAAATGCAGGTATCATCTACCTAATGTTTACTCCGTTTATCGTTGTCGGTTACATTAGCTATCGCTGGTGGAAGACCGAAAAACAATTTGAAGGAGATAACAATTAACCAACAGG
>JBBRCW010000562.1:0-1842 GCA_038204535.1 Chitinophagales bacterium | reverse complement strand
GGGTGGTCCGGTCAACCCAAACATGAACCCCGCGGCCCATGCCTTTTTGCCAAAAGTTCGCGAGGCGTTGTTTAACGAAGACTATAAGGCCGCCGACAGCCTGATGCATTTTATGCAGGGTAGTTTTTCTGAATCGTATGCGCCCCTGGGCGATCTGTATATTGACTTTGATCACAAGGATGTGGTGCAGCATTATCGGCGTGAGTTAGACTTGCAAAAAGCGGTGTCTCGTGTTTTTTATAATGTAGGCGGTACGGGCTACAGCAGAGAAACATTTGTGTCTCATCCCGATAAAGTAGCTGTTATAAGTCTTACGGCCAAAGGCGCGGATAAAATGAATGTGTCTCTTCGATTGAGCAGCCAATTGAAGTCGTCGGTGTCGGCCACAGGAAATGACCTGGTTTTAAAGGGCAATGCACCGGCCCATGCAGAACCGAACTACCGCGGCAATATGCCTGATGCTATTGTGTATAATGACAAGGCCGGCATGCGGTTTTATACCCTGGCAAGAATTACAAAAACAGACGGTATCATAGCTGTATCAGGCAACAATCTGCAGGTGAACAACGCTTCTTATATCCAGGTCATTTTATCGGCCGCCACCAGCTACAACGGGTTCGATAAAGATCCACTGACAAATGGACAAGATGAGGGGGCGATTGCGCGGAAAAATGTTCAGGCTGCTTCTTCTAAATCGGTTGATTTATTAAAGATGGATCACATAAAAGATTTTCGGCGTTTGTTTAACCGGGTAAGTTTAAACCTTGGGACCAATCCCGATCCTGAAAAAGACACAGATGAAAGACTGCGGGCATTTTCTGAAGGAACGAACGGCCAGGCACTGGTGGCTTTGTATTTTCAATACGCACGATACCTTATGATTGCCTCATCCAGGCCAGGTGGTCTGCCGGCTAATTTACAGGGTATCTGGAACCATCAGATGCGGCCGCCATGGAGCAGTAACTATACTACCAATATTAACACAGAAATGAATTACTGGTTATCGGAGGTCGGTAATCTTTCTGAAACGCATAAACCCTTGCTCGATTTTATTGGAAGCCTGGCTAAAACCGGCGCGGTTACAGCAAAAAATTATTATGGCGCCAATGGATGGGTACTGCACCACAATACCGATATCTGGGCCATGACCAATCCCGTGGGTGGTTTTGGCAAAGGCGATCCCGTTTGGGCAAACTGGGCTTCGGGAAGTGCCTGGTTATCTACCCATTTGTGGGAGCATTATGCCTACACTTTAGATAAAGATTATTTAAGAAACCATGCTTATGACTTAATGAAAGGCGCTGTGCAATTCTTTCTTGATTTTTTAGTAAAAGACAAAAAGAGATATTTGGTAACAGCCCCGTCCACATCGCCCGAAAATATTTACATAACAAAAGACGGATACAATGGAGCAACATTGTATGGAGGTACGGCCGACCTGGCAATGATCAGGGAACTGTTCAATGATTATTTAAAAGCCGCGAAGGTTTTAAATGCTGACCCGGCGCTGAAGCAAAAAGTAAATTTGGCGCTTTCCGGTCTGTATCCTTATCAAATTGGTAAAAAAGGTAATCTACAGGAGTGGTACCACGATTGGGAAGACCAGGATCCGCATCACCGGCATGTATCGCATTTGTTTGGCGTTTATCCTGGTTATTCCATTACCACGCAGGGCACCCCTGCACTGGCCGATGCGGTAAAGCGATCTCTGCAATTAAGAACCAATAATGGAACAGGCTGGTCAATAGCCTGGAAAATTGGCCTTTGGGCCAGGTTGCAAAACGGAGAAATGGCCTATGATGCTATCAAAAAAATACTGCACTATAATGGGACCGATGGCTC
>JBBRCW010000561.1:0-1890 GCA_038204535.1 Chitinophagales bacterium | reverse complement strand
AAGCTTAATAGTGTCAACATACTCCCTTTGGCTGTCATCTAATTTTGTGTCTTCAAGTAAGTGCGAAAAACCGATGACCGAATTTAATGGTGTCCGTATTTCGTGACTCATATTTGCGAAAAACTGCTCCTTGGCTTTCAATACATTTTCGACCACCTTTTTTGCTTCAATCAGGTCTAATTCTGTTTGGTGCTTTTCGGTTATGTTAGTCCCAATTATCAAATAGAACTTTGCGCCATTCTTATCAAAAAAGATGGTTTTCTGAACCTTAAACCAATTGTTTTCGTTTGATGTTTTACAAAACAACCGGCACTCAAAATGTGAGCGGTATTTAACTTTGTTTTCCGCATTTGTGCCACCTGAAATAAACGATAAAAACGCCTCACCATAATCTTTGACCAATTGGCCCTCCGCCGGCAGATCAAAATGATTTTTGACTGTTTTGTTCATAAAGGTTAATTCATCTGCCTCATTTAAAACCACAATTAAATTGGGCGATTCATCTATCATTAAATTAATGAATGATTTTTGGTTTTCTAACTCTTTTTTTGCTTTTATAGTTTCAGTTATATCGATAGCACTGCCAATAATATATGGCTCACCTTTTTCTTTACAAACAACATTCTTAAATAACAGGGTTCGCTTTTCATTATTTTTTCCCACGCTAAAGTATCCCTCGCAAAAACCTTTCTTAAATATCTCATCCAGGTATTGCTGCAGGCTTACTTTTTTGCTCAGGAATTTTTCTATGGATACTCCAATCAACTGTTCGGGTTCAGCACCTAAAATTTTAGCGCCCGAATTGTTAACTTTCCTTATAATTCCATTGGCATCGTGGGAGCATATTAACGTTTGCGTATTCTCTAAAATAATCCTGTTCTCTTCTTCTACCTGCCTTAAATTTATTTCGGCTACCTTTTCGTTGGTAATATCATATTGTATGATCAGGCAGTCATTATTCCCTTCTGCTTTTTGCGATAAGGGTACTACTATTGCCCTGGTGTAACAGGTAACGCCGTTATTTCTAAAGTAAGATATTTCTCCGCTCCACACCTTGCCCGTATCCGCCACATTTTTAATAGTACTAAACACCCTTTCTTTTTGGATGGAAGACGGCAGTCGCCAGATGGACCGGCCTATTACATCTTTTGCACTAAAGCCAGTGAGTTCCTCAAATTTATCGTTTACTCTTTTTATCCTTCCCATGTTGTCAATAACCGAAATAATAGAAGATTGATCAAGGGCAAATTTGTATTCGAGCAACTCTTCTAAAAGCGATTGTTTTTCGCTTTCATTTGACTTAAGTACCAGGTTTGAGTGGATCAGGTAAACCCTTACTTTACCAAAGCGGTAGCAGATGTATGCCAATATAAAAGGAATGCAACATAGAATTATTAAAGAAAACTCCTTTTCTGAAATGATCAGCAGATCAATATTGTATTTCCTCAATTCCAGTAAAACAAACTCGGGTATGATAAACAGTAAGCCCAGCAGAAAGCCAGTAATAATATGTTTCCATATTAATCCTTTGTAATTGGATTTCATAAATATTGGTTTGATATAGGATATTAAATAAACTCAACCCGATTACCAGAACAAAACCTTCGCCTTAAACCTGGTAAATAAAAACATCAACATTCAATGTTATCCGGGTTTTTAACCCACAAAACTATTTTTCACTGCCACCGCAGTGCAGTCAATTTTAATTTTAGGCCGTCGACAACCGCTTATTCTTTTCCCACATAGCACTTTGGCTGCCTTTTAAAAATCTCAACAGACCTGCCACAACAGCGTAATTCATAACACAGAAATAGTAAGGTATCACCAGCGCCTTTATCTTAATATTTCGGTTCTGCAAAACAAAACCAGTAAGGGCCCCGGCATAAAACA
>JBBRCW010000560.1:0-2057 GCA_038204535.1 Chitinophagales bacterium | reverse complement strand
AATTATGTAAAAGCCCCTGATATTATACAGCTCAATTCTGAAGACATCAACAGCTTTTATTAGGGGTTACGTTTACTAAGGTTTGCTTTGCCTCTAATTTGGTTCTTCTGTTGGTTCTTGCTGTATTTGTGCGGTGGTATTGCCAAAAGTTTCCAGTAGTTGCTTCAGATCATCCAGCGTATTTATTTCGTCGGGCTTTTTATCGTGCCGCCATCGGCTCATTCGCGGAAACCTTAGAGCGACACCGCTCTTGTGCCGATTGCTTGCGGCTATACCTTCAAATGCCAATTCAAAAACCAGCTCGGGTTTAACGGTTCGCACCGGGCCAAATTTTTCTATCGAATTTCTCTTTACAAATGCGTCAACCATTGCAAATTCTTTATCGGTAAGGCCGCTGTAGGCTTTGGCAAAAGGCACCAGCCTGTCGCCATCTTTAACTGCAAAGGTATAGTCGGTATAAAGGTTGCTTCTTCGGCCGCTGCCTTTTTGCGCATAGATCATCACAGCATCAATTACCAAAGGATCAATTTTCCACTTCCACCAATCGCCCACCTTTCTGCCCACCTGGTAGGCAGACGATTTCTTTTTTAGCATCAGTCCTTCCGCACCCATTTGGCGGCTGGTGCCGCGTATGTCAGCCAGTTGCTGCCAGCTATCAAATTCAATTTTGGGGGATAAAAGCAGCGGTCCGGCTGGCAGTCCGTTTACCATTTTTTCTAAACGGGCCCTTCTTTCTTCTAACGGCCGGCTTCTGTAGTCTTCGCCGTTATATTCCAGCAGGTCATAGGCAAAAAAAGTAACCGGTACTTCTTTTAAATGTTTTTTGGTGATGTTTTTTCGGCCAATACGGGTTTGCAGCAGCGCGAAGGGCAAGGGCTTTCCATCCATGCCCGGTAAAATTTCTCCATCTAATACAATGCCGTTGGGCAGTTGATGATTCAAGGCTTCATACTCCGGAAATTTATCGGTAATCAGTTCCTCGCCCCGGCTCCAGACAAAAAGCTGGTTATCTCTTTTTATGATCTGGCCTCTTATACCATCCCATTTCCATTCGGCTTGCCAGTCTTGCGGGTTACCCAATGAATGTGCTTCGTCGTTAAGGGCGTATGCCAGGTAAAAAGGGTAGGGCCGCGAGTGATCGATCAATTGCGAATCTTCATCAAATAATTCGTCGAAGATTATGGTGGATGGATCCCAGTTGCCGCTGATGCGGTGGGCAATTTCTGAAGAAGTAAGGTTGGTTAATTTGGCCAGTGCGTTTACAATGGTTTTTTGAGATACCCCAATTCTAAAAGACCCCATAATCAGTTTGTTGAATACAAACCGTTCGCTTTGGTCCATTTGCATCCAGCTATTAATTATAAAATTTTTGCGAATAGCCTCCTGTTCTTTTTCAAGTTCTATAAATTTTTCAATGTAATAATGCAGGGGAAAAGAGGTTTGGGGACTATTTTTTGCGGCTTCAGGTAAAAGCAGCGAAATGGTTTCGCCCAGGTCGCCAACGGTGTGGTAACATTCTGCAAACAGCCAGCCCGGTATATTGGCTATTTCAACACACCATTCAATTATCCTGGTAGAATTAACTATTCGTTTGGGGCGCCTGCCGCTGAATATAGCGATTACCCACACTTTGTCTTTGGCATCGGCAACAGAAAAATAATGGGTGAGCGCCAAAATCTTGTCGTTGGTTTTGGTGCTGGTTCCTACTATCCCTACCAGTTCGGCAAATGCTTTAAACCCCGAACCGGCATTGTTTTGCGGTTCGGATGCGTTCAACTCACCGCCGTCTATATTATTTTCAATTGCATCTCCCATCATTCCACCATTTATTTTTTTCAGGCAATACGCCCTCAATGCAGTCCGACTATTCAGGTGTATTTATTTCATTTAAATCGTTTGTCACTGCAGTCGCTTCTTCTTCATCGTTGCCATATTCTGTCTTTACTTCAGCCGCCGCAATGCCCTGTTCATTTAAGTACCTGCTAAATGCAGCCTGAAAACCGTGTGTTACAAATACCTTTTCGGCATTGGTGGCTTTAATGGCTGTCAATAAACCG
>JBBRCW010000559.1:0-2066 GCA_038204535.1 Chitinophagales bacterium | reverse complement strand
CGCCACACCGATTTTGCGGCTTATAAGGCCAACAGGCAGGAGGCGCCCGAAGATCTGCTGGGTTCGCTGGATGACATCAAGAACCTGATACGGGCGTTTAACATCCCCTCTATTGAACTGGATGGTTATGAAGCCGACGATATTATTGGCACCCTTGCCTGGCAGGCGGCCGACAAGGGCTACGAGGTGTATATGGTTACGCCCGATAAAGATTATGGACAGTTGCTGATACATGCCGGAGTTTACATTTATAAACCGCCCTTTCAGGGAGGTAAAGAAGAGATAATGGACGCCAAACGCATTACTGAAAAATGGTGCATAGAACGCGTAGAGCAGGTAATTGATATGCTGGGGCTAATGGGCGATGCGGTGGATAATATCCCCGGCATTAAGGGCGTAGGAGAAAAAACGGCTTGCAAGCTTTTAAAGGAATATAACACCCTTGAAAACATATTGGAAAACGCAGACAACATAAAAGGCGCATTGGGCGAAAAGATTAGAAATGGTCGCGAAGATGCGATTCTCAGTAAAAAGCTGGCAACCATAATTACCAATGTACCGGTCGATTTTCGTGAAGCGGACTTTAAGATAAAAGAATGGAACAGACCGGTTTTGGAAGAATTGTTTACCATGCTGGAGTTTAAGGCCTTGGGTCGTCGCATTCTGGGCGAGGAATTCAGTGTTTTTGAAAATTCAAAGCCTGCACCCGGCGGACAAATGGATATGTTTAGTGTAGAAGAAAAGGTATCCGCCGCCGAAATGGGAACCGCACCCGTTATGACGGATGAGGAAGCTGAAAATGCTGAAGGGCTTGTGGCTGACAAAAATATAAACAACACCCCGCACGATTATACTTTGGTAGATACGGCAGAAAAGATCGCGGATTTGATTGCCGAACTAATGCCTGTAACAGAAATAAGTTTTGATACCGAAACCACCGGCACCAATGCCCATGAGGTAGATATGGTGGGCCTAAGCTTTTCGTACAAGCATGGAACAGGTTTTTATGTTCCGGCCCCTGCGGGTTGGGATGAGACCAAAGCAATGTTGCAACAATTTGAACCACTGTTTAATGATGCATCTAAAAAATGGGTTGGCCAGAACCTTAAATACGACATGACCATTTTAAAATGGTATGGCTATGAATTAAAAGGACAGTTGTTTGATACCATGCTGGCGCATTATTTAATTGAACCCGAAGGCCGCCGCAGCATGGACTACCTGAGCGCCCAGTTTTTACGGTACGAACCTGTAAGTATAGAAGAACTGATTGGCAAAAAGGGCAAAGGCCAGCTTACAATGGATAAGGTGGATGTGGAAAAGGTAAAGGAATATGCCGCCGAAGACGCGGATATAACCCTTCAACTTAAAGAGGTGTTTGCTCCCCTATTGCAAAAGAAGGTGGTGCAAAAAGTGTTTGACGATATAGAGTCGCCGTTGATAAAAGTGTTACTGGATATGGAGTTTGAAGGCGTGCGAATAGATATGGATTTTTTAAAAGATTATTCAGTACAGTTGGAGGGCGAGGCAAAGGAAGCGGAACAAAAGGTATTTGATTGCTGCGGGTTAAAATTCAACCTGGGCAGCCCGAAACAATTAGGCGAGGTGTTGTTCGATCACATGAAACTGGACCCCAAGGCAAAAAAAACCAAGAGCGGCCAATATGCAACGGGAGAAGATGTTTTGATGAAGCTGGCAAATCAGCACTCCATTGTAGAAGATATACTGGCCTTTAGGGAACTGACCAAACTAAAGAACACCTATATAGACGCTTTGCCATTAATGATCAACAAACGGACTGGCCGGGTGCATACCTGTTATAGCCAGGCTGTTGCCGTTACGGGCAGGCTTAGCAGTAACAATCCTAACCTGCAAAATATACCGGTGCGTACCGAACGCGGAAGAGAAATTCGCAAAGCCTTTATTCCGCGTGATGAAAACCATGTATTGGTAAGCGCCGATTACAGCCAGATAGAGCTGCGCATTGTGGCGGCCATTAGCGGCGACCCCAACATGGTGGAAGCCTTTAAACAAGGCAAAGACATACACACCGCCACTGCCGCCAA
>JBBRCW010000558.1:0-2080 GCA_038204535.1 Chitinophagales bacterium | reverse complement strand
GCTTTAAAGTATTACCTGTTACCAGGCAGATATTGCAGATCAGGTGGCAGCAATAGAATTTTTAGGTGCCAGGCAGACTGCTTAAAGGGTTTAGTTTGGTTACAATGTCATTAATTTGGGTTATTCGTATGGCTCAACTTGATTCAGGATCTACTTGAAAGTTTCAGGTAAAATACAGAGGATGCTGAAATAAATTCAGTATGACGGCTCGCTAAAAATGAAACCCGCTGATTAAATTAATGATATTCGTCAAGACTTTAAATTAATACGCACAATAAATTGATTGAATGCTTGTAATCGGATTGATACGTGAGGGTAAAATTCCGCCAGATAACCGGGTTGCGCTCACACCGGCGCATTGCAGGTTTCTGCAAAAGAATCACAACGACATTAGGATCATTGTGCAGCCTTGCCCTAACCGATGTTACAGCGATTTAGAATATAAAAAATTGGGAATTGAAGTAAACGAAGATTTGAACGCCTGTAACCTGTTAATGGGTATAAAAGAGGTGCCGGTAAGCGATTTGTTACCAGGCAAACGTTATATGTTTTTTTCTCACACCCGCAAGAAACAAGAAAATAACCGCCGTTTACTGCAGGCAATTATTGCAAAAAAGAGTACGCTTATAGATTACGAATGCCTTGAGCACGACGATGGGCAACGCATTCTGGGCTTTGGTTTTTTCGCCGGCGTTGTAGGCGCCCATAACGGCATGATGGCATATGGAAACCGCACTGGTTTATTCGACCTTGGCCGGGTGGTAGGTGTAAAAAGCTATAACAATTTAATACATCGGTATTTTGGATTGAACGTGCCCCATATTAAAGTGGCGGTTACCGGCAGCGGCCGGGTTGCCAGCGGCATTCTAGAGATCATGAACCTGATGGGCATTATTGAGGTGGAGCCGGATGAATACCTGGAAAGGGAGTTTTCGTACGCGGTATATGTACATTTAAAAGGGACTGAGCTGTATGAAAATAGAATAACCCGCAAGTATAACCGGTTAGAGTTTCATGATGAGCCAGGTTTGTACCGTTGCAAATTTTCAAAGTACTTGCCCCAAACCGATGTTCTATTAAATGGTGTTTACTGGGAAAAAGGCATACCGAGGTTATTTAATTGGGAAGATATGCTGAAACCCGATTTTAGAATTGTAACCATTGCAGACATATCCGACGATAAGAACGGAAGCATTCCCTGTAACCTGGGCGACAGCACTATTGAGCATCCCGTATATGGTGTTGACGCGATTAGCCGGCAAGCGATTGCCCCTTATCAAAAATATGGCGTGGATGTTATGGCAGTTGGAAACCTGCCCAACGAATTGCCCAGGGATGCCAGCCGGTATTTTGGTGACCAGCTTATAAAATTTATTATACCCGATTTGCGAAAAGGCAAAACTAATGTAATTGAACGGGCCACCATAGTTAAGGAAGGGACACTCACTGAAAACTATGCTTACCTTAAAGATTATGCGGCCGGTAAATAAAGGTCATGGTTATACTATCAAAGCGGTATGCTGCCTGTTTTACGGCTATAAAAACAAATAGAAGTCAGCCAGCAATTCACTAAACTCAGGCGAATATTGGTTGTTGATTTTAATAACGATTTCTTCTTCAACTGTCTGCACGGGCAATTTGCCAAACAATAACATCGACCGGAAAGGCGGGTGTTTTTCTGTTTGTCTGACGATTACTTTTTCGTGCAAATAAAATTGTCTTTCGGTTGCCATCTTTTCAAACGCTATGCTTCTATGATAGGGGAGCAGCACTGAAAAAAGCCCTTCCTTTGTCAGCAACCGCTGAATGTTTTGCAACAGATCTTCCAACGATAAGTCGGTGCTGTGTAATGCCAGGTTTCGCTGGTGCTGATTGCTCTTTAAGTCGTTAGCGAAAAAGGGCGGATTACAGACTATAAAGTCATAAAGCCGTTCAGGTTTATAATCCTGCACTCTGCAGGCCAACGCTTCAAGTCTGGCGGCAAATGGAGATGTTGTAAAGTTTTGACGTGCCTGGTTTGCAGCCGCAGCATCCGCCTCAACCCCATGAATGATTGCATCGTTTTTTTGTGCCAGCATTA
>JBBRCW010000557.1:0-2207 GCA_038204535.1 Chitinophagales bacterium | reverse complement strand
TTCTTAAAAAAGGTTTGCTTATTAAAGTTGGTGCCATAATTGATCTCGCGGTTGCGGCTATACGAAAAACCTACATTCATTCCATGTTTCAGCGATTGATCTAAAAAAGGATTTTCATAACGGATGGAGGCCTGCTGGGTATAACCTCCAATAAGCCATACATTTAAATTATCGTTTCGGCCGCTAACATTATTCTGCATAAATTTCAGCCCATAATTTACCCGCTGAAGGCTTCGTTTATTTTCTACCCACCAGGTATTAAAATTTCGGTCTATCATTTTAAAATATGGGATAGGAAAAAGGTACCAGCGCTCTTTAACGGTAATATTCATTATTACGATATCGCTGGTGATGAAAGCCGGTTTTACACTGACCACCACAAACAATGTGGTATTCATTAATTGCTGGCGGCAAAGTTCGGCCAGCCTGGGCAGGTCGGCTCTCTGAATATTTTGACCTCTAGAAAACGGCACCTCCCGTAAAATGACATAAGGCTTGGTAATTTTATAACCGGTTATTAAAACATCGGCAATTACTATTGACGAAGAAGCGGTGTCTGCGAGCGGAATGGCCGGAAACTTCATATTGTCCATAACCTCGCTGTTTACCGGCTGTGCAAAAGCTGGCAGGTTCTTGACAAGGCAAAACAATCCAAAAAATATGATAAGCCGCAGCTTCCTAAAATCTCGCATTATAAATACATAACGGTTATATTTTGTTAATCTATATAATCAACAAAAATCCACGCCAACTTTTATTCGTTCAACGTGAAAATAACCAAAAAAATAACTTTAAGCAGGCTTTGTTCAGTACTGCGGATTACATTTTTAAATACGACATCAGATGGTCATAATTATAGCGAAGTTCATTTTCATAATCTTCTTCGCCAATATAATACCTGATGATGTATTCATACCGCTGAAATGTGGCAATAATATCCGAAACTTCCAGCTTGTTTATTCTTATAGTTACGATGGTAAGCCCTGTTTCGGTTTCAGTTGCAGTATTTAATTGAGTAATATAGGCATCATTTGTTTCCACAAGGCGCGAAATTTCGCCGAAAGAATAATTTTTTCGGTCCATCTCCAGTACAATAACTGCCCCGGGTTCAGCAACTCCCAAAAAACCACTAGCTGCCTTTATAAGTTCCGCAGATGAAATGGAACCTAACAGTTCGATTGTTTCGCCTACCACCGGCACTATAGAGATGGCCATTGAAGAAGATAATTTTAAGGCAGAAAAAAAATGCTCGGATCCTTTGACCGATTTCCTGATAAAATCGCTTTCAAGTTCTTCTATCAGACTTTCTTCTTCAAAATCGAGTAAATCTTCTTTGCTGATAAGACCAACATATTTTTCCTCGTCAATAACAGGAAGGTGTTGCACATCAAAATCCTCCATGAATTGCAGGGCCAGTGCAACTTTATCGGATAAATTCAACGAAGGGTAACTATTGTTTATTAATTGTTGTGCTAACATTCAGATTCTCCTTGATTTTTGAGCCTTCTGGCATAAAATAGACAACAAACTTTATGCTAATGTTGCAGCAGGTTGCCTATGTGTTGCTAAAAAGTTTTCGAGTATGGAATTGAACCCGGCGGGTACTTCCATCATGGGCGCATGACCGCATTTATCAATAAAATGCAATTCGCTATTGGGTATTAGCGATTGAAATTCTTTTGCAACAAAAGGCGGGGTAATGGTATCGTTATTGCCCCAGATAAGACAGGTTGGTTGCTTTATCTGGTTTAATTCTTCACCTAAATTATTTCGAATAGCACTTTTGGCAAGCGCAATTATCTTTATTACTTTAATGCGGTTATTCGTAATCTCAAACACTTCGTTTACCAGGTCGTCGGTGGCCATGGCAGGATCGTAAAAGGTTAATTCAGTTTTCTTTTTAATATAATCCCTATCACCCCTTTTTGGATAACTATCACCCATTCCATTTTCGAATAAGCCGCTGCTGCCGGTAAGGGTAAGTGTTTTTATTCGTTCGGGGTGCTTTAAAATATGCACCAATGCTACGTGGCCGCCAAGCGAATTGCCTAACAAATGAATGTTATTATACCCTTGTGCTTCAACAAAACGATGTACATATTTTGCAAGGCCGCCAACGGTTGTATGAAAAATATCAAGCTCAAACAGTGGAAGCATGGGTACAACCACCTTGTAATGGATGCTAAAATGATCGATCAGACCTTTAA
>JBBRCW010000556.1:0-2214 GCA_038204535.1 Chitinophagales bacterium | reverse complement strand
CAGGCTTACGCTCTGGTTTACACCCGGCGAAGATAGTTTTGGGCTGATGTCGCGATCGGAACGGATGGTGAATGCCGTAAGAGCATTGCTGGGCGATGAGGGGGAGATTTGTCATTTTCATAGCAAGGTGATGCAAAAGGAGCCAAAGGTGGGCGGCGCATGGGAGTGGCACCAGGATTATGGCTATTGGTATAAGAATGGGTTTTTATATCCGGAGGCGATGGTTTCAATAATGGTTGCTTTAACCGAAGCTACCATTCAAAACGGCTGTTTGCAGGTATTGAAAGGCAGCCATAAAATGCAGCGGTTTGAGCATAATTTTGCCGGCGAGCAACAGGGTGCCGATCCCGATTTTGTAAACGAAGCCGAAAAGGTTTGCGAACTGGTGTATGTTGAATTACAGCCGGGCGATGGTTTGTTTTTTCATAGCAACATTCTGCACCGGTCAGCCGCTAATACATCTGATCAATCGCGATGGTCTATTATTTCAGCTTATAATCTTAGTTACAATGTTCCTTTCCGCGAGAAAAATTTGTCGTGTATCACTCCAATTGAAATAGTTGCTGACGGGCGGTTATTGGACAGCGGCATCCAAAAATTTGAGAAGCCTGATTTCCTGGTAAAAGAAAAAGAAATAACGCTGCATGTTAAGTAACTGCATGTGTTGGATATAGGTAGGCCTCTAATTGTCGCATCAAACAGGAGTTCGTTATTGCGCTGTGCCCCTTCCGAAGGCGGAGGAGCCTTGCGTTCCGATAGTTATCGGAAGCGAAGCCCGCCTGAACGGAACGGGCAGGCAATCCCAGGTAATTTGTCAACCTGATTATGCGGGGGATCGCTTCCCCGCCAGAAGAAGCGGGACAGGCTGTGCCTGCCTATGACACATTTTTAGTCTGATTGATTTAAAGTTCATCGTAGTTATAGGCACCAGCGGTTTTTCACGCAAAGACGCAAAGTAAAACCCACGCAAAGAACGCAAAGAAAAATATTTGAATCAGATTGCCGGCTATTTGAAAGCCTTTTCCATTTTCGGCAAAAATTGCAGAAATGGAATCGTTGTAATATTTGGGTGCATTATTTTTCAAAAATACTTTCTTGCTTTTTGGTATTAACTACCACCTTCTACAGTTTCCAGGGCCTTAACCACAATCTCCAGGTCTATTATTCCCCTGAAACCGCTAAAGCCCACCGACAAACTGGTGCCATCTTTTAACATTAAGGGCTGCCCGCCTTCCCAGCCAATATAGTCGGGACGTTCTAAACCAAAACTATCTTCATCAATTTGATTGCTAAAGGCCAGTCTTTCAAACTCGCCGGTTTTATAGCCTGTAAGGTGTACCTGGCTGGCTTTCGTCCAGGCTACCCTGAAAGATTCTCTTGCCCTTACCGTTTTGTTACCGTACATGCTACCATAAATGTTTCCTTCGGCATCAATAATACAAATAGCCACCTGGCCGTTGGCAATTCGCTTGTCTTCTTCGTTTTGCATATAATCCGGAATTAGTTCCCCGGCCTCTTTTATAATCCCGTTAATAATGTTTATAAGACTTTCTGCCATGATGGGTTAGTTATTGATTTATTGAATATTGTTTTGAAATGGAAATGTAAGGAATAGCGGTTATATCCAAAGGTATTTACATTCAAATGATCCGCGCATTTGTCAACGGTTACTTTAATCCTTCCATGGTCTTCGGCTTGGGTGGTTTTTTTTCGCCGGATGATGAGTGGGAATTTTATCGATTTAGATTAGCCCCCTGGCTACATAAAAAATACCGCCCGTATTAGAGGCGGCATTGCAATTTAGATGGGTCGTCTTTAAGATGCAATTGGTTTCCTAGACGAAATGCCAAATATTTTAAAAATGGGACATACACCTGAGAAAGCTGTAACAAACATTACGATGGATAATAAGCCCCACCACGATTTAAAATAAATGCCTGCCGCGGCTATCAATATGCCTAGCAATATTCTGATCGATCTATCTGTTTTTCCAACATTCAGTTTCATGTTATTTGATTTAAGGTTTAGAGGTTGAAGTCGTTGTTAATTTATTGTCAGGTAAATTTATCAGACTGATTAAGCGGTACCTTTTAAAATTTTATTCCAATAAAGCCAGGGCAAAACATATTTCTTAAGCAGGAACATACTCCATCTTGGCTTGCTTTGATCAAAGGGAAATGTTTCGGTGGGTTTATTATCGTAGTCAAATTCGGC
>JBBRCW010000555.1:0-2235 GCA_038204535.1 Chitinophagales bacterium | reverse complement strand
TCGGAAAAATAAAATAAACCTTTTTGGTACGCTCGGCCGTAATGAACGTAATACAGATAGAACTTTTATAATTGAAAGAAAATTCAGACAGACAACAACAAAAGAAATTAAATCATTGTTGGACCAGGTATCAGCCAAAAGAAACTGGAATGCATCCAACACTTTGAAAATAGGTGCCGACTTTTCAATTTCCCCGAAAACAACTGTTGGTGCGGTTGTGAGTGGATTTTACAATCCAGAGAACTCAACCAGCATCGGCAACATTTTTATCGCTGACCCTAATAACACACTGCTAGGCAAAACCTTTTCAAAATCTATTAGTAATGGTTCATGGGAGAACCTAAGTTCAAATATTAATTTCCGTCACCTGTTTGACAGCACAGGAAAAGAGTTAACTGCCGAACTTGATTATATTACTTACAGTTCAAACAATACACAAAACCTGAGCAACTATTTTTATAATGCTTTTGGAGCAATTAATGGGAAACCGGATACCTTGTACGGTGATTTGCCTCAAAAAATAAGTATCTATTCTGCAAAAGCAGACTATGTGCATCCTTTAAAAAAGGGCGCAAAATTGGAAGCAGGTATTAAAGCTGGTTATGTTGAAACCGATGCAAATGCTGTGTACGATAGCTTGATTAATAAGATTCTGGTCCGTGATATTGGAAGAAGCAACCATTTTATTTATGATGAGCGCATTGCTGCAGCTTATATAAATTACAGCCGCCCATTTACAAAAAAGATAAGCGGGCAATTTGGTTTACGATTGGAAAATACGTTGGCGAATGGCAGTCAAATAACCACCAACGAAAAGTTTAGGCTGAATTATACACAGTTGTTTCCAACGGCTTATATATCCTACCAGGTAAATCAAAAAAATAATTGGAGTGTGAACTATGGCCGTCGCATTCGCAGGCCCGATTATGCAAGTTTAAACCCGTTTGTTACATTTTTAGACCGGTACACCTTTGAACAGGGAAACCCAAATCTTCGTCCGCAGTTTAGTGATAATGTTGAAGTGTCACACACCTTCAATAGTTTTCTTACCACTACATTGAACTATACCAAAACCAGTAACATTATTCAACTCGTGCTGGAGCAGGACGAACAAACCAATCAAACATTTGGAAAGCAGGCAAATATTGCAAACCAACGGCAATATGGTATTTCAGTGAGTGCATTTAAGCAACTGAAAAATTGGAGTGGCAATATTTATGTGAATGTTTACAACAATGAATTTAATGGATTGGTGAACAATACTTTTGTATCCATTGGTGCTACCACTGCTGTGCTAAATGCTTCTGCCTCCTATAAATTCAAAAAAGGTATTGTTGCTGAACTGAATGGCTTTTACAGAACAGCTGGCGTAGAAGGCGTATTCCGTATTAAAGCCTTAGGTGCCGTTAATTTTGGGGCCAGTATGCCTCTGCTTAAAAATAAAGCAACAATCCGGCTCAGTGTAAGAGATATTTTTTGGACACAAAAGGTAACTGGTGAAAGTCGCTTTGGAAATGTTGATGCAGCCTTTCGCATGATACCCGATTCCAGGACTGCAGGATTAAGTTTTAGCTACCGTTTAAGCAAAGGGAAATTAAATAATAGTAAACGGAAATATGGTGGCGCAAGTGACGAACAAGGTCGGGTAAAAGGAAGTGATAATTAGAGTCACCCGGGTGATTAAAAGCAGGCGGCAATCGTAAGTACTGTACCATACCGGAATTATAAATGCTTTAATTTAAAAGGACAAAATGAACATCAGAGAAGCAAAATTTGAAGACATCAAACAAATGCAGATAGTCAGAAATTCTGTTACAGAAAATATTCTATCAAATCCTGACCTGGTTTCAGATAAGGATTATGAAGAATTTATTTTTGAAAGAGGGAAAGGTTGGGTTTGTGAAATAGACAGCCAAATTGTAGGTTTTTCAATAGTGGATTTAAGGGAAAATAATGTGTGGGCATTGTTTTTAAAACCCGGTTTTGAAAAGCAGGGAATTGGCAGACAACTGCACGACATTATGGTTGATTGGTATTTTACCCAAACAGAAGAAACGATCTGGTTAGGAACAACTCCAAAAACAAGGGCTGAATTGTTTTACCGCAGAGCTGGTTGGATGGAAATTGGAATGCATGGGGAAGATGAGATTAAATTCGAGATGACTTATGAAGGCTGGTCAAAAAAAGGTACAGTTTGTAGCATTAAGGGTAAGTATTTCTAACAATCCTTAAAAA
>JBBRCW010000554.1:0-2299 GCA_038204535.1 Chitinophagales bacterium | reverse complement strand
GGGTCTGTCTGCTTTATTCACTACAAAAATATCGGCGATCTCCATCAATCCGGCTTTCATCGTTTGCACTTCATCGCCTGCTTCGGGCACCACCACTACTACGGTAGTATCGGCCAAACCGGCAATTTCAATCTCGCTTTGCCCCACACCAACCGTTTCTACAATCACCAGGTCGAATGGGGCCGTCTTCATTACATCGGTTATCTCAATTATTTTAGGATGCAGCCCGCCCAGGCTTCCGCGTGTGGCCAGCGACCGGATATACACATTAGGATCGCGGTACCATTGGCTCATTCTGATGCGATCGCCCAGCAAGGCGCCCAGGTTAAAAGGAGAGGAGGGGTCAACACAAATAACGCCCACCTTTTTATTGTTCGCTGCTAATTCGCCGATCAATGCATCTACCACGGTGCTTTTTCCGGCGCCGGGCGGCCCGGTTATACCAATAACGGGGGTTGTAGATGCCGGCAGCCCTTCAAGAAATTCGTAATAACCCACATACTCGTTTTCTACCAGCGAAATGCTGCGTGCCAGCGATTTTACATCGCCCTGTTGTATTTTGGATAATAACATCTGCCACATATCTAAAACGAATATCGAAAATAGAACACTAAGTTTAGTTCTTCGTTAGAATAAAAATAGATTCCTGCCCTTTTTACCAAACCTGTTGCTTTAAATTAGGGTATCAGTGGAGCAGATCGGGAGGATGTATTTATTACATCCCCGGGAAAAAAGCCCAACAATTGCCGGATCGTTCTGCCTGCACATGCTATACCCCGGAGAAACAGCTATACCCTTGAAGGAAAATTTGGCAGGGTAATCTTTATCTTCGTTTTATGTGTTTGAAACAAGATATTTTACTGAACCAAACTACAAACAAATGATCGGTATCTCGGTAGTAATGATCGCCAAAAATGAGGCACATATTATTGGTGATACCATTCGGTCGGTTAAGGGGTTAACAGATGATATTATTGTGGTGGATAGCGGCAGTTCGGATGGCACACAGCAAATTGTTCAATCGTTACAGGCCCGCTTAATTGAGACAACATGGGATGGGTTTGGTCAAAACAAGAACAAAGGTATAGCCGCCGCAAAATATGACTGGATATTGAGCATGGACTGCGATGAAATGCCAGATGACACCCTGATGAACACTTTGCGTGATAAAGACCTGGGAAGCGATAACCAGGTGTATAATATAAAATTTAAAACCTTCTTAGGTAAAAAATTGATTCGATTTGGTGAGTGGGGCAAAGATGAACATGTAAGGCTCTTTAATAGAAAAAAGGTGCTTTGGAATAATGCGGCTGTACACGAACAACTGATATTACCCAGGGATACTTCCGTTCAAAACTGCGAGGGTTATATTTTGCATTATACTATGAAAGATTTGGCTGATTACGCAACCAAAATGACCCAATATGCCTTATTAAATGCTGAACGGTATTTTCGCCAGGGGAAAAAAGCAAGCTTCTTTAAAAGAAAGTTTTCGCCCCGTTTTTCGTTTTTTCAAAACTACCTTTTACGCGGTGGATTTTTAGATGGGCATGAGGGCTATTTAATTGCGGCAATGACGCGTTACTATACATTTTTAAAATACCAAAGATTGTACGAATTAACACATTCATCAAAGAGTGGAGGATAGGGGCATTGTTTTTATAGTGTATGCTGCCTGCCCGGTAAATTTTTTGCTTATGACAAATTTTATTCCTGTTTTTCCTTTAGGTATTGTAGTGTTTCCCGGTGAAAATGTAAACCTGCACATATTTGAACCCCGCTATAAACAATTGGTGATAGAATGCTATGCAGAGGGAAAGCCTTTTGGAATTCCGCCTGTATTAAAAAGCGGCATTGGAGAGATAGGCACACTGGCCGAAGTAGTAGATATTGCCGAAGTGTACGAAGACGGAAAAATGGACATTAAAACACATGGGGTAAAAGTCTTTAGAATACTGGAGGTTGTTAAATCAATTCCCGATAAATTGTACAGCGGCGCTATTGTTAACTACCCGGCTAATATAGGCGCGCAAAAGATATTACTGCTGCAATGGGTGGTCACAAATATTCGCAAATTGCATGAACTTTTAAACCTTTCTAAAGATTTTTTGAAGACAGACGACCAGCTTACATCCTACGATTTGGCCCACCATGCAGCCCTGTCGCTCGAAGAAGAATACGAGTTATTGGGTTTGCTTCGCGAAGACCAGCGGCTAGAATACCTGAAACGACATTTGCAAAAGGTAATACCTGTGGTAACCGAAATGGAAGCTTTAAAAGAAAGGATAAAGCTGAATGG
>JBBRCW010000553.1:0-2306 GCA_038204535.1 Chitinophagales bacterium | reverse complement strand
GCTCGATTTAATTTGTTCTGGTGATAAAAACTTCCCTGCATTCTTTTCCTCAATTTGCCGGGCAATTAATTCAGACTGTTCAGCATACACCATTTGCACAGCAGGATTTTGCTTCAGGCTCTCCCAGGTTTTATGTTCTTTGGAGTTAACATCAGAAGGTTCGTCTGCGATAATATAAAAATGGTCATCCGTACGCTCTCTCTTATAGGTAAGTTTTAATACAGACATCAATGCAAAGTAGTGGCCGAGTTCTTTATCAATGGTTTCATATCTTTTGTGAAAAGGTATCGACTTAGCCGCAATAAAAGCGCCATTTAAACCAATACAATCAATATTAAAATTATAGTATCAACCGTTTACATTGGCTGGATTCATTTCAAGGTTGGTATGCACCTTATTTTCAACCCTGCTAATTAGCTTTGTCTGTATGGTCTGTTTAAAAGAAACATCCTGGGTATCCTGCTGTTTCTCCAATTTTATCTCAATCTTGTCTATTAACAATGAAAATAGTTTTTGAAATTTTTCATCGGTAATGCTGTCATTTAGAAAGGCCGGTTCAGAAAAACGGATTACACCATTGGAATAATTACTGATGTGTTTAAAATCTGGTACACCCAAAATATTATCCGCTTCAAAAAAACTATTATAAGCATTGGCAATACTCTTATTCATTTCGTCAATTTTATTTTGCAACTGCTTTGCAACAAAATCAACAATGTCTGCTTTATTATCCAGCAATTTTTTTGCTACTGATTTTCTTTCCTCGGAAAACTGCAGCCAGAATTTATCGCCGTTATACAACAACAAACCAATAGACAGTGTGTCACCTGCCAATGTGTTGGGAGCAATTTTTATTATGGTATAAAATGTCTTCATGAACAAAGTCTTAGATATTCGGTAAATACTTGTTTATTTCTGTCGTTGTTGAATAGAAAGCCGGTTAACAGCTTTTCCAACGTCGGGTTAAATCTCCATTCTTCAGGCAAAATTTTGAAACATGCTTCCAGGTATTGTTTACTGTTTTCAATACCAAGGTAGAAATTGTTTTCCTCTGTTATGGTCCATATTCTTCTGGATATTGCTTTCGAATTCAAAGTGCCGCAAACTTTATTTGCCGGCGCATCCTGTTGCAATACTTATTCTTGCTTCCGTGGTCGTTATCCTAACCGAACACGAATCCAGATTTTATGAGGGGCAGTGTAGGAACTGTTGCTGACTTTTAAAAATTAATTTGTTTGAAGTTTGAATTCAGGCTTCGTTTGATGATAACACCGAGCAAGAATATAAAATGTTGCAATAAAAGATGCAAAGAGTAGTAACAGGGAGACACAGGGCTGGATTCCTGCGCCTGGTGGATTTGTATTGCACTGGCAAAGAAGCTTTGGGCATCATCGTTGTGTCACTCTCTTGTACTGTATACCTATCAGGGGCTTTTATTGCGTTTTAAATGATGCGGGAGGTTTTTTTGCTTTGGATTTTACTGGCGGGGTAACATTAGTAACATCGGGGCACAGGGCAGGAGCCCTGCGCCTGCTGGAGCTATCACGTGCAAAAAAAGCAGCGTAACAGTACGTGCAACCAAATGCACAACCTGAATAAGGATTTAATGTAAAATCATATGTATCCATAAACCCGCTGGTTGGATTTAAAATTGATCCTACCGTTTTATAATATATGCTGGCTTGCCCTAAATGATCAGGCTTTTTTTCCTGATCATCGCCGAACATTGTAATTTGACTCATAAATAAATATCTATACAGTTAACACTTTTGTTGATTCCTCCCCAAATTGAGAAATGATTCTTACTGCAATTTTTTGCCCTTTCTTTTTAACCTCTATTGGATGAGAAATATGTCCATACAAACGGTCAAAGGCTTCATCATCAATTTCAATCTTCAACGTTTTTTCTACCTTCTTTTTAGTGGTATCTTTTGCCAGGTTGTCTAATCCCTTTCTCCATTTATCAAATTCGTCTTTATCGCCGCCGCAAAAGAAAACTTGTTTTACTACAAAGTTGCTGCCGTCATAATCTTCGTCTACCATCCAGTAGGCAATGTCTGAAACGTTCCGGGCTTTTACTTCGTCTTTAATGGGGTCGTAAATATCTAAGCCTTTTATTTCAACAGTTACAAGGCCCATCTCAGCCTTCCCCGAAGGAGCAACTCCCTCTCCTTTGGAGAGGGTCGGGGTGAGGTCTATATCTGGTTCGCCAATAGTTACAAAACTGGCGGCACTTTTGGTTGGTTTCTTTTTTAATCCTTCTTGTTACAAATCATCGTGTACGAACTTTGGTTACTTCAAAATTG
>JBBRCW010000552.1:0-2474 GCA_038204535.1 Chitinophagales bacterium | reverse complement strand
GAATCTTGCCTCTATTTGCGAAACGTTTGGCCGTGACTTGTCTATGCATTCAAACAGCCATTTAGGAATTTCGCTGGCGGCGATGGTACACCTTGGCGCGGCCCTGCCCAACCTTCGGTATGCGCTCGACACCCATTACCCGTGGCAGAGTGAAGAAGTAATTACTGGCGGCCGTTTTATATTTGAAGATGGCGCTGTTAAAGTACCTGACGGGCCCGGCCTGGGTGTAGAGCTTGACCGCGAAGCATTAGCAGCGCTTCACCAAAACTACCTTGATTGCGGACTGACCAAAAGAGAAGATGAAATAGAAATGCAAAAAATAGAACCCGGTTGGAAGTTTAAAGCGGTAAGGTGGTAAGCTTTGCGAACTTCTTTTTAAAAAAAAACATGCCCTCATTGATAACGTTTGGAAATATTAGAGCTGCCTATGCTGAAGTTGGAGGGTCTTCCGATCACCCTCCTATTTCAACAAACGGATTTTTCCCATTTCAATGCCCCTAAATATCCAGCCTTATTCCTGCATTAATGTTAAATGTACCAGGTAAAATTATATTTAGCGATTTGCATTCGGCGTTTGTGTCTATGGTAACGATGTGTTTCACCGTTACTTTTTTGGTATCGTTTGGTACCTGGTTGGTGCTCCAGGTTGAGGGTTGACTCCATAAGCCATTTTGAATGCTAATAACACCGTCTGCTTCAACAGGAGTAGTGGCAGCATCGGGATTGGCAATAGGATCTGAAGCAGTGCTTTCATAATTTCCCGCCTTGTCTATAGCAACACTTATAAAACTATACTTGCTGCCGAAATCACCATGGAAGGTATCTGAAGTGGCTGTTGTGGACGGCTTCCATTCCGTATATAAACTGTCGTTTACCGATACGTAAACTATAAACTTATCGATACCAGAGTCGTTATCGGTGCCACTCCAACTTACCAGGAAATCTTAGGTGGGCACATTGGCCGGTAAGGCTGCTACCTGGCTGGTTGGTTTAGTGGTATCTATAATGTGCTGCCAATTTCCTGTTTTGATGCCGGCGTTGTTATCAAATACAATGGTTGCCTTATTGTCGATTATTGTACCTGATGTAACACCCTGTTTCGGCTTAATGCTAAAGTTTACAAATGCTTGTACCTGTTTTCCATCAATATTTGGCGGTAAGAAACCTTCCACGGGGTCAGTAGTTAATTGCAGCGTGTTTAAGTCGAAGGTGCTGAATTTCCAAACTATTATGCCCGTTGCTTTATCAATCGTTACATCTACACGTAGTTTGTTTGGACGACCGGGCCGCAGATCTTTCAAAAGCGAATAATTGCCCCGGTTTGCATCTATCTGAATAACGCTGTCGCCCCATCCAAAACTACCTGCCTGGAAAGTACTGAAATCAAATTTCGTTTTGTCGGGCGTATCAATTATTTCTGCATACGCGACGGCTGCAGTAGCGGTGGCAAGGTTTTCAAAGAAAATACTATACTCGTAATTCGATAAATAATTGACGTGTTTTAAATTTATATTATCACCGGGTCCAAATTTTACATTCGGATCAACAGAAGTTTGTTCGCAAAATGCTTTACAGCCTTTTATAGCACTGTTAAGGCCACAAAATCCGTCGCTACCTTCTGGGCCTACCAAGCCGGTTAGCTTATCAAACACATGCCTTCCAATGTCATTAAGTAAGTTATCGTCTTTGAACAGAAGGGATTTAACAGCTTCACAAGGGTCAGCAAAATCTTTACATTCCACAGCCAGTTCCGGAAATTTAGCGGCGTTCGGGCATCCATCATCTGCTATATTGCTTGCTCTTAAAAATTTATTCTGCTCCCCGTTGCCTACTTTTTTGCTGAAAACAAACGTATCCGTTGTATCAAAACATGGCCTGCCAATTGAATCCAGGTTTTCTAAAAACAACCAGTTATAGGTAACGTCTTTGATTATTTTTTCAAATTGAGCCGTGGTAATTGTTGCAGGCATGCCATGAAAGTTGGTTTTACTGATGAGTGATAACAAAAGTGGTTATTAAGTATGTGGCGGGCAATAGCTACATGTTGCTATTGCATGTTAAACGACCAACTTTAAAAAAGGTGTTTAATCTAAAATCGATATCAGGAAGCGATATAGTTTGAAAAATAGTCTTTGTGCTGCTATGGAAAGATTGTTTACAAGCGTGTGACACCCGTCCGAACGCCAGCCCGAAAGAATTCATGCCGGCGGGGATGTTCATCCGGGCGGGCAATCGGGGCTGCCCGGCTTATCGAATGCACGAGCCCAAATAATAAATACATAGCGTGCAATTCACATTACAGTATTCTCTTTTGAAGATATACTATGAAATACTTGTAACTGTTCAGCCCGATATTAACATTTTTTCAGAAATGTGCATTAATAGTTCTTTGAATATTTTATAAACATTAGCAAATTGCTTTAATGATTGATAAAGATTTAATCATACGACTTCTGCAAGAACAATTGGGCGAA
>JBBRCW010000551.1:0-2485 GCA_038204535.1 Chitinophagales bacterium | reverse complement strand
CGGAGGAGTTTTAATTCGGGTTTGTTGTTGATGAAAGCGTTTTTCATGTGCTGCAGATTAACCACCCCTGAATGTTTTTATAACAAGTTATAAAAACATTCTGTCCCCTCCTTTAAAAGGCGGGGAAACTTTTGCAGGCTGGTTTACGGGTGGTAAAAGTTCGATTTTTGGGGAAAGGACGTTTCGAAATTAGACGCTTTATGCTGTGTCATTTTCAAAGAACTTTTTTGGGAACCAAAAATTAATCCCTCGGGATGACATCTGGATTGTTCTGAAGTAAGTTGTCCTTCCAAGATGATTTGTCATTTCGACGTAGGAGAAATCCCCCCCCAAACAACAACGGATCCTTCGTTCCTCGGGATGTTGAGGTATGGCATTATGTTTCTCCAGGTAGGCTTGGTTGACTCTTAGTAGTCAGTTTGCAGGGTTCGCAGGCAAGTGGATTTTCTAACCCATTTTGGGAAGTCAGAAAATGAGCCTCGTTCGGTTGAGGCAATTTTTTAAAAAATAGCAAAAGATTTCGTTATTGAAATTAATTATTGTAAATTAATGCTGCCGTAATATTCAATCTCTTAATCATTTATTACAGTAAAAACACTGCCTGATTTTTACTGTACCAACCGCCTGTAAAATAATGACTATGAAAACGATCATCATCCTTATGTGCTTTGTCGCTTTGACCCCTGGTGTTTTTGCCCAAAACGTAGGCATAGGTACTGCTACACCGGCAGGACGATTATCTGTTGCACATACCAGTACATTAATTTCGCCCACCCTGCTGCTGTATGATAACAATGCAGGCAACTTTTCCCGCCTTCAATTTCAAAATGCCAGCGGCAATAAATTCTGGCACATTGCCGGCTACCTTGATAATACGATTGATGCCAACTCAAGGCTTAATTTTTATCATTCTGTAAGTGGCGATGTATTAAGCCTTAGCGGGAATGGGAATGTAGGTATTGGCACATCAAACCCTACTGCTAAGCTGACTTTGGTTGGCAACTTAAAACTGACAGATGGAACGCAGGGAAATGGTAAAGTATTAACTTCAGATGCAAGTGGTAATGCCACATGGACTTCTCCAGGTTCGTCGAATACCGGCTTTTCAGTTTTGATGTCAGCTAACTCAATTATTGCTAATAGTTTTAATGCCACACTACCATTTGATAATACAATAAACACCTACGGGTTTGATGATGCAAGTGCATTCAATAATACCAGTCATGGTTATGTGGCGCCTTCTACCGGATTATACTCATTCACGGTATCAATATCACTCGCTAGCGGCACAGCGGTTTCAAACGGATTTATTACTGCGGATGTATTAAGGAACGGCTTTTATTACAATACACCGGCAGTTACCTTAAACACCGTTGCAGGGCAGCCGCTCCCTTCTGGCGCATCCACTACAATCTTATTGAAACTTATTGCCGGTGATGTGATAACGGTAAATGCCCATAATGGCAGCGGTGGCTCTATTACAATTGCCGTTTCCAATATTTCAAAAACTAGTTTTGCAGGATACCGCGTTTATTAATGCGGAGGCAACTTTATCATTTTTACTATCCCAGCGGGATTTTTGGTACTGCCGGGGTCTCCTACTCCTGGCTTTGCGGGTAGCAGGATCCCGGCATCTTCCGATTACGTTTTATGAGCTTAATGCCGCATAGTGCAATGGAACAAAACCATTCATTCTGTTTGGTACGTAAAACCAGGCGCTACTGTGTTCAAAATTTTCTCAACGTTCGGCTAAATTCCTGTCTGTTCGGTCAGGCAGGCACTCAAGTATGGTTGCATTAAAATAGTCAGGAAAATATTCGCTGAAAAGCATCGACTAAGATAAATGTCTTTCCATAACAAGGTGATCGGGCACCGCCTTTGGGTGCATTTCAAATTCCCCCTGCTTAAGACGCAACAAAAGCAGTATACACAAACCAGTGCAAACAAATCAGTTAAAGATGGTGTATATATAATTGTCGCCTTTTATCTGTTGGAACGTGGTTTCAAACCTCCTCATCATTGCGAGTTATAAATTTTTGTTTCCCAAAAAAGTTCTTTGAAGATGACATTTTTTTAACCACAGAGAACAACCAGAAGAAAAACAACCACAGAGAAACACAAAGTTTTCTCTGCGCCCTCTGTGAAAAACTCTTGAATTTCGCTGCGGTAAATAGTACTTGTCATTGGCAGGCACAGCCTGCCCCGCTTCTTCTGGCGGGGAAGCAATCCCCTACACAATCAGGTTGACAAATTACCGGGGATTGCTTCGCCAAGCTTCCAAGGCTGCCAATGACACATTTTTAGTCTGATTGATTTATGGTTCACCGTAATTATACATACAGGAGGTTTTCCACGCAAAGACGCAAAGTAAAACCCACGCAAAGGACGCAAAGAAAAATCTTTGAATCATACAAATAAATACACTTATACATCTTTGCGTGAAGCTCTTGGCGGCTTTGCGTGAAAACATGCCGACTTAAATATC
>JBBRCW010000550.1:0-2495 GCA_038204535.1 Chitinophagales bacterium | reverse complement strand
GCCTCTTAATTTACTATGGCAATCCATTTCGCAAGGCTTTCACTGGTATAGGTCTTCCATTCGCCCTGCTCATCATATACAAAAAAAACTTCCAGGCCAAGTTCAGGATGCGTCGCTAAAAATTTCTTTGCCTCGTCAAGCCCCGCCACCATAAAAACTGTGGCATAGGCGTCTGCGGTAATGGCATCTTTAGCAACTACGGTAGCGCTTAAAATATTTTGTTTTGCCGGATAACAGGTTCGCGGATCTATGATGTGCGCAAACTTTTGCCCGCCCTCTAAATAAAACTTACGGTAATTGCCAGAGGTACACAAGGCCTTATTATTTAAGCTGACAACCGCTTCCAATTCGTGGCCTTCAACAGCATTTTCATTGGGTTTATCGATACCCACTTTCCAATACTCATTATTTTTCTTTCCCTTTGCCTTCAACTCCCCACCAAGCTCAACCAGGTAATTTTGCACCCCTTTATCTTCAAGAAAGCGGGCAAGCACATCAACCGAGTACCCCTGTGCTATGGCGTTAAAATCTACAATAATGCCGGGATTATCCTTTATGAGCCTGTCACCTTCTAAATGGACTTTTGTATAACCCACCAAAGGCTTTAATGCTGCAATCAAACGATCATTTATATTTTCCTTTTTTGAAAACCCAAAGCCGTACGCATTAACAACAGGCCCCACTGTAACATCAAACAGGCCATCCGTCAGTTGGGAAACTTCCATTGATTTAGCAAATACTCTTTTAAAATGTTCGTCCACCCGCGCAGCAGTGTCATTGCGATTAATCCCCGAAATAATTGAAACCGGCAGATAGGTGGACATGGAAGTATCTATCTTCCGCAAGATGGAATCTATTTCGGATTGATAGGTAAAGGTATCAGCAGCCGTAAAACTGATGTGATAAGTAGTGCCTTGTGCCTCCCCTTCCAGTTTTACAATTTTCAGCTCATTGTTGTTACAGCCGGTTAATAAAATAACAGCGATGATTGCAATGCCAGCGATCTTCATTTGAAAGTTGAATTTGTTTAAAGGTTGCCGGCTAAGCCAAATCGTTAACCTCCAAAATCGTCAAAGGCTATGTTTTCCGGCGGAACGCCCAGGTCGTCGAGCATGTTGAAAACAGCAGCGTTCATCATGGGTGGCCCGCAAAGATAGTATTCGACATCTTCGGGTGCAGCATGCTCTTTCAGGTATTTTTCAAATAATACGTTGTGGATAAACCCGGTGTCACCTTGCCAGTTATCTTCGGCCAGCGGCTCTGATAAGGCGATAGTATATTTAAAATTGGGAAACTCCTTTTCAATATCCCTGAAATGTTTTGTATAGAATACTTCTCTCAGCGACCGTCCGCCATACCAGAAGCTAACTTTACGATCGGTTTCTTTGGCAGTATTAAACATGTGGAAAAGGTGCGATCGCAAAGGCGCCATACCAGCTCCGCCGCCAATGTAAATCATTTCGTTTTTGGTAGGCTTAATATGGAAGTCTCCAAACGGTCCAGAGATGCTTACTTTATCGCCCGGTTTCAACGAAAAAACATACGATGAACAAATACCGGGGTTCACTTTCATAAATCCTCCCGCTTTACGGTCAAACGGCGGTGTAGCCAGCCGAATGTTCAGCATAATGATATTGCCTTCGGCAGGATGATTTGCCATGGAATAGGCCCGGAAGATGGGTTCTTTGTTAACCATTTTCAGATCCCATATCTTAAACTTATCGTAATCGTCGTGAAAGCGCGGATCGATGTTGTACAACTGGGTTTTAAAATCAACCTCGCAGGGCGGCACATCCAGCTGAATATAACCTCCCGATCGAAAATCAAGGAACTCTCCGGGTGGCAGTTTCACCACCAGCTCTTTTATATACGTAGCCACGTTATCGTTCGACACCACTTCGCATTCCCATTTTTTGATACCCAAGACCTCTTCGGGTATAGCGATTTCCATATTCTCCTTCACCTTTACCTGGCAGCCCAGTCTCCAATTATTCTGTTGTTCTTTACGGGTAAAATATCCTACCTCGGTGGTCAGTATTTCGCCGCCGCCCGAAAGCACCCTGCATTTGCACATAGCGCAGGTACCGCCGCCGCCGCATGCCGAGGGCAAAAATATTTTCTGAGCCGATAAAGTGCTGAGCAGGGTCGACCCGGTCTCCGCCTCAATTTCTTCGTGGCCATTGATTGTAATTTTTACCAGACCCGATGGAACCAGCTTATTTTTTGCAAAAAGAATGATATAGACCAGCAGAAAATTAAACACAAAAAATATGATGACACTTGAAATTATGGTGGTTGTATCAATGGCTAAAACTATCATTCCTTTTTACATTATTGGTTGCCAAATTAAATTCTGCATTAATAAGAGCTTCAAACACAGTTGAAGCCGAAATACTAAAAGATTAAAGGGTAATACCCATAAAGCTCATAAACGCAATTCCCATTAGCCCGGTTATAATAAACGTAATACCCAAACCGCGCAGCGGTGCCGGCAC
>JBBRCW010000549.1:0-2510 GCA_038204535.1 Chitinophagales bacterium | reverse complement strand
CTTTCGTCCATGGGCAGTTCGCTTAAACTAATGTTATTGGCACAAGGTGTCGCCGATATTTATCCCAGGCTGGCGCCTACCATGGAATGGGATACCGCAGCCGGCGATGCGATTTTACGATCTTTAAATATGGACGTTTTTCAAATCGATTTGCAAACGCCCCTTTTGTACAACAAAGAAAATTTATTGAACCCATCGTTTGTAGCATTTTAAAGAAATGTATTATACGGTTCAATGCAATGGCATTAACTTAAGAATATTTTGTAAAAACGAACATTGTTGACAGAAGCCGTCATGCTGAATTTATTTCAGCATCCCCTGATATTTACAAAACTGCTTTTCAGGGGATCCCGAAAAGAGTGCAGATTTAAGAATGCAAATGTCTTAAGGTAATGACATTGCAGTGCAACCTGCAAATCCAGAATTGGATAGTTTATAAACAATAGCGAAATTCGCTTACACTTTATAACGCAATAATTCTACAATGAAAATAGCAACCTATAATGTGAATGGCGTTAACGGAAGATTGCCCGTTTTGCTTCGCTGGCTTAACGAAACAACCCCTGATGTAGTTTGTCTGCAGGAGTTAAAGGCACCACAGGAAAAATTTCCCGAACAGGCAATAAAGGATGCCGGTTATCATGCCATATGGCACGGCCAAAAAAGCTGGAATGGAGTGGCTATTCTGTCACGCACCGGCGACATACATGAAATACGGCGTGTGCTTCCCGGCGATCCCGAAGACAGCCACAGCCGCTATATTGAAGCGTTGGTAAATGGCATTACCGTTGGCTGTCTTTACTTACCCAACGGCAATCCTGCACCAGGTCCCAAATTCGATTACAAGCTGCACTGGTTTGAAAGGCTGACCAATCATGCCGCCGAATTATTTGCTTCAGGCAAACCCGTAGTGCTGACAGGCGACTATAATGTAATGCCTACCGAAAAAGATGCGTACAAACCGGAACGCTGGGTAGATGATGCCTTGTTCAGGCCCGAAACCAGGGCCGCTTTTCACAAGCTGGTAGCGCAGGGCTGGACGGATGCCATTCGAAAATTGTACCCCGATGAAACCATTTATACCTTTTGGGATTATTTCCGCAATGCCTATGGACGAAATGCCGGTTTACGTATAGACCATTTTTTGCTTAGTCCGCAATTGGCAGACCGGCTAAAATCAGCAGGTGTTGATACAGCTGTTAGGGGTTGGGAGAAAACAAGCGATCATGCCCCGGTTTGGATTGAGTTGGGGGAAAGGTAAAGGAGATGCAAAGGTCAGTCAATCAAACAGAGGGTTAACTTTTAACTTTGCCTGCTCAGGTTCCTTAAAAGCATTCGCTTCATTCAGCAAATGTTCCATAGCATCCATATCATCACCAGTAATGGTAGCGCTAAACTCATGAGCTTTCATCAACATTCTTATATAGGGCGAAGGATCCTGCTGCCTTGTTAAACGTCTTAAAGCCAGCATGTAATCTTCACGGTAAACAGTGGGAATAATAATTTTAGATTGTCCGCGTTTTACCAATTCAGCATTCATCATAACCCTTGCTATCCTTCCATTACCATCAAGAAATGGATGAACTTCGCTTATAAGAAACATCATATACGCCGCTTTAGAAAAAGGATCTATAAGAGCCTGGTAATAATCAAAACCTTTCATTAGTGTCCCCTTTACAAGCGTATGGCCAACAAAATGTGTCTCGCCTGCCCTATTATTTTTATCCTTAAACTGACCGGGATTTTTTGAAATCCTGGCACTCATTAACAATTTATGCCTATATAACAATATCTCCAGCAATTCTTCGGGATTGCCGGGTGTAATATTCATTTCTTCCCGGTTACTTACCAATTTATATGTTCCCAATATGTCATGAGAATCTTCGTTCCTGTCAGGCATTGAAATTCCGGTTTCAATAATTTTTTTTGCATCCTCCAGTTCAAACTCAGTTCCCTCAATGAAGTTGGAAAAATAGGCTTCAAAAAAAGCAAAATTTCTGAACGATCGATTGGAAACATTTTTTTCTGGGAGATCCTTAAATTCTTTTTGCTTTAAATCGATAAACAGTTTTTCAAATAACGGTAATCTTGCAGGGTCGTAAGGATTGCCAAATGCCCGGGCTACCGCGACAGGCGAGGATAATATTTTTGAAGGATTTGTATTCAGCAGGGCACTTATGAGTTTGCTTAGGTTTTCAAACTCAGTATGCATCCCAAGGTTTTCAGCTATTTTCCTTGCTTTATCCCTTAGTTCATTCAGTCCCGCTTCGCCTTTTACCCTGATTACCTGTTCAAGGCGCTCTTCAAGTTGTGGCAATTTTAGGGTTTTGGATTCGGGGCCGGATCGCCTCGAAACCTGCATATTTTCCAACAAGGCCCTTTCCAATTGCGACACATACAGTTCGCCCGAAAATGGGTGATCACCTTCTATGGGCCCGTTCCCCTGCATAAAGCGAAGCGTAACGCCGGGCAGTTTTATTTTTTTTGTGTAGGAATAAGTTAGAAAAACA
>JBBRCW010000548.1:0-2513 GCA_038204535.1 Chitinophagales bacterium | reverse complement strand
GTAAAATTGATTTACAGCGCCGGCAGTTTGGGTTTATGAAAAACTGATTGTTCCGGTGGGTATAAGTCTGCCGAAAGTTTGCTGGCTATAATCATTGACGTATAAAAACACCGTTTAGATAAATTTACTTAAAATAAATTTTCCATCTTTGGTCAAAATTGTGGGAGGGGCACGGTTACGAGCTAACAAGATGGTCAATCTGCCTGGCAGGCCGTTTATGCCTGTTCTATCAGCAAGCTTCACGCTCAATTATAGTTTAAAATATAATTTCATTAACTTAAGCAGTGGGATTCATTTAAAACGAGCCGTCATGCTGAATTTATTTTAGCATTCCCTGTATCTCACCTGATACTTTCAAAGAGATCCTGAAACAAGTGCAGGATGACGAATACCCTAAGTGAATAACTTTGGTTTAAAAAATATAAATAGAGAACCCATCTCATCAGGTGACGTTTGAGTAATCAAAGCTGAAAAAAAGTACTGCGTAAATCATCAACCACCTTAAACGGCATTTATTATGCTGATGAAAATTAATCTGTAAAAGAGTCCCGCAACCCCATACAAACATCCGCCACCCAAAATAAGCACGTACAAATGGCTACCTACAAAAGCACCATCCGATGCACCGCTTATCTCTCCCAGAGCATTGGAGTACTGTGTTTCTATCGATAAAATTCTAATGGCAACGAATGGACTGAAGTCTGATTGATCATTAATCGAAGCACCATTTTGTGAAATGGAAAGCTTTACTTTTATTAGAGCAGGCTTCTGATTACCTTTAGAAAAGTATCAATAACCATTTAAAAAGAAAATTATGAGCAATCTTTTTCATAAAATCATACAGGGCAAAAAATTTAATTTTCAGCCGATCAATTTAGGGCACGATACCGGCTACCATGTAGATGTGGAAGATGAAGAAGGTACCCGCTGGGAATTTACAATGGAGCCGGAGGATGAGGGGCATTGGAAATTAAAATCTGAAAAATTACCATTGTGGTTAAAAGCCTTTGAAGATGAACTGCAGTCGGTTATCAATCAACATGAATAAAAACCAGTATTGGCTGGTATAAACTATCCGCGTTCAGCATATAGGCTGTTAAAAAATCTTCGGCCTTTATATTTGTATGACCGGTTATCAATACATTTATCTATTCAAACAAACTTTTATAAAATGATTGCTACAAGACGCCAATTTTTAAAAACCGGTTCAATGGCTGTTGCGGGAAGCCTGCTGCTGTCACCTGATATTTTCGCCCAAAAAGGTGCCGGGCAAATTGTGGGTATCCAGTTATATTCCATAAGGGATGACATGAAAAAAGACCCGCTGGAGACTTTGAAAAAACTTTCTGCCATGGGATACCGCCATGTTGAACATGCCAACTATGTTGACCGAAAGTTTTACGGTTATACCCCCGCAGAGTTTAAAAGAATATTGAACGACCTAAACCTCAAAATGCCGAGCGGTCACACCGTTATGACAAAACAGCACTGGAATGCTGATAAAAAAGAATTTACCGACTCCTGGAAAAATACAGTGGAAGATGCCGCGGTTGTGGGGCAGGAATTTGTGATCAGCCCCTGGCTGGATGAAAGCCTTCGCACCACTTACGACGACCTGGTCAGATACATGGAGGTTTTTAATAAAAGTGGGGAGTTGTGTAAAAAATCGGGAATGAAATTTGGCTATCATAACCACGATTTTGAGTTTAGCCAAATACTAAACGGACAAACGGTGTACCACATTATACTAACCAATACCGACCCTGACCTGGTAATACAGCAACTGGATATGGGCAACCTGTATAACGGCGGCGCTAAGGCAAAAGACATCATTCTCAAGTATCCGGGCCGTTTCGCATCGCTGCACGTAAAGGATGAAATACTCAGCAGCAACGCCCACGAAAAATACGAAAGCACCATACTGGGCAAGGGCATAGTGGATGTAAAGGGAAACCTGGATTTTATTAAGAAAACCGGCGGCACCAAACACCTGATTATAGAACAGGAGGCTTACCAGGGCATGGCTCCCATTGACAGCGTAAAAGAAGACCTGGCGGTTATGAAGAAATGGGGCTACAAATAAACAGCGATATTAAACCAGGGGCGCTTGGTTTCCATATCAGCCAGAAAAAAATCCTTAAGAATTAGGGATAATCCCACCTGGAACTTAGAAGCTCAGTGCATTCTCTTAAGGGCCAGGTAAGACAAAAATTGAAAATTGAATTTGCTTTTTGGTGCAGCGCACCCAAATATTTGTAGACTATAAAATTGCGGTACAATCTAAGGTGCAGCGCACCGAAATATGGGATAACAATTTGCGGGGTTTGATTTTATGCAAATATTGCGGTGCGCTGCACTCTTGAGCCATGCGTTGATGATGTTCTACAAATATTTTGGTGCGCTGCACCTGGGTTACAATAAAAGATGTAGCAACAAGTTAGTTGCACTACGCCAACCGAACCGGGGGCTTATTTTATCTTTTTAGCTTTTTTCAGTTGCGCATCCACCTTCGT
>JBBRCW010000547.1:0-2535 GCA_038204535.1 Chitinophagales bacterium | reverse complement strand
GAGGGTTATGTTATTGATGCGCAGATAGGTACCTGTATCAAGCCAGTTTTGGCTGAACTCACCACGCTGGTTCCCGGTAGGCGCATCATTTGGCCGCGGCGTTTTTCCATCACCGGGCTCTTGCTCCGATTTCCAGTAATTGATTTGTGAAGCTGCATTCCTAAATCGGGATCTTCCTGAATAGGTAGATCTCCTTGATTCTGCAAGGATTTGATTTCCATGCACCCCTTGCAAGCTGATACTTAAACTCATGTTTTGGTAAGAAAAGCGGTTGGTCATACCGTAATAAAAATCGGGATAAGGCGAACCCATGATGGTTTTATCAAAACTATTAATTACTCCATCGGGCTTTCCGGCAGGGCCACTTACATCAACGAATCTTAAATCTCCCGGCCGTGAACGGGCACTTGTGCCGGGACCAAAAACCGGACCCTTATCAACCTCTGCCTGACTCTTGAAAATACCATCGGTCAACCACCCATAAAACATTCCAATTGGCTGACCAATTATGGTTATATTACCCCCTGAAATAATGGGATCTCCGGAAGGACCCAACCGCACCACTTTATTCTTATAGGCTGAAAAATTGAAGTCTGTTGTCCATTCAAATTTTTTTGCCAGGTTAACAGTACTTAACACAAACTCCCATCCCGTATTTTTTACTTCACCTATGTTCTTTAGTGCGGTGCTAAATCCGGTAATATCGGCAACATTTACATTTAATAGTAAGTCGGTATTTCTCGATTGAAAATGATCTACAGTAAGAAGCAATCTTCTCTTGAAAAAAGCTACATCAACACCTGCGTTAACAGACTGTTGCTTTTCCCATGTAAGAGATGGATTGGCAAGTCTTGCCGGGGCGAAACCTGCAACCGGAACTCCCCCCAATGGATACTTGAAATAATTGATTGTACCGTACTGTTCATAATTACCGATGTTATTATTACCAGTCTTACCATAGCTGGTTCTTATTTTCAATTCACTAAGAAACCCTACATCTTTCAGGAAATTTTCATCCGAAATGCGCCACGCCAAGGCCACAGATGGAAAAATTCCATATTTTCTATCACTCCCAAAACGAGATGAACCATCGGTGCGAATAGAAGTGGTTAAATAATATTTGCTGTTGAAATTGTAATTAACCCTTGCGAGGTAAGAAATCAGTGACCACTCGTATTCGTTTGAAGAACCGTTGGTTATCAGTCCGCTAACTGCGCTTAATGAAGGCACCAGGTTATTGGGATATTTGTCGCTGTATACAAAACTTGATTTGCCCGTTTCTTCCTGAGCAGTAAATCCGGCTAATGCTGAAATGTTGTGGTTACCTATACTTTTGTTGTAGTTTAAAGTATATTCTGTCAGCCAATTAGAATACATGGCATTATCCTCTCTTCCAAAAGCAGGTTGGTCAAAAAAAGAAGGAAGACTGGGTGTAAAATTACTTGCTGAGGTGCTGGACAAAGTTGTACCAAATAATACATTTAATTTTAAGTCATCGAAAATTGTATACTCAGCATTAATATTACCCAGAAGCCCCATTCCACTTTGTTTATTAGAAACTTCTTTTGCAAGTGCAACAGGATTGTAAAAGTTGCCCACTGCAGGATAACCGTTATAAGCAAAATAACTTCCATCGGGATTGTATATCGGATAAAAAGGATTAACTGAAGTTGCACCTCCCAGAATGCTGAAACTACCAGCACCTGTTGTTACTCCAAACGAATTAACTCCTCTTCTTTTGATAAAAGAAGGATTTAAATTTAGTTTTACTGTTAACCTTTTTGTCAACTTAGCATCCAAATTTGCTCTTAATGAATACCTTTTAAAAGAGTTTGTTATAATAAGCCCGTCCTGGTCCAGATATTCTCCACTCACGGCATATTTTACATTTTCGTTACCTCCGGACATGGTCAACTGGTACTGCTGCTGGGGAGCAGTACGTAATACCTCATCCAGCGCATCCACCTCCGTGGTATTCCTTCCCTGCAGAACATCAATTATGATTTGAGGCACAGCCAGTCTCCATTGGTCAGCGGGCCCGGAAACATTGTTGCCATTGTCAATATTTCTGTTTTTTACTCCATCATAGAAATATTGAGCCTGTTGCATAGAATTCATAAACTTTGGCGTTTTTGACACGTTTTGAAGTCCATAATAAGTATCGAAAGTCACCGCAGCTTTTCCTGCTTTTCCTCTCTTCGTATTAATAATGATAACGCCGTTTGAACCACGTGATCCATAAATAGCAGTGGCGGAAGCATCTTTTAAAATATCTATGCTCTCTATATCGTTTGGATTTAAAGTCTCAATACTTGAAGTAGGAAACCCATCTACAACATATAAAGGGCCAGATCCGGCAGAAATACTACCAATGCCTCTTATCCTTATTTGGGGTGCTGCTCCCGGTTCTCCTGTACTTGGCTTTACCTGCACTCCGGCAGCTTTACCCAAAAGAGCCTGGTCAACCCTGGCTACCGCTAAATCTTTTATGTCTTTGCCGGCAACCGATCCCACAGCACCGGTTAGATCTTTTCT
>JBBRCW010000546.1:0-2564 GCA_038204535.1 Chitinophagales bacterium | reverse complement strand
CATAGGCGTCAACTTAAGAATTCAATAATTTCGCTAAAACCTTTACCAGGCAATAGTTTGACGCAAATGAGTTATAAAAAAAGAATTAGAAATTGATCGGGTAGAAATCCTTCAATAGAACAATTAATTGGACCTTCAATTTCAGAAACACTTTAAAGCGTTATTGTAAATTACTGAACAAGGGATCTTTCAAAATGTGGTTTTCGGGGATTATTTACATCGCTTCTAAAATGTGCCGATGCTACGCATCTCGAAAATCGCGTTGTCACTTTCCCCAACGGATTGAAATCTCCCGCTATTCGGGACTATCACATGAGTCGATGCTATGCATCTGCAAATAGGTGGTCAAAAAAGAAACAGAAATAGAAGAGCCATAGGGCGATCCGTTTAATAGCTCCGTTTTAGTCTCCGGAAAAATACAATGAGAGAAATGTTAGAGCTATTAGCTGGATTTCGTTAATAATCTGGTTCCTGGCTGGGGAAAAATATAGGTAGAAATATCGCAGAGCTGTAGGCTCGATCAATATGGTAGCCTCGGGTTTTAACCCGAGGAAAAAGTAAAATAAAAAATTTGTGAGAGCCGTAGGTTCGACTCATATGTCCAATACGATATAGAGGAGGCGTAAAACATGCATGATTTTTTTTCGGAATTATTAGAAACCGATATACGGAAGCTTGTGCGGAAATAGCTGCCATAAAAATTTTTGGCACAAGGGTGTTCCGATAAACCGGAATTAAAATAACACCCGTCTAAATGGGTACTCATCCGGGCGGGCCCGTCCGAACGGCGACAGCCGGGCCGGCAACCGGAGCAGAATAAATGCCTTCTGTTCGTTCAAAAAAAACAAATTAAGTTGACGCCAATGCTTCGGACGGGGCACGGCGCAATGGCGAGGAGGTTTGAAACCACGTTCCATCAAATAAAAACCGACAATTTGAAGTGCATTCAAGCTTCGTGTTTCTTAGTGTGCTTCGTGCCTTCGTGGTTCAAAAAGACTCAAGTGAAGAAAATAAAAATCATGAAAATTAAGATGATACTGCCTGCGCTTACTGAGGCTAAAAGCCCCTACTGGCGGCCGATCAAGTATTCGTTGTTTCCGCCACTGGGCCTGGCAACATTGGCCGCCTACTGCAATGATGGTGATGAAGTGACCTTGCAGGATGAGCATGTAGAAGAACTTGATCTGGATGATGCACCGGACATGGTGGTGATACAGGTGTATATCACCAATGCGTTTCGGTCATACAAATTGGCGCAGCATTATAAAAAGAAAGGAGCGTATATCTGTTTGGGCGGCTTGCATGTAACATCGTTGCCCGATGAAGCAATGCCCTTCGCAGATACCCTTTTTTTGGGTCCGGGCGAAGAATGCTGGCCGCGCTTTCTAATGGATTATAAAAAGGGATGTGCGCAAAAGACGTATGTGTCAAAAGAGCGGACGCTGATTTCAATACCACCCATACGGCGTGATCTGATCAGGCGGGACCTGTATTTGGTGCCCAACTCTATTGTGGTTTCGCGGGGTTGTCCGCACCACTGTAGCTTTTGTTATAAAGATGCTTTTTACGAAGGCGGCAAGTCGTTCTATACGCAGCAGGTTGATGAGGCATTGGCCGAAATAGACCGTCTGCCGGGCAAGCATTTATATTTTCTGGATGATCACTTGTTGGGCAATCAGCGTTTTTCAACTGCATTGTTTCAAGGAATGAAAGGTATGAACCGGGTGTTCCAGGGAGCCTCAACGATTGATGCCATTCTCAGGGGCGACCTGATAGAGAAAGCCGCCGCCGCCGGCATGCGCAGTGTGTTTGTGGGTTTTGAAACGCTGAGCAAGGGAAACCTTCAGCAAAGTAATAAAAAGCAAAATATGGGCAAGGATTATGAGGCTGCTATCAGGCGTTTGCACAGCCTGGGCATTATGATTAATGGCAGCTTTGTGTTTGGGTTGGATGAAGACGATAATGATGTATTTAAAAGAACGGTTGACTGGGCAGTCAAAAATGCTTTAACAACCTGCACCTTTCACATACTTACTCCTTACCCCGGCACGGCATTGTTTAAAGAAATGGAAAAACAGGGAAGAATATTGCATCGCGATTGGGATAAGTACGATACGCGACAGGTGGTTTATAAAACGGTGGGCCTGGATGAGGCGCAGCTTAAGAAGGGATATGACTGGGCCTATCGTTCTTTTTACTCCTGGCAAAATATAACCAGGGCAAGCCTGCAGCACGATAATATTAAACATGCCATCCAACATTTTGCGTATGCAGGCGGGTGGAAAAAATTTGAACCGCTCTGGAATTTTATGATCAAAACAAAGGGGCTGAATAAGATGCTGCCGTTACTTGAATCGATATTATCAAAGGTGCGAAATGATAAAACACCAGGACAAAAGGAGTGTTCGCCCTTTCCGGCGATAGCATGATGAGGGGTAGTCTTTGATAACTCTTTGGTATAAATTTTCGTAAAAACAGGTGTCCGCACGGTAAGTTAAAAGCCGGGCACTTAAAGCATAAAATATGAATGGGAATAACAACCTACTGACAACAAAATCGTGGAA
>JBBRCW010000545.1:0-2610 GCA_038204535.1 Chitinophagales bacterium | reverse complement strand
TGCGTCTGCCTGGCGTGGTCTCCATTTAGCACCATTATAATTAATAGATGCATAAAAGCGTGGGTCGCGATTTTGATATGGAGCAGTGTTATGAGACGCATTATTCCAATCAAACTTGCTTCCGTCCGACATTTCGTACAGATCTACAAATTGTTGTAATGGAGTATTACTTCCCCAACCATGCCAGCCGTTAGGATTGTTGTAAAGGCCGGGATTATAGCCGTCCCAGTTTTCATCAGTTTTAGCGGTGAAGTAACGGACGAAGATATCTTCAGAAGTTTCTTTTGCAATAAAGATGTCGGCGTAATTCTTGGTTGCCTGTTCTGCGTTTGCGGGGTTAGGTTGATACAAACTGTATACATTCAAGTCAATTACAGCTTTGGCTGCGTCTTTTGCAGCATGCCACCGGGCTGCCCTATCGCCACCCACATAACCAATCAACTCTTTGTTTGCATATCCACCAGCCCAGGCACCATTGCTGTTAAATAAGTCGCTTGCAGCATGCAATAGTACACGAGACTTTAGTGCAAGGGCAGCACCTTTAGTAGCACGACCCTTATTAGTTCCGCTATAGGAAAGTGGCAGCAGGAGCGCTGCCGAATCAAGATCTGATACGATTGCTTTCACAGAGTTCTCATAGGAGTCCCTAGTAACCTTAAAGTCATCGGTTAAACCAAAGCTTTTTTTAATGATGGGTACTCCTCCGTACATTGATACCAGGTTATGGTATAAATATGCTCTTAGAAAAAATACTTCACCTTTCATTCTGTTTCTATCTGCCACGTTTTCAAACGGTACCTGCCCAATTTTTTCGAAGAAAACATTGGCCGGTCTTATAAATTTATAGACCATGCTCCAGTTTACCATTCTTTGCCGGTTACCACTCCAAAAGCCTACATCAAAAATGCTTAAATCACTAGGGGTTATAAGGCTCTTAGTTACGTTGCTGCTTCCAAAATCGGCATTGTACATCGACTCATCTACCATAGACGACATCATGATGTTACTAAAGCCATGGGGTACACCGAGGTAGATGTTGTTTACAAATGTTTGCACCAGGGCCGGATCTTTCCAAACAGCCTCATCGGAGAATTTGTCCAATGGCTGTAAATTCATAAAGTCTTTTTTACACGCAACCACGCTCATCAAAATGGCGGCGGTGAGTATTATATGTAATCGTTTCATAAATGATTTGTTTTTGCTTTTTAGAAAGTAACAGCTACTCCGAAATTGATGATTTTTTGTAATGGATATCCCTGGCCAGAGCCAGTTCCCAATTCGGGATCAAAATCTTTCATTTCAGATGCATAGGTCAGCAGGTTCAATGCGTTGATGTACACTCTTGTGTTTTGAATGCCCGCCCTACCTAATACTGAAGCAGGAATGCTATAACCCATTTCAATGTTTTTCAACCGCACATAATCTGTTTTCAACAACCAGAATGTGTTGGCGTTGCCCACCCAATACTCGTTGCCCCTGTTAAAGGTTCTGGGTCCGGAAGCATTTGGATTAGCAGGTGTCCAACGGTTATCTGCAAAAGATTGAAGGAAGTTTCCTATTTCGCCGGATTCAGTTGAAATATACCTTACTGCACCAGTGGCTCCCTGAATCAAGGTAGAAAAATCAAAGTTCTTATACTTGAGTACAAGGGTTATACCTCCGGTAAACGTTGGTATATCTGATTTCATTATCCTCACCCGGTCCAATGCGTCAATTTTGCCATCGTTGTTGTAATCTTTAAAGATGATATCTCCGGGTCGGGCACCAGTCAGATGTGGTGTTTTGTTGACTTGATCGGCAGTGGCAAAAATTCCTGTGGCTTCATAGTAAAGTGTGCTGCCTATAGGATATCCTGTAGATGCCTGGTGTTCAGGACGACCGGCCGGTTCATCCCAAAAATCAATTTGGTTCTTTTGATAACCACCATTTAATCCAATTTGATAAGTCACCTCTCCGCCGCTACCACTGTAGTTTATTCCAAAATCAAATCCGCGGTTCGATACCTTGCCGATGTTTTCGCGGGGTGGAGTAAAGCCCGCTGTTGTTGGTATGGAGGCATTACGCTGGATTAATATTCCGGAACGTTTATAGCTAAAGTAATCAGCAGTAACAGACAATTTGTTCTTTAGCAGGGTAGCATCAAATCCAATATTACTTTGGTCTGCAGTTTCCCATGTTGCCAGCGGATTGGGTACCACTGTTTCGTAAAGTGTAGGATTTTCGACATTGCCATTAGTGATAAAAGGAAGAGGTGCATTCCATGTTTGTGCCCTTATACCTCCGAAGCCGTAAGTAGACAAGTATTGCCATTCATCTATCTGGTCATTACCGGTTCTTCCCCACGAAGCTCTTAGCTTAAACGTGTTTATAAACCTCAGGTTATCCTGCCAGAATTGCTCGTCGGAAATCTTGTAACCCAACGAAACACCCGGGAAGAAACCAAAGCGTTTTGCCTCGGGAAAAATATACGAACCCTGGTACCTCCACACAAATTCAGCCAGGTACTTTTCTTTAAAGTTGTAGTTCACCCTTCCAAAATAATTTAAACGGGCCTGTGTATAGGCAGAACCGCCATTAGAAAGAAATTGGTCTTGTGCACCAGCAAACATC
>JBBRCW010000544.1:0-2653 GCA_038204535.1 Chitinophagales bacterium | reverse complement strand
CCCGAAGCTGGGAGCAAGGCAGGCTCTTTTGTAAGGTTGGCTTGTGTTCCTTGCAAATGTGCCTGACTTGATGTGTTGGTCAGACCAAATTGTCAGGATTGAACAATTCATCAGTCTGCGTCGTTCTTGTTTGCGAGAGTGGGACAATCAAACTTCCCTTCAAAAAGATGAAATTCTTCACTCTCATTTAAATCGGCTTTTAAAACTCTATCATTAGATAATCTAAATCATGTTTTTTATGAAAACACATTTGTTATACTTTGCAAGCAGGATTTTTATCGTAAGTATAATGTCTTTGATACGTATGTGAACGTCTAACGCCGTGTTGTGCACGGCAATAGCGTTTAATTGCCCCTTAATAATGGGCGAAAAGTATGATTTTTTAATTGCCCAAAACGTTACTAAAAGTCCAAAGATGCAGATGTAATTAAGAGGCTATAGATGACTAAAGCTTTATTATCATAAAAAAGATAAGTATGTTTTATGTTCCAATTGAGAAGTTAAATACCACTTTTGAGCCATCTGGTGCAATAGCATATATTTGAATCATACCACTTTGAGCAGACAGCAAGGCCATACCAATATCTTGCGGATTGTTAATGGGGCTGCCATTGATAAAAGCGATTATAGTACGCGGGGGAATGCCAACCTGGTCAAAAAAACCATCCTTACGCACCCTCGTTACCAAAACACCCGCGTTTAAATTAAAGCGCTGTTTGATATCAGCAGTAAGCGGGGCGAAAGTGGCTCCAAGCCTATTGTATATTTCCTGGAGAGCTCGATCACTTTTTGCTTCGGGTTTCTTAGTTTTTGCCACATCCTCACTGTGCAGTGTAGCAGATACTGTAGCGGTAGCGCCTTTGCGCTGGTAGGTTAATTTGATGGTGTCGCCTGGTTTTTGTCTTGCTATTCTTTCAGAAAACTCCGTTGACGAATTGAGTAAAACGCCATCTATACTTTGAATAATGTCACCTTCTTTTAGGCCGGCCGCAGCAGCGGCACTTTCATTTTGCACACCGGTTATGTAAACGCCTTTTACCATAGCAGGATTAAGGCCCTGCTGAATCAGGTACTGGTCTTCTGAGGCGGGCGCCGGAAAGGAAACACCCAACACCCCTCGCCTAACCACTCCAAAGTTTTTTAAATCATCCAAAATCTTTTTTGCCAGGTTTACAGGTATGGCAAAAGCATAGCCCGCATAACTACCGGTTTGCGAAGCTATGGCTGAATTAATGCCTATCAATTCGCCATCGGTGTTAACAAGTGCACCTCCGCTATTGCCGGCATTAATGGCAGCATCGGTTTGAATAAATGATTCAACAGCCATATTACCTTCAGGTGCCGCATTGCTTTGCATGGTATTGCTGCCCGGCCGGTTTATAATTCCAATGCTTCTGGCTTTGGCGCTTACAATGCCTGCGGTAACGGTTGTATTAAGTGAAAGGGGAAACCCTACAGCTAAGACCCATTCGCCTATCTGCACATTATCAGAGTTTCCAAATTTAACGACAGGAAGATTGTTAGCCTCTACTTTTATAAGCGCTAAGTCAGTATTGGGATCACGGCCAATCAACTTTGCCGAAAGCGTTCGTTTGTCGGGAAGTATAACGTCAATAGCAGAAGCGTTTTCAACCACATGATTATTTGTTGCTATAAATCCATCAGGGCTTATAATTACACCTGACCCTGATGCTCCATGATCGGACGAGCCATTGAAACGAATTTTTATATGCACCACTGCCGGCATCACCATCTTTGATGCAGTTACAAAATTTACATATCCATTTGAAGTGTTTATGGCAGCAGCATTTTCTGTTGGCTGTATTAAACTGTCTTCTGTACTGCCAATTTTATTTGCCCTTTGCTTATCGGTACAACTAATGGCTACACATTGCAGTATTACAAATAAAACTGAAAGTAACATGGCATGTGACTTATTCATATCCTGCAGCATTATTATTAATTAGAAAGGCAGTTACTTATGAGAAATAAACCGGCCATAATAGTTTTGTAGATTGGCCTCGAACTCTGTGCTTAAATGTTTTGAAGCATCGTATTCCGGGCTGTTTTTAACCTGCTCAACCGAGGCATTTACAGTGACTTCTGACGTTGCCCAATTTATTTCTTTTATCCAGTCAGGCGATATAATTACCTTCTTGCCGGGAAACCAATTGCCCGTGTCAACTACCAAATAATGTATTGTCCAGCTGCTGTCATCTATTAAAAAATCCTCCACATCGCCAATAGTATCATCTAATGCATGAATAGTATAACCCTGCACGCTTTTAGCGCTCCTCAAGTGAGGATCGCCGTCTGCTTCAGCGTCGGGGGTATTTTTACTGTTTTTTACTGCCTCCTCCATAGGCACGGATGACATGGGCATCATCATTCCGGTAGCGCCCATACCGCCGGCCCAAAGGCCGCCGCCCCAGTAATTTGTCCAGGAATAATGTGCATACAGTTCCATTTCGTGCTGTCGGGAAACTGGTTGGTCAGTGTCAATATCCGGACTTTCTTTAATTTGCTCTTTTGTAAGGTTAACAGGGAATGTTTCATTTGCCCAATCACACTGTAAAAGCGCTTCCGGTGAAATAAGCACCTTACGGTTTGAAAGCCAATTACCTGTTTCTACAACGAGATAGCGCATCGTCCA
>JBBRCW010000543.1:0-2743 GCA_038204535.1 Chitinophagales bacterium | reverse complement strand
AGCAGTATCAGTTTTTCCTTGTCGCTTTCTCGGTGTATTTCCCAGGCATTCAGCAGCATGATACGCTCCCCGATGACTGGGAAAATATGTGTCACTTCATAGTCATACACTTCTCTTTTGCCGGGAAGAATACTAAGCAGTAGGGTACGTAGTGCCGGGATATCCCACTGGTTATTCCCTAACTCAAAAAGCAGTTTCCCTTCCGTCTCTTTCTGCTCTACTTTAAATGTGTTGTAGAATGAAGTGTTTGCGGTTCTTATACCCAGGTTTCTATTCAAAACAAGCAGGGGTTCATGTAAGGACGCGATTATGGCGTCGGAATACTTGCGGGCATCAGTTATTATTTCATTCCGCTCAAACAGTTCCTGGTTTACAATGGTTAATTCCTCATTGCCCGATTGAAGTTCTTCCTTGGTGGTTTCCAATTCTTCATTAAGGCTTTGCAGTTCTTCGCTGCCCGAAAGCAGCTCTTCGTTGGCTGATTGCAATTCCTCATTAAAGGCTTCCTGCTCTTCAGTAATAGCCCGCATATCTTCTCTCGCCTGGCCCAGTTCCCTTTCCAGTTGCACTATCCGCATGTCTTTTACATCGTTCATTTCCTTCCCCGTTACCTGCCTGGGCATATTTGTTTCCAACAAAACACTTTCCTGGAAAAGCACTAAATAAAATGGGTCAATGGTTTTCGGCAACGGTATCACTTTAATGTTCACCAGTCTGTCAATACCGTTTAATTGTATGGGCACACCATCTTTAGTGGCAGGACCGTTGGTTGATTTTGCCTTATGGATTACGCTCCGCAATTCAAAACCCAGGCCATCGCGGGCCATTTTTATCAGGTTAAGGTTTGGTTTTCCGGGCGAAGGCATCAAATAAGCGCCGGTGTCGCCACGAAAATGAACAATGTCTAACTGCTCATTAATCACCACACCTGCAGGCGTAAATTCCTGAAGCAGTATTTGGTCGGCCGTTTTTTGAAAATCAAGTTTTATATCTTCCGCTTTCCATAAAGTTTTTACTGCTTCTTTAGTCTCTGGTTTTTTGCGTTCGGCAGAAGGTTGTAGAAACCTGCCGGTCACATCTTTTTTTAAATAGATTTTTTCAATCTTGTCGATGGTTTTAAACAGGTCGGCCTGGCCACCCGTTGTTTCTGATTTGCCAAGCACTAAAAAGCCTTTTTCATTTAACGAGTAATGAAAAGTAGCAAGCGCCTTTTTTTGTAAAAAGGGTTCCATGTAAATCAGCACATTGCGGCAAGTAATCAAATCCAGCCTTGCAAATGGCGGGTCTTTCAGCATATTGTGGCTTGCAAATACAATCATATCCCTCATCTTTTTTTGCACCTGGTAATGGCCATCCAGTTTTGTAAAAAATTGTTGCAGGCGAATGTCAGAAACACCTTCCAACTGGGATTTTGTATAAACGCCACGCCTTGCCGCAACAATGGCTTTTTCAGAAATATCGGTAGCAAACAACTGTATTTTTATACCCAAAGGATTGTCGTCTAAAAACTCGCAAAGAATGATGGCGATGGAATAAGCTTCTTCGCCGGTGGAGCAGGCCGCTATCCACATCCGTAATTGTTCGTTTCTTTCTTTTCCTTTTATAATTTCGGGAAACACTTTATTTCTTATAGCTTCAAAAGTAGCTGTGTCTCTAAAAAAAGCGGTAACCGGAATGAGTACATCGTAAAACAGCAAGTCTAATTCAGACCTGTTATCTTTTAAATAATTGAGGTAGGCAGTAAGGTCTTCCAACTTGTTGATGGCAATTCTCCGGGCAATTCGCCGTCTTAACGTATTTTTTTTGTAATAACTAAAATCTACCTGCCTGTGTATGCGAAGCAGGGAAAGAATTTGATTTAATATATCTTCGTCTGCTGGCGGCGTTGCGGGTGTTTCATTCAGTTCCATTTCCTCAAAATGCTTCGGCAAATTCATTTGAATTAACTGCGTTGGCATTTCCCCTGGCGGCAAAATAAAATCTATTATGCCGGCATCAATGGCACTTTGTGGCATACCATCATAAGCGGCCGATTGTTGGTCTTGCGCAAACGTAATACCTCCGGCTTCTTTAATGGCTTTAAGGCCCAATGTTCCATCTGTGCCGGTACCGGATAGCACGATGCCGACGGACTGGTTTTCGTGAACCTCGGCTAAGGATTTGAAAAAATAGTCAATGGGCCGGCTTATGGCTTCTTTTGGTGGGCGGGGACTGAGTTTAAGAACGCCATCTGTTGCAAGAAGCAGTTTGTTTGCTGGAAGGATGTATATATGGTCGGCTTCCAGTAGTATGTTGTCTGTAATTTCATGAACCGGTAGTACAGTTTGTTTAGCAAGAATTTCAGGCAACATGCTTTCGTGTGTCGGGTCTAAATGTTGCACCAGTATAAAAGCCATTCCTGAGTTTTCAGGGATGGCTTTTAAAAAACGTTTATAGGCATCAAGGCCACCCGCCGATGCGCCAATACCCACAACAGGAAAGGGCTTGCCAAAAGTTTTGCCCGTATTACTTTTAGAAGTTTGCGCCATAAAACAAAGGTGTGTGTGTGATTAGCAAAAGGTAAAAGATAATAAGCAACTATAGATGTAAAATTTGAACCTTACACCTGTCACATAAGATAAAACTACTAATTTAAAGTGGTTTTTTAATTTGTAAAGTAATACCTTCATTCGGTATAGGGCTTACAATTTCGGTAACTTCAATCTGCTATGAATTACAAAAAATACTATATTGTTGATGATGA
>JBBRCW010000542.1:0-2746 GCA_038204535.1 Chitinophagales bacterium | reverse complement strand
AATAATAGTACCTGCCATAGAACCACCTCCTGCTCCATTTATGGTTGCTCCACTACCTACGTACCAATATACGTTTCTTGCTAATCCACCATTGGTCATAATAACACTTCTTGGTGCTCCCGGCATACCAACTGTTAATGCAGCTGATGTTTGAAATACCCAAACTGCATTAGGATCTCCCTGGGCATCAAGTGTAAGATCTACGCCGGTAATACCAAAAGTAACAGATTTATATACTCCGGGCTTTAGGGTTAAACCACCTAGCTCACCAGCACCTGGATCGATGCCACCTGGTTGGGCAGCAGGTGAAATACTGTTATAGGCTGCAAGAATATCAGCAGCTGTTTGGCTGGCAAAAGCAAAACTTACAGCGTCACCAGGTGCAGGTACATTGGTAAAAATTCCTCCTGTTGCATTACCAACATTACTTCCTCCTGATGTGGAATAAGGAGCATTGGTAACTCCATCTCTAAAACCAGTAATTGTTGTAGAAGCAGAAGTGGTACCAAGACTTCCATGAATGATAGTGTTAATACCTTCATTAGTAACGCCTCCTGAGCCACTAAAAACACCAAAGGAAGCTGCGTGACCTAAAACGGGTGCTACTGCCGGGGGTTGAGAAAAACCTAAACTTGACGATATAACCGCCATTGACAACAGCAGGTATTTCCTTGGCGTACTAAAATTTTTAAATTCGGGGTGGAATTGTTTCATTAATTTTTATTTATAACTTTTTCATAATGAACCAATAAGCGTGCCCCGTAATGAAAACAATGGCAGCTAATACTATTTAAACCTGGTACATGCGTTTTACGTAAGTTGTGGCATTTTGTACCCAATTAAACTTGGATTGTTTACATTGCCAATTTTAATAACCTGTAAAGTCTCTATGCGGCTTTGTGAATTACTCGCTAAATGAAATTACACCTTGAATTTTTTCTTGTTTTGTCGCAACGCGGTCTTCATCGCTTAGATTTAGTGTTGCCATGAGACCCACCGGTGAATGCTGAGGTTCCTAATGTAAGCAAGGTTAAAAGTAGATGACAAAAGCAGGACAAAAATTTCCGCATTTGCAGGCGTTCTTCACCTGCAAATAGATCACCGAAGAAGCTATCTCTGAAGAACACTAACAGCGGCACCAACTCCTTTCACTAATTTGGTACTTCTTCTTAACCGATAAAAGATGAAAATAGCAGCCTTTGGAGATACGCATGGAAGAACAAATTGGATAAATCATGTTTATAAAAATGATTTCGACAAGATTGTTTTTATAGGAGACTATTTCGATAGTCACGATGATATAACGGCGGAATATCAAAAGTTGAATTTTGAAGATCTGATCAGTTTCAATGAGAAAAATATGGACAAGGTTGTTTTATTGCTTGGCAATCATGACTACCATTATCTAAAGCCAGTAAAGGAAAAGTATAGAGGCTTTCAGGGTTGGCAAGAAACGGAAATTCAGGAGTTGCTACATAGTGCATTGGATAAAGATTTAATGCAAATGTGTTTTTCTATTGATAAGTTTTTGTTTACCCATTCAGGCGTTACAAAAACCTGGTTGGCTTCAACAGGATATTCCGGCGAAGCTCCCCTGGATCTGTTTTTGAATGATTTGTTTAAACAGAAACCGTTGTCGTTTGGATTTAATATGGGTGACAACCAATCGACCTATGGGGATGATATAACGCAAAGTCCTATTTGGGTCAGGTCCAAAAGTTTGCTCTCGGATATGATTGATGATTATGTACAGGTAGTTGGCCATACCCCTCAAGACCAACTAACTGTGATAGACAATAAACTTGCTTTAATTGACTCGCTGGGAACGTCTGGTGAATACCTGGTAATCGAGAACGGTGTAATGTCAGCTTCCCCGGTGCGTTAGCAAACTATTTGGGTTCAATCGTAAATGTCTTCCGGAACCCTGCGTTTTGTTCTATGTAACTTCAACTCGTTAGTGGAGGTTAGAAACTGCAAACACAACAACATCTCTAATGATCCGTGGTTACTGCATCGCTTTGAACATAGGCTTTCGTTTCTATATTCAGCATGGTTAGTTTTCCGCCGTCAAAACCGGCTCCGGTATCAAGGTTCCAAATACCGGCTCGCAGCATAGGCCCAGTTGTGCCAAATTTAACAGTAGGTGTATGGCCGATATAACAATAGCGGGACATCCTAATGAAGATGTACATCCAAAAACCGAAAAGAGTATTTTAAAGCAAGCAGGATTGATATAGTCCTGCTTTTCAAAAATTAATTAATTTCAAATAAAAATCGAATGGAATACTTAATCATAATAGAAAAGGGAACAAAAAACTACAGCGCATATTCGCCTGATGTTTTAGGCTGCATTGCAACAGGTAAAACAATTGAGAAGACTATTTCAGAAATGAAAGAAGCTTTAGAATTTCATTTGGAAGATGCTGAAAACTTGCCTGAAGCAAAAGGTTTAAAATATCATCTCGACAATGGCCTGGAACTTAGTAAGGACGATTTGGTTACCAATGCTAAAGTAGAGATTAACGAAAAAGTATAAATTTCCGCCTTTTCCGCCTTTGCAGGTGTTCTTCATCTGCAAATAGATTATAAATGAAGCTGTTGTGCCTTTCGTCCTGCTGGGGTCTCCTTCATAGCATATGCGCGCCAGCCAAGGGACCCCGGCATGGGACACGTAAACACCAGACCGACCGAAGATTTTATATATTAGCAGATGTCAACCCGCACCACCCATAGCAATCAACCTGCA
>JBBRCW010000541.1:0-2772 GCA_038204535.1 Chitinophagales bacterium | reverse complement strand
TCAACCACCCATAAAATAGCCGCGGCAGCCAAAGAGATGGGCTACCGAAGTAATAATTTTGCCAGCAACCTTCGCAAAAACAAAACGCAAACCATTGGCGTAATGATGCACGAACTAAACAGCACCTTTATGCTGAGCGTGTTAAGTGGAATTGAAAAAGTAATCGCCCATTCCGACTATGATATATTGATTGCCCACAGTGCAGAGTCTGGCTTAAGAGAAGTAAAGAACGCCAACCACCTGTTTCATAAAAGGGTTGACGGATTAATCGCTTCGCTGGCATTTGATACACCCGACCTGTCGCATTTCGAACAGTTCATCAGCAAAAAAATTCCCATTATATTTTTGACCGTGTTGAAGAAAAAAATGGGGGCACCAAAGTAATCATCAACAATTTTAAAGCCGGTTACGATGCTACGAGCCACCTTATTGAACAGGGATGCAAGCGAATTGCACATATAACCGCCAGTCTTACGCGTAATGTGTACGACCAGCGATACAAGGGCTATAAGGCAGCGCTGGATGATCATAAAATAAAGCTGGATGAAAAGCTGGTAATTATTAATGACCTGAAGAAAGAAAGCACCATTGTTGCCGCCCACCAGTTAATGCAGTTAAAACAGCGGCCCGACGGATTATTTGTAACGGGAGATTATCCGGCAGCCATTTGCATCCAGGAATTTAAGAAAGCAGGTTTAACGGTACCTGATGATATAGCTGTGGTAGGTTTTAATAACGATACCATCAGTACTATTATAGAACCAAACCTTACCACCATTAATTATTCGGGATATAACGTTGGCGAAACTGCAGCTCAAATGCTTATCAACCATTTAAACGGGTCCATCAATCTTCAAAATACCAGTACGGTCATTCTTAATTCTGATTTGATTGTTAGGGAGTCCTCTTTAAAGAAAAAAGGTTAATAAGAGGCTTTGGGTTAAATTTTTTAAAGCAACTACCGAACCCACTGCCCGCCAAGCATAACTTTCTCAATTAAATTATTACCGAAGCTATAGGGTAGATATGCAAGCGACGGCATAGGCTGGGTAATGAAGAGATTAGCATTTTTACCGGCATAGATACTGCCTGCCAGGTGTTGCACTTCCATGGCGCAGGCCCCGTTGATTGTGGCCGCATTAATCGCTTCTTCGGGAAGCATTTTCATTTGTATGCATGCCAGCGCAACAACAAAATTCATATTGCCAGAGGGAGAAGAACCTGGGTTGTAATCTGATGCAAGGGCTACCGCGCAATTCTGACTGATCAACTGCCGCGCAGGCTGAAAGGGCATGCGTAAAAAGAAAGCCGCTGTTGGCAGCAATGTTCCGATTGTATTTGAATTTGAAAGAGCGGCTATAGCATGATCGTCCATACTTTCCAGGTGATCTACACTTAGGGCTCCAACAGACACCCCCGCCTCTACCCCGCCCGATGCCGACAATTGGTTGGCATGTATTTTTGGTTTCAGGCCAAATTTTAAACCCTCATTGCAAATGCGAATGGTTTCGTCTGGTGTAAAAAATCCCTGTTCGCAAAACACGTCAATATAATCCGCAAGATTTTCGGCAGCCACAATGGGCAGCATTTCGTTTATGATTAAATCGATGTAGCCTTGTTTGTTTCCCGCAAATTCTGCAGGCACAGCGTGTGCCGCCAACAGGGTGGATTTTATAGTTGCCCTGGTTGATTGCTGCAGCCTTTTAATGACCCGCAGCATTTTTAGTTCGCCGGCCAATGAAAGTCCGTAGCCGCTTTTTATTTCAATACACCCGGTGCCGGTATGAATAACCTGTTGCAGCCGTTGGTACGATTGGTTAAATAGTTCCTCTTCCGAAGTTTCGTTCAGCACCTTTGCCGAATTTAATATACCTCCGCCTTTGGCTGCAATTTCGGCGTATGATAATCCTTTCAGCTTATCCACAAATTCCCCTTCGCGGCTGCCCGCAAATACCAGGTGCGTATGGCTATCGCACCAAGATGGCATCACATACCTGCCTTCCGCATCGTACGATTCCGCAAACGAAGTATGTATGTGCACCAGGTCTTCCATGCGGCCCACTTCGGCTATGTGTTTGCCTTCAATGATGATGTATCCATTGTCGATACAAGGCAATTCTGCCAGCCGGTTTCCACGCAAATGCTCTTTACCGGGGTGCACGTTTACAATGGTCTTTATGTTTGAGATAAGGGTGGACAAGGAGGTACCGGGATATATTTAATGATAAAAATATTTTAAATTGTTTTGGTGGTTATTTTGGTTGAAGATGATGATTAGTCATTTCACGTTTTACAATAATTTTTTAAAACATCGCCATATTTCCATGTTCAACCCCTTTGGGGTTGTTTAAATTTTTCCTCAGGTTTCACCTCCGCAGGTTTCACCTGCGGCTATTCAAATTAAAGCCCTTCGGGCTTTTCTATAGATTTAAATTCATGTCTTTATGCCTATTGCCTATTGCCTTCTGCCTATTGCCTATTGCCTATTGCCCTTTGCCTTCCGCCTTCTGCCTTCTGCCTATTGCCTCCTGCCTTCTGCCCTTTGCCTATTGCCCTATTGCCTTCTGCCTTCTGCCTATTGCCTCCTGCCTTCCACCTAACACCCAATCGTCCGATACTATGCCGCCCTTACAGGGCTCATATTCATCTGCCGTTTTTTGTCCGTGGGCTTCACCCACGGCTAAGGATATTGTTTCAGGCTTTTAAAACCATACTTTGAAATATTGTTTCAACTATTGTAAAACTATTTTCACTGACGCTATCTGGCAAATT
>JBBRCW010000540.1:0-2819 GCA_038204535.1 Chitinophagales bacterium | reverse complement strand
AGGCCATAGGTTTCCGCAACCTGGTCAACTGTTACAAAGCCAACCAGCTTATTTCTAAAATTTAAAATGCGGGCCGACAACTTCGAGCCGATACCTGGCAACATTATAAACGCCGCTGAGTCGGCCTGGTTAATTTCAATAATTGAAGAGTCACGTTTCTCAGTTGGAAGGGTAGCCGCATTGACGATGGCCGCATTTTCGCCAAAAGTGTTTTTGACTGGCTTTCCTTCTATATGAACATAGGGCAACAGCCGGTTAACCTGTTCGGGGCGCATTCCATAGATCTTACCAATATCTGCGGGTTGCTTAAAAGTATATCCCTTTTCTAGAAAGCGTTGAATGGTTTGTATAGTCTTGTCTTTTACGCCTAACATTCTCCAACCCTCAGCACTGAGGGTGTTAGGATCAAACACAAATAATTCGCCTTTTATCTTATCGGTAAAAGAATTTCTTTTGGGCTGATAATAGTCAAAATTTTCATCGGCACGGTTACCGGCAAACCGGTTGCGACCGGTACTGTCAATGGTTATTTTTAATTGAGCGATCTCTTTTATAAAGGCCTGCTGATTGATATTTTGTTTGGGAGGATGAAAAAACCTGGTTAATACGATAGATGCTATTGTTACCAACACAACGGAAATAACAAGTCCGTTACGTTCGCGCTTGCTGAAAGTAAAATAATCGCGTACAACTAATGCCCACCAATATTTCATGCTGATAGCTTTGCAACTGGCGAAAAAACCTACACTACCAGCCGGAGCCCATCATACGCAAGTCGAATCCCTTTGGGCAATCCTTCCGAAATAGTGTTATGCAAACCCAACTGGTGGCTAATGTGGGTAAAATAAGCTTCGGACACTTCAAGTTCGTTAACCACCTCAATTGCTTCACTGAGCGAAAAATGCGAAATATGCCTTTCGTGGCGCAGGGCATTTAAAACAATTATTTTACTGCCGCTTATCTTTTCGCGTTCTTCCGCAACTATCCGGTTTGCATCAGTAATATAAGTAAAATTTCCAAACCTAAAACCATAGACCCGCATTTTATGGTGCCAGACTTCTATAGGCGCAATTGGAATATCGCCAATGACAAACGGCTCCAGCGAAATTTCGTGCAGTTCAATCGCTGGCACGCCCGGATACCTGATCTCTTCAAAAGCATAAGGTATTTCTTGCTTTATGCCATTTAACGACGACTGATTACCGTACACTTTAGTGGGCCTTTTCAGAAAAAACTGGAATGGCCGGGTATCATCAATACCTGCAACATGGTCTTTATGGGGATGAGTGATCAATATGGCATCAATTTCCTTTATTTTTTCGCGTAACATTTGCTGGCGAAAGTCGGGGGTAGCATCTACCACGATGGTCGTTGTAGCGGATTGCACCAATATGCTGCTTCGCAAGCGATTATCTTTTGGATCTGCTGAAGTACAGACTTCGCAATCACAGGCCACCATAGGCACACCGCTGCTGGTACCGGTTCCAAGAAATGTTATTTGAAGAGGCGGAAAACTCACGGCGCAAACCTACACGAAAATGCCAAACGATTTGCAAATTGATTGCCCACCTGTCAATTAGGTAACAGCATCAAATCATTAAAAATAGGAGGATTGACGGTTATGAAATCATGGCCGTTTACAAAAGAAATTTTCCCGCCGGGGCTGGCTATACTTTCCTGCATCTATCCGCAGTGTTTGCCTGCGTATTTGCGTCATCCATCAAAATAAATAGCTAACACTCTTATACTGTGGAATGAATGAAAAGCGGAACTCAATAAAAGCAACAAGGGTGAGGCATATTTGCCGGTTTAATTAAAAAGTTCGTCTTCTGCTGCCTTACCGGCCTTTGCCGCGATATTTGCATTCTTGCTTACCTCATCGTATAATTTTTGAGATTCAAGGGTTAATTGATCGTAGGCGATCACCAGTTGGGGCATCAGTTCTATAACCGTATTGATCCTTCCTTCCACGCTCAAAAATTTGTTTAAAACAATCACTTTTCTTTCTTCTAAAATGCAATAACCGCTTTGGAAATTACCCCGCTCGTAACGTATCACATAGCCGGACTCCTCCAGCACTTTCTCCAATTTATTTAAAGTTGTTGCATTGTACTTCATTTGGCAAAGCTATGCACGTATTTATTATTACCGTTTGCCGCGTAAAGTAATTATCCACACCCTGGCGTGAATAAACTTTGCAGATGACAGTTTGGGTTTTTTGAGAGCCGACAGCCTGGCAAAATATAAGGCCGCTGTAAGTAAGTATGGAAACAAATACCTGGCAATCGATGCGCTCATCGGTGTCCGCATGCAAGCAGGGCGAAATATTTACGTACACTGTTGCGGCTAATACCAGTACGCCGGGCAATCTCCCGGATGGGAATTCCATCGTTTTTTAACTGAAGTATCTGTTTTAATTGTTCCATTATTATTGGCTTTTGTGACATTGTTCCCTTTTAATTTAAACCGGTAGGGAACAAAAAAATATCATATAAGCGCTCACAAATAAATACCTGCGGGTGGTCCAACATGCCAGAATGACTTAAGCCTAGTCCCGCTCAAAAAACTGAAGGTTGCAAAATTCAAGGGGGCAACATGCCGTGTAGTTTGATTGAGCAGGTTAGGTAGCAAAGCCGTTGTTGTGTCTATTGAACATTCTTACTTCTTTTAACCCACATTGCAGCCTCATTTGCTCCTTTTGTTAAAAAAGGCATCCTTATCTGTTAAAATCCGCTGTTTTTATGTTGTCAAAATTTCTTATTCCTTGAAAATCAATGTGTGATTTTTTGAAAATACGTTGTAGTCCCCACCGGCATAAT
>JBBRCW010000539.1:0-2854 GCA_038204535.1 Chitinophagales bacterium | reverse complement strand
GCACAGGTATTGGCAGCGAAACACAAAAACCCCTCGCTGTGGTGGTTATCGGCGGGCTGGTAACCTCCACTATTTTAACATTGCTAATTCTGCCGATCATCTACTCACTGGTTTATAAATTTCTGAACCGCAAAGAAAAGGAAAGGCAGCTAAGAAGAGAACCGTTTGAAACCTATGGATAAACTGATAGGCAATCTATAAAACAGACCAGTCAGGAATGTAGCCTGGCTGGTCTGTTTACAAACCCGATCAACTAAAAAATACTTCTTCCCGGCGCAAAACCTTTTATATAATATCGGGATGATCGCGGGTTAACTCACTCCTGGTATCGCCTGTATTAAGCGTGCCGGCAGGCTCAATCAACATTACCGAAACTTCATTTTCGGCTACGGGGCAATGTTCAGTTCCTTTAGGTACAATTAAGAATTCGTTTTGCTTTAAGGTAATTGTCTTGTCGCGAAAATGCATGTCGAACTGGCCTTGTACTACATAAAACATTTCATCTTCATTGTCATGTTTGTGCCAGGTGAATTCACCCTTAAACTTTACCAGTTTTACCTGCTGGCCATTTAACTCCCCGGCAATTCGCGGGTTCCAATAGTCGGTAATGGCGGAAAATTTATCTGCTGTAATGATTTTTTCTATTATCATGTGTATATGTTTTGGAAAAAATAATCAATTCAATTAAAATCATTTTAAACGAAATACCTCTTCATAACCTTCTTAACCGCCAATATACGGTAAAAGCAGTCGTTAGGACACCGTATCAGCGTTGTGAAGGCTTGAACAAAAGATGATAAGAATTACTATTGCACAGGTGTTGCTGGTCAGGCTATGCATTTACAAATGTTATTGTTAACGTTTGCCACTAACATTGTAGTTTAATAACCGACACTTTCCATAAACGAGCCTTCGGGATAGACTTTATTACATATCGGGCTTTTTAGCCGAGATAATTAAAGTAACGTCAACAAGTTCCAAAGACTTTACCATATCCTTTACGATTTCCTGGTATTTTTTAAAGTGAGGAGTCTCTATATGCAATTTATACGCGGCTGTGTCAGCATATATTTCAAGAATTGTTATGTTTGTCGGATCGCTTAGGTCTGCAACAGCATAATAGGTTAATACACCTGGCTCAACACGAACAGCGGTAGTCATTTGTTCTTTTAATGCAGTATTGTACTTTGCGCTTTGTTAAGTGTCTCAAAAGTATGCACATGCAGCAGTCTATAAATTGTTTATGTTGATAGTTGGTGGTTCAATAATGTAAGCGGTTCAGGTGCCGCTAACGCCCAAATCTACACCGCAAAACTGGTCCCACAGCCGCAGGTTTTGCTTGCATTGGGATTGCTAAAGGTAAATCCGCGGGTATTTAGTCCCCCCTGAAAGTCGATTTCCATCCCCATTAAATACAAACCATGCGATTTAGTCATGATGCAATGAACACCGCCTAACTCAAATTCCTCATCGTTCTCCTCTAACTTATCAAAGCCCAGAACATAAGTCATGCCGCTGCAGCCACCACCTTTAACGCCAATGCGCAAATACTGGCTTTTATCAAATCCAGGCTCATTCATTAACCGGTTTAATTCTTCAATTGCCCCTTCTGTTAAAGTAACGGGGGCATTGGTCAATACTTCCATACCGTTATTTTTTACGAAAATACAACTCCATCGCCTCTTAACCGGCAGTTGAACCTTCGATTACCGGAAATACCAGTGTATTTTAACTTTTGACCGTTTTATAAAAATTTCCAGCTTACTAAGGGAAGCAGGTCTCCATTTCTACCGGACAAAACATCTGACACAGAACTAAATAAAATAGCGAAAAATAAGCCCGATAACAGCCAGCCGCACGTTACCCCCTATTTTTGCCAAAAAAAATATTGTATGGAAACAACCACCCTCGTTTTGTGTATTATCATTGTTTTTATGTTCGGCGGATTCTTAGCCTATCTTTTTTACCAGCAAAGGCAAGGCGCCAAAGCCGACGAAAATTCCGCTCATGGCGAAGGTTCGAGTTTTAAGCTGCGGCTGCAGGCATACGAAAGGCTAACGCTGCTGGTTGACCGTATTGCATTGCCTAACCTTATTAGTCGTGTTAACCAGGCAGGTGTTAGTGCCCGCGATATGCAATTGCTGCTTACCCGAAGCATTAAAGAAGAATTTGACCACAATATTACACAACAGATATATGTAACCGCCGACGGGTGGAATGCCGTTAAAAACCTGAAAGAACAAAACATCCTTGTAGTCAATCAACTGGCCAACGCATTGCCACCGCACGCCACCGGTTTAGATTTGAATAAACTGCTGCTTGAGTTTTTAATGACCGACAAAAAGGGCCAGTTACACGAAGTAGTGGGCGAAGTGCTGAGCTATGAGGCGAAGAAGATATTGTAGAACCACGATTTACTGGATTAATTGGATTAGAGAGGAATAAAATTGATCGAACGTTGATTCAGGGATTTTTTTATTGACCCGGCATAAATGCGGATTTTTGGCTTTACTTGCGTCGCACTCTGGTACTGTCGGTAATTCTATTGGCATTTCGTATTTGCATTTCCTCTTCTTAAAACCTTTATTTCATGGAAAACGGAGAACTTTAATACAAAGAACTCACCTACAAGATCATTGGATGTGCAATGGAGGTTCATAGAGTTTTGGGGACAGGTTACCAGGAATATATTTATCAAAATGCACTGGCAATCGAATTGAATAATAGTAATCTTTGCTTTGTAAAAGAGTTTGAAATGAAGGTGATGTATAAAGGCGATTATATCGGGTTACGCAGAGTTGATTTCCTGATAGAAAAGGTTATCAGTGTTGAATTAAAGGCTAAAGTGGAACTG
>JBBRCW010000538.1:0-2867 GCA_038204535.1 Chitinophagales bacterium | reverse complement strand
GATCTGCCGGTAGTTTTACCTTTTATATCTAAAACGTCTGCTTGCATATTATTTCTGTATTAAAACGATGGAACCATTGTGGCCGGGAACAGAACCACTGATTAATAAATAATTCTTTTCTGCGAAGATTTTAACCACTTTTAAACCTTTCACTTTTACACGGTCCTGACCCATACGGCCTGCCATTCGCATACCTTTAAATACACGTGCTGGGTAAGACGAACCACCTATTGATCCGGGTGCTCTTTGACGGTCATGCTGTCCGTGAGAGTTTTCGCCCACACCATGAAAACCATGACGCTTAACAACACCCTGGAAACCTTTACCTTTTGTAGTACCTACAATTTCAACACTATCGCCTTCGGCAAAAATGTCAACGGTAACAGTTTCTCCTAAAGTTTTCTCTATTGAATAATTTCTGAATTCTTTTACGATCCTCTTGGCAGAGGTATTGGCCTTAGCGAAGTGATTGATTTCGGCCTTAGTGGAGTTCTTTTCTTTCTTTTCTCCGTATGCTAACTGAACGGAAGAATAACCATCAGTGTCTTTAGTTTTGACCTGGGTTACGGTGTTTGGACCCGCCTCGATAATGGTTACAGCGGTCTGTTTTCCATCGGTGCCGAAGATACTGGTCATCCCAATCTTTTTACCAATAATACCTTTCATTGTTTATTGTTTGTGCCCCGATGCTATAGGGACTTCCTGCATTGCTGCTGAAATCGATCCCCTGTTTGCCATCGACCTTTTCCGTTGTTTTCCCAAATGCTTTTCGGGAAGAGGAAGTACCGATGGTAAACAAACCTCGAAGGGCTTGTTCATATGTAGCCCCCTCAATCCCCCGAAGGGGGAATACAAGGAGGAAATTTATTGTAATCAGCGCTCTTTTTTCGTACCTGTGAACGATTGAGAGATGATCGCCCCTTCATCCCGAAAAGGGGATTTAGAGGAAATATTTTGACCCTTAAGTACACTCCTAAAAAAGAGTACAAAGAGGATAATGTGTAAGAACTTTTTTCTTCCATCAGGAAGAAGTTTCATTGCACCCCCTTCGGGGGCAGGGGCTTTATGCCTTTATTTCAACCTCAACGCCGCTTGGCAAATCAAGTTTACTTAAAGCATCTACAGTACGGCTGCTGGAAGTATAGATATCTAATAATCTTTTGTGTGTACACAATTGAAATTGTTCGCGAGCCTTTTTATTTACGTGCGGAGAACGCAAAACAGTAAATATTTTCTTTTGTGTAGGCAAAGGAATAGGACCTGTAACAACAGCGCCGGTGCTACGAACAGTTTTCACAATTTTCTCAGCAGATTTATCTACCAGGTTGTGATCGTAAGATTGTAATTTGATTCTAATTCTTTGGGACATAATCTGGACCCAATTTTATTAATTGGGAGCGCAAAGGTAAGGGGTTACACAATACACGCCAAGATTAAATAAAAATATTTTTGAGAAAATAGCATCTTTTTTTAGAAAAGACCGTTTTTCCGCAATTAGCCGCCACAATATACTGTTGAACCGGGGGAAATTTGAAAATTATGATTAGCTTCTCAAGATGGATAAATAGTTGAGTATCCTGTCTGAATTTCAAAAGCAGAAAAAAAGCAGGCTAGCTGAAACGCCTTTCTTATTTGAAGCTGTCAATCTGCTGGAAAGTGCTATAAATCAGGAAAGGATAAGGCAATAAGATATAGAATTATCTGTTTTGAAATTTCGGTCAGGTTTATCGAAACCAATTTGGTAGAAAAATCGCTCTATACAAACAATTTTTAATTTTTCAGGGAGTAATGATGAATTCCCTTATAGCATTAAACAGCGGACAAAAGATATAATCCGGGGATTTAAAAATGCACCTGAAAATCGCCCCGGCAAAGGGTTCAGCGTTATCATTCTTATAATATTGCTAATACCTGAAGCCGTTTTATGCAGCTCTGAATTTTAGATGAATATATGAATGTTTTTATAATGGATTTTCGATGGCAAGCTGGTGTCGCGATCGCCAAAGCCAACAACATTTTGCTGATTAGAAATTGGAGGCCGTTACAATTATTCGTTTTTTCCAAATAATAAAAAATGCTGAATGGGCAATGGTACATTTTGAGCAATACGTGAAAATCCATTCGCCACCATTTCCTTTTCGGCCTGCTGAATGGTCATTTTGTGTAATGCTTTAATAGGGATGGATGGATCTTCGCCTTTGTATTCTAACAATAAAATGCGACCGGTTGGTTTTAAAACTTTTCGCAGATTTTGCAACATTTCGTGTGGAAACGCCAGTTCGTGGTACACATCTACCATAATAGCCAGGTCAACAGAATTGTCGGCGAGGTTAGGATTTTGTTCGCTGCCTTTAACTACTGTCACATTCTTGTAGCCTCCTTCTGCAATTGTACGTTGCATATAACCTAGCATTTCATCCTGTATATCCACGGCGTACACATGGCCGACGGGCACTTTTTTACCAATCTTAAAGCTGTAATACCCTGTTCCGGCGCCAATATCGGCCACCACACTGCTATCTGTAACCGGCAGCGCCTTCAGCACCTTTGCTATGCCTTCTTCTTTTTCGCGTTCTGCCCGCTCAAGCCAGCCGGCACCTCCAGCCCCCATTACATGGGCTATTTCCCTGCCAAAATAATATTTACCAATACCATCATAAGTGCCTTTGCCATAAGTATAGATACTATCGTTAGAAACTTTGCTTACAACGGGCACTGTATTTTGACCGCAGCCAAATGAACCCATCAGTACCCAGGTAAATATTGATCCGAAAAGATAATTCATATCCTAAAATTAAAACCGTTTAGCAACTTTTACTTAATAAACGCTTTTGTGCACCATTAAGTTGGCTTTTATTTTTTGGGGG
>JBBRCW010000537.1:0-2890 GCA_038204535.1 Chitinophagales bacterium | reverse complement strand
GGAGCAATTTAGGATTATACGATCCAATCTTCAATATGTAATTGGAAAAGCAGAACGATTTACATTACTCGTTACTTCTTCTTTCAGTGGCGAAGGAAAGTCTTTTTTAAGTACCAATGTTGGGGCAGTGCTTGGGTTGGCAGGTAAGAAAACCGTTATCCTTGAAATGGATATACGCAAACCAAAAGTGCTTTCTGGTTTGAATATGGAGAAAGGTCCCGGCTTGACCAATTTCTTGATAGGGAAAGCAGAACTTCCTGATTTAATAAGAAAAGTACCTGATGCAGAAAATCTATATGTTTTAGGTTGTGGTCCTATACCGCCTAACCCTTCTGAGCTTTTGTTAAGTGAAAAAGTTGAAGAAATGTTTGTTTGGCTAAAAAAGGAATTTGAAGTGGTAATTGTAGATACTGCACCTGTTGGAATGGTAAGTGATGCGCAAACTTTGAGTAAGTTTTGTGACAGCACACTGTATATGGTGAGACAAGGGCATACATTTAAAAAACAAATTACGCTGATAGATGAGTTCTATACCCAACATAAATTACCTAAAGTAGCTGTAGTAATTAATGATGTAAAGTTGAAGACTGGTTATGGATACTACGGTTATGGCCGCTACGGTTATGGTTACGGCTATGGTTATGGTAGCTACTATGAAGAAGAGACACCTCCTCCTACATTTTTTGAAAAAGTGCTTGGTTATCTGAACCCTGTTAATTGGTTTAAGAAAAAATAATTTTAATATTTAATGCGTATTCTTGTGACAGGCGGTGCTGGTTTTATCGGCTCGCATATAGTTGCTGCTTTGTTGGAACATCCTGATGTATCACTAGTAAGAGTGATGGATAATTTAGCAACGGGTAGCCTAAAAAATATTGAAGAATTCAAAAGCCATCCAAAGTTTGAATTTGGAAAGGCTGATATTCGAAATTATCAGTCGTGTTTGGATGCCTGTGCTAATATTGATAGGATTACTCACCAGGCGGCGTTGGGCTCTGTTCCCCGTTCTATTAATGACCCGCTAACAACTAATGATGTAAATATTACGGGTACGCTGAATATTTTTACCGCGGCCAAAGAGAATAATATTAAGCGGATTGTGTATGCTGCCAGCTCTTCAACCTATGGCGATCATCCCGGATTACCCAAGGTAGAAGATAAGATTGGCAAACCACTTTCACCGTATGCGGTAACAAAATTTGTGAACGAGTTATATGCAAAAGTTTTTGGCGAGTTGTATGGCTTAGAATTAATTGGTCTTCGTTATTTTAATATTTTCGGTCCCCGTCAAAATCCAGCAGGCCCATATGCAGCAGTAATTCCCTTATTTGCTGAAGCAATTTTAAAGAAAGAGCAGCCAGTTATTAATGGCGATGGTGAGCATAGCCGTGACTTTACCTATGTAGACAATGCTGTGCAGGCTAATTTGCTTTCGCTATTCACAACTAATAATGAAGCTCTAAATCAAGTATACAATATTGCCTGCGGGGAGCAAACTTCGTTGAACGAACTGTATGAAGGATTGCGAAAAGAAGCGGGAACTTCAATTGCACCAAAACATGGACCCGAACGAACAGGTGATGTAAAACACAGCCTTGCGGATATTTCGAAGGCAAAGCAACTTTTGGGATATGAAGTAAAAGTTGCTGTAAAAGATGGTTTGCAACGAACATTTCGCTGGTACAGAGATCAAGTAAGTTAAAAAGCTGTCGAATTTTTAATAATAAATTTATACAATGAAAATTGCTGTAGTTGGAACGGGCTATGTAGGTCTTGTAAGTGGAACTTGTTTTGCAGAAACAGGAAACCAAGTGACCTGTATTGATATTGATAAAGAAAAGGTTAATAAGTTACAATCTGGTGTGATCACTATTTATGAGCCGGGTCTTGAAAAAATATTTATCAGGAATATAAAAGAAGAAAGGCTTCGTTTCACATCCTCTTTATCCGAAGGGATAGAAGGTGCTTCGCTTATTTTTTTAGCCCTACCTACCCCAACAGGTGAGGATGGTAGCGCTGACCTGAAATATATATTGGGGGTGGCAAAAGACCTGGGTAAATTATTACAACCGGGAGAGTATAAAGTAATAGTTGATAAGAGTACAGTACCGGTGGGTACAGCAGAAAAAGTAAAAGCCGCTATTCTACAATCAGGCACTGATTTGCTGGCAGATGCTTTTGATGTGGTAAGTAACCCGGAATTTTTAAGAGAGGGTGCTGCTGTAGACGATTTTATGAAACCGGACAGAGTCATTATTGGAACCAGCTCTGAACGGGCAAAGAAAATAATGTTGCAATTGTATGAACCTTTTGTACGACAGGGTAATCCAATCATTTTTATGGATGAAAAGAGTGCCGAGCTTACAAAATATGCGGCTAATAGTTTTCTCGCCATGAAAATCTCATTTATGAATGAGATAGCGGTGCTTTCTGAAAAATTGGGTGCAGATGTAGATATGGTGCGAAGAGGTATCGGAACGGATTTCAGAATTGGCAAACATTTTTTGTATCCAGGACTTGGATATGGGGGCAGCTGTTTTCCAAAAGATGTAAGGGCTTTAGCTGTTTCTGCTAAAGAAGCAGTGTATGATTTTAAAATACTAAATGCTGTAATGCAGGTAAACACTTTGCAGAAGGAATATTTCAGCAATAAGATAAATCAGTATTTTGACGGCAATCTGAAAGGCAAGCGTTTTGCAATATGGGGACTTTCTTTTAAGCCAAATACAGATGATATACGAGAGTCGCCGGCATTGGAGATTATAGAAACCTTATTGGCAGGCGGCGCCTCTGTTATTGCTTTTGATCCCGAAGCTATGCCGAATGTAAAAAAGGAAGGTAGGCTGGCCATTGAATTCTCCGAGTTCCAGTACACCGCTTTATCTGAAGC
>JBBRCW010000536.1:0-2894 GCA_038204535.1 Chitinophagales bacterium | reverse complement strand
TCGGGATGACACTGGCTTTGTCATTCTGATCCCGATTTTGATCGGGAAGGAATCCCCTCCAGATCAACCATGGATGCCTCGTGCCTGCCAATGACACATTTTGTAAACAATTTGTGAAGTTTCCCCTCCTTTTCAAGGAGGGGACCGATTTTATGCGGAGCATAAAATCAGGGGTGGTTAAACTCCGCTTTAGTCCCAACAGAGGTGCTGTGGTTACGGAGTTGTTTGCGGAGAAGTTTTAATTCTGGTTTGTTGTTTATGAAAGCGTTTTTTATGTGTTGCACATTAACCACCCCTGAATGTTTTTATAACAAGTTATAAAAACATTCTGTCCCCTCCTTTAAAAGGCGGGGAAACTTTTGCAGGCTGGTTTACGGCTGGTAAAAGTTCGATTTTTGGGAAAATGGAGCTTCGGTATTAGACGCTTTATGCTCTGTCATCTTCAAAGAACTTTTTTGGCAACCCAAAAATTAATTAATAGGGATGACATATGGGTTGTCCTTCCGATCCCGATTTTGATCGGGAAGGAATCCCTCCCAGATCAACGGCGGATCCCTCGTGCCTCGGGATGACACTGGTCTTGTCATTCCGAGGAACGAGGAATCTTTCAGAAGAACATCAAAACACTGGATTTGAAATAAATGTATTAATTTCTCTTATTGAACAAATATCATTGATTATGGAAAAAGTAGGATTTATAGGGTTGGGCATTATGGGGAAACCCATGGCCCATCACTTATTAAAGGCAGGTTATCCTTTATCGGTACTTGAAAGAAATGAAGCCTCCGCCGAACTGGTAAAGGCAGGCGCTTCAGCATTCGCTACAAGCAAAGAGGTAGCTGAAAACGCCGACATCGTTATAACCATGCTGCCGGATTCGCCACAGGTAGAAGACGTTGTGCTGGGTAAAGACGGAGTGATAGAAGGCATTAATGAAGGGGCATTGTTTATTGACATGTCATCGATAGCGCCGGGCACCGCAAAAAAAGTATATGAGCAGTTGCAGCAAAAAGGCGTTGAAGCTTTAGACGCGCCAGTATCAGGCGGACAGGTAGGTGCGGAAGCCGCATCGCTATCGATAATGGTGGGCGGAGGTGAAGCCGCATTTGAACGGGCCCTGCCGCTGTTTAAACTGATGGGTAAGAACATTGTTTTGATAGGCGAAGCAGGCGCCGGCCAAACCACAAAAGTTTGCAATCAAATGATTGTGGGCATGACCATTCAGGCAGTAGCCGAAGCCTTTACTTTTGCCAAAAAGGCTGGGGTAGACCTGGTTAAAATGAGAGAGGTGTTATTAGGCGGATTTGCCCAAAGCCGGATATTGGATCTGCATGGCCAGCGCATAATAGACAAAAACTTTAAACCCGGATTCAAAATCAAGTTGCACCGAAAAGATATGAACCTGGCCTTGCAGGCAGGCAGGGATTATTCGGTGCCCATGTTTGGATCGGCAATAGTTGCCGCACAAATGGATGCGCTGATTGCACAGGGCAATGGAGAACTGGACCACAGCGCGCTGGCCTTGCTGCTGGAACAGCTTTCTAATCCTGGCGCTCAATAAGTCCTTTTGAAGGGGGAAAATTTTTGCTTAAACTAATTTTAGAATAAGCTTCCGGAGTTACGAACCGAAAAAGGAGCAAGCTGAATAGTGTAACAATTGTATAAGTGTCAAGACGTTTTTAGTCTTGATGCAAACTGCAGCTTCAGCATACGACGCAACGATGATTAATTACATCTCCAAAGACCGAAACCAAAAAAACTGAAAAGTTTGCTTACCATAAAATAAAAGCCATCATGAATTTTACTGCTCCTCATATTCACGGACCACAAATTAAAGAAGTAATCATAACACCTATCGCCATTACCGATCCTCCCCTGCTGAATGCCGCAGGTTTGCATGCGCCTTATGCATTGCGAACCATTGTGGAGATCGTAACCGAAGACAACATTACCGGCGTAAGCGAAATACCCGGAAATTCAGCCATTAATGAGGCCCTTGTTTTGGCAGGTCAGTTAATTATTGGAAAAGACCCGTTTCAACTGAACAAGATAAGAGAGATACTGACCAAAAATTTTGGTAAAGAAAACATGAGTGAGCGGGGCCTGACACCATGGGACCAGCGAAAACTGGTTCATATTTTTAGCTCGATAGAAGTAGCCTGCCTTGATATTATTGGTAAAGTAATCGGTCGGCCAGTCGTTGATTTATTGGGTGGTAAATTAAGAGATACTGTTCCCTTTGCCGCCTACCTTTTTTATAAGCCTGCAGGAGCCGGAGGCAAACTTGCTTTTGGAACCGATGAACATGCCACCGGCTGGGCCAAAGCAAGGCAGGCAAGCGGCAGAACGCCCGGCGAAATGGTGGAGCAGGCCAAAGCCATGTGCAAAGATTTTGGCTTTAAATCGATTAAGCTGAAAGCAGGTGTTTTTGAGCCCCAGGTTGAAGTAGACACCATGTTTGCACTTTATGATGAGTTTGGTCCTGACGTTCCGCTGCGAATAGATCCTAACGGCGTTTGGCAAGTGGAGACCGCCATTAAATACGGGCGAATGTTGAAACCCATTATTGAATATCTTGAAGACCCGGTGAGAGGGCAGGATAATATGGCTGCTGTTGGTAAAGAATTACAAATTCCCCTGGCTACAAACATGTGTACTACCTCGTTCGATGATATACCCAACAGCATAAAAGTACATTCAGAAGATATTATTTTAAGTGACCACCATTTTTGGGGCGGTTTGCATGCATCCATGAATCTTGCCTCTATTTGCGAAACGTTTGGCCGTGACTTGTCTATGCATTCAAACAGCCATTTAGGAATTTCGCTGGCGGCGATGGTACACCTTGGCGCGGCCCTGCCCAACCTTCGGTATGCGCTCGACACCCATTACCC
>JBBRCW010000535.1:0-2967 GCA_038204535.1 Chitinophagales bacterium | reverse complement strand
CCAACGTTCATCATTGGCAGCCTTGCGTTCCGATAGTTATCGGAAGCGAAGCCTGCCTGAACGGAAAGGGCAAGAAGTTTCCCCTCCTTTTCAAGGAGGGGACCGATTTTATGCGCAGCATAAAATCAGGGGTGGTTAAACTCCGCTTTAATTTTTTCTAACACCCAGGCGGTACTTTCAAACCCCCTCTTGTTTTCGAAGCGCAGCAGTTGTATTCCTCTACTTTTTAAAAAGTTTTCTTTAATACGATCTTTCTCAATGCCTGGTTCCCAAAAATGATCTTCACCATCCAGTTCAATCACTAATTTTTCGGATGGGCAATAGAAGTCTGCAATAAAATTTCCGAGGCTATGCTGATGACGAAATTTACGGTCTTGCAGTTGGCTCTTTTTAAAGATTTGTCCCGAGGATGGCCTCTGCGGAGGTGCTGTGGTTACAGAGCTGTTTGCCGGGAGGTTTTAATTCGGGTATGTTGTTAATGACGACATTTTTCATGCGCTGCAGTTTAACCACCCCTAAATATTTTTATAACAAGTTATAAAAACATACTGTCCCCTCCTTTGAAAAGGATGGGAAACTTTTGCAGGTAGGCTTACGGGCTGGTAAAAGTTCAGTTTTGGGGAATGTATAAGCCCGGCCGGACAGCCCCGCCAGAATGATTGACAAGCAGTGTCCTATCGATAAGAAATAAAAACCCGCATAGAACAAAATATGAGAATGTTGCGGATTTTATTTTTTTGCCTGGTATGCTGTTACTGTTTTTAACGGCAATGTTAATTGCCTTTAATCTTATAAACTAGCAGACACTAAATCATTTCTGCCAGCTTGCCTACTACCGAATCCACTTCTTGTTTTGTATTGTATTTGCTAAACGAAAACCGAACGGTTACCTGGTTGGGATCGTTATTAACAGCCCTTATAACATGGCTTCCGGCATCGGCGCCACTTGTACAGGCGCTACCGCCACTTGCACAAATATTATTGATGTCGAGATTAAAAAGGATCATCTCGCTTTTTTCTGTTTTGGGAAGACTTGCGCTCAGTACAGTGTACAGGCTGCTGCCTTCAACATCGCCATTAAACTTTGCTCCTGCAATATGCTTTTGCAATTGGTTGCGCATGTATAATTTTAATTCTTTAATATAGGCGCTGTCTTTATCAAAATGTTCGGTTGCCAGTTCCAGCGCCTTGCTAAAACCAACAATTCCATATATGTTTTCGGTGCCTGCACGCATATTTCTTTCCTGGTTGCCACCCAATAAAAAAGGGTGGATCTTTACATTTTCGTTGATGTAGAGTATGCCCACGCCTTTAGGCCCGTGAAATTTATGACCGGAGCCGGTAATAAAATGGACGGGTGTATTTCGCAGATCAAAGGGAAAATGGCCTACCGTTTGCACGGTATCGCTATGAAAAATTGCATTGAACTGTTTACATAAATTACCAACGGCATGCAGGTCGATCATATTGCCAATCTCGTTGTTGGCATGCATTAGCGTAACAAGACATTTTTCATTGCTCCGCGCCAGCAAATTTTCAAGGTGATCTAAGTCTATATGGCCATTTGGTAAAACGTTTACAAAACTTAATGACACCTGGCCGGTCTTACTCAACTGCTCCACTGTATGCAGCGTTGCATGATGTTCTATTGCAGATGAGATGATACGCCTGCAACCCAGATCGCGAACAGCGGCTGTAATAGCAGTATTGCTGCTTTCTGTTCCGCCACTGGTAAAAAAAATTTCGGCCGGATGCGCATTTAAAATTCTGGCTACTTTCTTTCGGGCATTTTCAATGGCCAGGCGGGTTTCTCTGCCATAACTATAAATACTTGATGGATTTCCGTAAAAAGTGGTCAGGTAAGGCATCATTGCCTCTAAAACTTCGGGATCAAGACTGGTTGTTGCGGCATTATCAAAATAAATACGATCGGCCATTATTGTAGATTACGCAGCCTGGGCTGCTGATTTTAAACCGGAAAATGATTTTCCCGTTGTTTGAAAAATAAATGAGCGCAAAAATAAAGCAATAGCACCAACCAATAAAAAGCTCATTTACGATGGTTGCATCCCAATTCGCACCTCAATAGGGACCCGTTGGTGGTCAGGCGTCCGCCAACGGCCTGCGCCGCCGCTGTTGGACGCCTGACCAACAGCGACAATTATATATACACCATCTTCAACTGATTTATTTGCAATGGTTTGTGTATACTGCTTTTGTTGCGCTCAGAGCAGGAGGAATTTGGGATGCACCCTTTAGGTACTTTCATAAAAAGGAGGTGCCCATGCAGCCTACAGGCTTTTCATTACATTCTTTTCAAATGGCATATCCCAAACCAGGGTGCTGGCGCCTAAGATGGCGGCATCAGCTTCATCCAGCTCGCTAAAAATTATCTTGACTTTATTGCGATACATGGGCAAAACATTCATTTCAAGATGCTCCCTGGCAGGCTGCAAAAAAAGGTCTCCCGCTTTAATCAGACCACCAAAAAGAATAATGGCCTCCGGAGAGGTTGCCATTACAATATTGGCCAGGGCTTCACCTAAGATCTGGCCGGTAAACCTGAATACTTCTTTGGCAATAGCATCGCCTTTAATAGCACACTCATAAATAAACAACGAATCTATTTGGTCGGGATCGATCTCCCGAAGTAAACTGTCTTCAGGTGATTGCTGCAGCATTTCAATGGCGGTTAATTTAACGCCCGTTGCAGAAACATACGATTCTAACGAGCCTTTTAAATCAGTCTTCCAGTGTTTACGTCCATTACGGATAATAATGGTATGGCCCAGTTCCCCGGCATAGCCATCCAGACCATATACCAGTTGCCCATTACAAACAATTCCGCTACCCATGCCGGTACCCAGCGTTATCATGACAAAATCTTTTAAACCCCTGCCTGCACCATAGATCATTTCGCCAAGGGCAGCGGCATTGGCATCGTTGGTAACCAAACATGGCAAAGCA
>JBBRCW010000534.1:0-2980 GCA_038204535.1 Chitinophagales bacterium | reverse complement strand
AACAAAACAGACACATTTCTGTAGCCCTGCGAATATTTAGCCTGTTTGTTGTGATATTGACAATCACCTGCTTACAGCCTTTTGGGATGCGAAAATGATCAAGAGATTCTGCATAGAAAACAAAATGGCCTATATTCACAGTATAATTAAAGTTAGTAAAATGGACTTTTTAGAATACAAACCTCAAATTGAAAATACTTTTGAACAAGTTAGAGCGCTTTCTTTTGAAGAAAAGAAAGCATCTGTATTTGATGAGCAAAAAATCAATAGATTATTGGACAAAATTTTGGAGTTTAAAAGAACATATACTACTAAAACAAATAAAATAAACTTCTTAGTCGAAAAAATAGAGGAGATAACCTGGTTTAATAATTTAGATGAAGAAAGCTTAATGTCGATCAATGATTTGATTTCATCAATAAGAGACCTCCATTCTTCTTTACTAAGGCAATATGTTTCCCTAGATCTCATCCGCTCCAAAGGAATTGCTAGCGAAGAAACCAAAAAATTTAAAGCTGCAATAGACGATTTAAAAGATGTTGCAGCAGATCTTGAATCAAGATTCTTTTTTCTGCCAAATATCGCTGGCTTTCAGGAAACTACAAAAGAACTATCATTGATTTGATGACAATATTTTGCCTCGAAGATTTTAAAGCTCAATTTGAAAAGCTAAAGAAAAAAAAATCTTACGCAGCAATTGAAGGTGATATCATCAATTATTTCTTCGACAAAGAAATAACGCAATTAATTTCTGGAACAAGATTAAATAATAGCCACGACATCCCTTATATCAAGAAAAGATTAAACGGAAGCGGAGGTTTTAGAGTATATTTTTTATTGGTAATAAAGGATGGAAAAATTTATCTTATGTTCCTGCATCCAAAGACGGGATCATTAGGATATGAAAATATTACCGATGATTCTAAAGCTCTGTTATATAAAAAAGTATTGGAAAGTATAAAGACAAATAACTTATACAACGTTACTGTTAACAAAAACAAATTAATTTTTAAAAAGAATTAGCCACCACACATTTTATATCTTTTTCTTCATTAAAGCGTCAAAACACAGGATGATTGCTTAAAGGAACAACATCTGGCGGACAATAGCAGAAAATCACTTTACAGAATTACTACTAAATAAATTTCCCCATCATTCCTTCGGCGTGTTCCAAAGCTGAGGAATTGACGTTGCTAATAATTCACTCAAAGAAATGGGGATACCTATTTTATAAACAGAACGACCTGTTGGCTTTTTATGATTCATACAGATTTTTTTATTCCGAAGATTAGTAACAATACAGACACAGGGCTCGAGCCCTGCGCCTATTTAGAGTTCATGCTTTCCCAGAAAGCACACAAGCAATAATTCAACCATTACAAGCCAGCGTTTGAAATGATCTCCACCAACCAAAAGCTAGAACTGCCTCAATATTCTAAGTAACTCAACTGCACATAAACCCGCAACTTCCAACTTTATTCCCCGGCATTTTTCTTTTCATTATTTGTTACTATATTCACTACCAGTTTCTCATTGGCTGTGGTAAAGGCTTACATTTATTGCAGGCTTTGTAACAACCCGGTCATTAAAACTATAATCTCTTTCACGCTAATTTAATATTTATGATACAGTTTCGCTCATACCTAACAGTAACATTCACCCTGTTGCTTAGTATCCATTCGTTTGCACAAAACACCACCGATACCCGGTTACTTTGGCAGCCCACAATCAGTAAAAATGCCATTGCATTTATTTATGCAGAAGATTTATGGGTAGCCAACAGAGATGGCTCGTACCCAAGAAGAATCACCGTAAGCGAAGGCACAGAATCGAACCCGGTATTTTCTGCAGATGGCAGCATGATTGCCTTCACCGGCCAGTACGATGGTAATACAGATGTGTTTGTAGTGCCTGCTGCGGGCGGAGTTCCGAAGCGGCTTACCTGGCATCCCGGTGCCGATCTGGTTCGTGACTTTTCGCCCGACGGTAAAAAAATATTGTTCGCTTCACAACGCAACAGTTTCACGAGTCGGTACTTTCAATTGTTTACGGTAGATATCGCCTCAGGGGCCGAGCAGCAATTACTTATTCCAAATGCATTTTGGGCATCTTACAGTCCGGATGGAAACAGCATTGCTTACACAACTATCCCAGACAGGTTTGAGCAATGGAAAAACTACCGTGGCGGCACCATGAGCCGTATATGGTTGTACAATACTAAATCGCACAACGTTACCGAAATACCCAAACCCATAACAGGCAGCAATGATTCGAAACCGGTTTGGAAGGGCGGCAAGGTTTACTTTCGCAGCGATCGGGATGGAGAGTTTAATTTATACAGTTATGATGTTGCGGCTAAGTCTGTCAGCCAGCTTACAAAAAATAATGACTTCCCCGTTTCTAGTCTTGAAGGATCCTCGGACGGAGTCATTTTTTCGCAAGGCGGATACCTGCAGGTTTACAATCCATCCAACAACAATACTTCAAAAATTAAAATAGGCCTTGCGGCAGATTTGTTAGACCAGCGGGAAAGATTTGTAAAGGGAGAGGAGTATATCCGTAGCGGAAATATTTCTCCCACAGGTGCAAGGGTGGTGGTAGATTACCGGGGAGATATCATGACGCTGCCAGGTGGCAAGGGTGATGCATTTAATTTAACCAACACGGCTGGCGTACACGAAAAAGAACCTACCTGGTCACCCAACGGAAAATTGATTGCCTACTTCAGCGATGCCTCCGGTGAATGCGAACTGCATATAAAAAAACAGGACGGCAGTGGCAACGCACAGGCCATCAAACTAAACGGTGCTGGTTTTTATGCCAACATCCATTGGTCGCCTGATAATAAAAAAGTTGCTTTTGTAGACAATGGACGCCGTCTTTATGTTACCGATATTGCGGCGGGTAAAACGGTTAAAATTGGGGAAGATGCACATTATGTTCCCGGTGCATTCAGGGAACTTTTTGGCAGCTGGTCGTC
>JBBRCW010000533.1:0-2981 GCA_038204535.1 Chitinophagales bacterium | reverse complement strand
ATAGTAGGTAGCAGTGGCGGGCAATATGCTCAGTGCTTTTTCCACGTTTTTATCTTTTACAAAACCTAATACCAGGTGAAGCTGGTTATAATCGGCCAATTCAATTTGCTGTACCAATTGTTCCATACCGTCCTGGTTATGACAGGCTTCTAATACTATAGTCGGATTTTGCTGGATGGTTTCCCACCGGCCATGCAAGCCGGTTAACTTTCTTACCTGGCTCAACGCCTGTTGAACCGTTTTTTCTTCCAGCTCCCAGCCCTTTGTTCGCATAATGGTTACTGCCTGCAAAACAGCCAACAGATTTTTAAGCTGATACACGCCCGGCAGATCAAGAATGTATTCTTTATGCTGGTCGCCCAGCTCACTTTCCGCCACTGATACATGAAGATAATTATTGTAAATATGCCAGTCTGCCACCCATTTTTGTTCGGCAGCAAATATTATCTCAGAGGCGGTTTGGCCTGCTTTATACTCAAAATATGGTTTGGTCTCGGGCCGCGATTCACTAATGATCACCGGCACGCCGGGTTTTATGATTCCGGCTTTTTCGGCTGCAATTTCTTCCAATGTATCGCCCAGCAAATTCATGTGGTCGTATCCAATATTGGTGATGATGCTAAGCTCCGGGGTTATAATGTTGGTGCTGTCTAATCTGCCGCCCAATCCGGTTTCTATGATCGCGATATCCACACCTTGTTTTGAAAAATAATCAAATGCCATAGCCACCGTTATTTCAAAAAAAGACGGATCAATTTCCTCAATAACCGGTTGTATGCGCTCTGTAAAATCAACCACGAAACTTTCGTCTATCATTTGACCGTTAATCCTTATACGCTCTCTGAAATCTTTTAGATGCGGCGAAGTGTACAGTCCGGTTTTATAACCCGCCGATTGAAAGATGGCCGCCAGCATGTGGCTGATAGAGCCCTTTCCGTTGGTGCCTGCTATATGTATGCTTTTAAAACCAGTTTGCGGGTTGCCTATACTGTTACAAAGGTGTATGGTATTTTTAAGATCGGCTTTATAAGCTGCCGCGCCAATGCGGCTAAACATAGGCAGGCGTGTTATCAGGTAGTCAATCGTTTGCTGGTAAGTCATGAAACCGGGGTTTAAGGATTATACGGATGAAGCGTTCAGCCTTTCATTATTTATAAAGATCCTCGTTCAAATTTAGTTGAAAATAAAAACTGCCAGCGTATTAACCACCGGCAGTCTTAAAAAATTTAAATGAAGTTTTACCCTTTCAATCTAAAATCAAACAATATGGTTCCCGATTGTTCATCTTCGGCACCGCTGTTTAATTTTAATTGCAAGGCCTTTCTTACTGCTATTGAACGAATTCGGCTGTTGGTAGTGGTAGTGCCTTGCAGGTTAACAACGGCGGAAGTAACATTGCCCGATTTATCTACTACGATATTTACGGCTACTTTGGCATTTTCGTTAAACTCATCCTCAAACGAAGGAAATTTTGTAAATCGCCTGCCACCCAGGCCATTTCTAATACTTACACCACTTTTGCCGGTGCCGCCATTGCCTTTGTAGCTGTCAGAATTTGGATTACCATTTGGGCTTCCCTGGTCGCCGTTTCCGCCTGCGATACCCTGGTTACGAACGCCATTATAACTATCGGCGCCATTGCCGCCTGTACCTGCCGCCGTTCCACCTTTATACACCGCTTTTGGTTTTGGTGGCGCCGGGGTAGGATTTACCGAAACCGGCTGGGTGGAGGGTTTTTGCTGAACAACAGGAGGTGTATTTCGGGGCGGTGTGTTATTTCTTACAACAGGTTTGACCGTTTTGTTTACCACCGGTGCATCGTCGGCCTCGTTCTCATCCCCTTCAATAGGCTGTTCCTGTTGCTGTACCGGCTGCGAAGTTGCAGGCGGACTATAACTGGTTCGGTCGTCGTTGGTGGGATCGCCGGGAACCTGTGGTGCGATATCGCCTAGTCCTTCATCACTGTTGCCCAGGTTAACTTCAATTCCCTCTTCAAATGGCGGAGGAGGAATAACGGGCAATGTCCAACTGGCAAAAAAGAAAAGAATAAACACAACCGTGCAAACGGCTGCCGTATAAATACTGGCTTTAATGTTTTTGTCTTTGTCTAATGCCGGAGCCATATAGGAAATGTTGTTCATAGCAAATGTATTAAAAGCAGAACCGAATTACCGCTTGTGTTGAAAATTAATGGTATAACCATGCCTGAACACACAATGGTGCATAAAAAAAGGTTAAGAATGTTTTAAAAAAACATCGTAGGCAAAACGGATAATCGTACCTCTCACGATTGTCAAAAAGAAAATCCGGATAAATTGATTACCCTTCATAATTGCCATACGTGCACCCAGGGCGCCTCCGGCAGCATTACAAACAGCCATGGGAATTGCTATGGCGAATAATATGCGTCCGCTGCCTAAAAAGAAAATGATGGAGCCCAAGTTGGTGGCCAGGTTGACCATTTTGGCGTTGGCACTGGCCTTTAAAAAATCAAATCCCAGCAGCGTAATAAAGGTGAGAACCAAAAAACTGCCTGCACCGGGGCCGATGAAACCATCATAAAAACCAATAACCAGGCTAATGAGAATGCTATATATCAGCTGTTCTTTTGTTGAATGTGCTTTTTCTGAATGCGTTCCAAAATTCTTTTTTGAGTAAGTATAAATGGCCACCAGCGATAGAATGACCCTCAGCAACGGTTTCATAAAATCGTTGTGCATGCGGCTCATCAGCGTGGAACCGCCATAGGCTGCCACACCGGCGATGGCGGCCATAAGCCCGGGTAATTTCCAGTTCATTTCTACTTTGAGGGCATATTGCGGGAACGCCCAACTATTGTACGTTTCAATTTAAATGCATGAAAATAAGGCAGAGCAAAATAATTTCGTTCCTGCCAATGACACATTTTTACTCTGATTGATTTATGATTCACCGTAGTTATACCGGAAGGCGGTTTTTCACGCAAAGACGCAAAGTAAAAT
>JBBRCW010000532.1:0-2988 GCA_038204535.1 Chitinophagales bacterium | reverse complement strand
TCCTTTGCCCAAACTACCCGACGAAACGGTCCATCCGGTAGCCGGACTAATACTCCATATTACCTTACCGGTAGAGCAATTACCGTTAGTAGTAATACTATAAAGCAACGGGCTCTTATTTACCAGCGACACATTGGTGTTTACACAGGCTGTATCCTTTGGATTGACGACAAAATCAGGCGCTGGTTTTTGAGAGATACCAATGCCGCCGGTTGTGCCATCCACAAAGCCACAAGGGTTAGATATACGGTAGCTAAGCGTTAAAAAATTGCCAGAACCAACACTACAACTCGGTTTATTAAAAGTATGGGTATAAACAGCAGGTGGCGGGTGTACAAACGTATCGGCTTTAGTTCCATCATTTATCCATACCGTGTATATCGTTCCCTCGGCATTATTCTGGGTATTGGCAAACGGAAACGAAAAAACATCGCCGGTGCATCCCTGCGTGCTGGATGGATTACTGATAGACCCTCCAGGATTACTTCCAACAAATACTTTGTAAATAGCTGAATCTGCACATCCCGAATTCGTTACTTTAAAGTTCATGCTATACAGGCCGGGACTGTAGGTATGTAAAACAGCGTTTATTGAGGCTGATGAATAATCGGCTGTTCCGTCTCCCCAGTTTATTTGATATTGGGAATTAGGCTTTGTAACGCCTGGATAAGAAAACTGAAATTCTGAAGCCTGGATAACACACCTGGTAAAAAATGGCTCGTTGCTAAATATGGTTGATCCGCCTTCGTCTAAACGGGTATCAGGTTTTAGGATGATTACATTTTTAACCGTCGATGCCATGCATCCATTTAAATCGGTAACAGTCAGGTTTACCGCGAATACCTCATTTGCTATATTGTTTCCAACAAAGGTGTGGGTGGTATTTTCATTGGGCGAAGTGTTGTCTGAGACACTTTTAGGGTCATTAAAATTCCAAAGATAGCTAACGCCCCCAATCGAAGTATTGGTAAAATTTACCGGTGAATTAATACATTGGCCACCCCCGCCAACAATTTCAAAATCAACATTTGGCAACGGATTGATACCCACTTTTACTATAGGCGTAGTTTCGGTAACATTACTGATGACTACTTCTACCGAATAACGGCCGCTATCGGTAACTGAGTACGTATTAAAATTGGCGCCCCCAATTGCACTCCCATTTTTAAACCACTTATATACAGTACCCGATGGCGCAGTAAGCACCAGCGTGCTGCCCTGGCATATTGAAGTGTCTGCCGCAGGTTGAATAGATTGGGCAACACAGCATAAACAGTAAAAAATACCTATAAGGGCAGCGATACTTTTAAAAAGCATAGTTCTGGTTGAATTTAGAACCGCCTTAAGACGGGGCTGTTTCCTATAAAACTATTTATTTTTAGCCAGATAATGCCGCTAACCACTCATTGGTTTTGAAAAAAATCAGTATTAGTTTACTCAATCCCCTTCCTTTCAACGAGTTGTTATACAGGTTACACCATCTATTTTGTAATTAAGTTTATAGGATGGTTATGTAATATTAATATGTGTTAACCAATGTTAACATCATCGAATATTTGTCATCCTGAACTTGTTTCAGAATCTCGTGGAAATTGTCAGATGAGATACAGGGGATGCTGCAATAAATTCAGCATATTGGGCACCCGGACCGCTGACCGTCATCCTGAGTGATTAATTTTTGGGTTCCCAAAAAAGTTCTTTGAAAATACCACAGCATAAAGCGTCTAATTTTGAGGCGTTCTTTTCCCAAAAATCGAACTTTTCCCAGCCCGTAAACCAGCCTGCAAAAGTTTCCCATCCTTTTCAAGGAGGGGACAGAATGTTTTTATAACTTTTTATAAAAATATTCAGGGGTCGTTAATCAGCAGCACATGAAAAACGTTTTCATAAACAACAAACCCGAATTAAAACACCTTCGCAAACAACTCCGTTACCACAGTACCTCCGCCGAGGCCATCCTCTGGACACATCTGCAAAAGAGCCAACTGCAAAACCGCAAATTTCGTCGTCAACATTGCCTCGGAAATTTTATAGCAGACTTCTATTGCCCATCCGAAAAACTAGTGATTGAACTGGATGGTGAAGATCATTTTTGGGAACCGGGCATTGAGAAAGATCGTATTAAAGAAAACTATTTAAAAAGTATAGGAATAATAGTTCTACGCTTCGAAAACAAGCAGGTGTTTGAAGATATCGAATGGGTGATAGAAAAAATTAAAGCGGAGTTTAACCACCCCTGATTTTATGCTTCGCATAAAATCGGTGCCCTCCTTAAAAAAGGAGGGGAAACCGTTATCAAGAAGTCTTTCTCTGCATAAGCCAATTAATCAAATTGTTTACAAATGTGTCATAAGCAGCTCGTCTCAGGATCTCATAAATGATTGCAGGCAGCATCTCCAGGGGATGCTGAAATAAATTCAGCATGACGGCCCCCTTTAAATAAATTCCACCGCTTGAATTAATGACATTGCCAGCTTAACGATAAAAAACGAAACGACAGCCCGCATCTAAAATTATAAATAGGAATTGAAATCGGCATCAGTAATAATCCACTTTAATGAAGGCTTCTTTTTATGAAATCAATATTATAAAATGTTAGCAGGTTTCGGGTTGGCCGCATTTATTAACCTGAATGGGTAATATGATTGAGGTGCATATTCAATCAAAAATCTTCTGGCTCCTCATTTGCTCTTGAACAACTAACATTAATTTATTTAAGATAGATGAATGCTTGTTATCGCTGTCAATTTGCTGTAACTGAAAAATAGCCGTTTGCAATGCCCGCTGAACAAAAGGATCGTTCTTTCCAAAATGCCACACCGGTAACAGGTATTCTTTAATAAGGTCATTAAAGGTAAATTCCTTGCTTATGATCCAAACATTCTTTCGCTCATCGCAATGGTATGCGCAGTTTGGTTGTTTCATAAAAAAAGCAAATAGGTCAGACATCGCATGAATGCTGTAAACAGCGGTAGAGCCATCGTTTAT
>JBBRCW010000531.1:0-3003 GCA_038204535.1 Chitinophagales bacterium | reverse complement strand
AGCTATTGAAATAAAAAAACCCGGAATCTCCAGGGTTTAATAATTATTTGATGTTTATATAAAAACTATGGAGAAGGACATTTGTACGACGACAGATTAAACGATACACCTACCTGTGCAATAACATAACCATCTTTCTGCGTACTGTTTCCTCTTTGCCTTCCTTTAATGCCAATTGGCACTCCGGTTTCGTAACTGCGGTCAGATAAAAGCTGGCCAATAGATGGCTGACCGTTAGGCAGCGAAGTAAAAGCGTCTGGTGCAAAAGTAGTGCTTACATCATCCAGGTAATCGGTATTGGTAAACCGGTAGCCCACCTCAACAAACATATTTGTTTTCTCGTTCAGATTGTACTTAAATCCAAACGAAATGGGGAAACAAACCGCCATTGAACTGTATGGTTTACGTTCAGGATAGGCAGCACTGCCCTGTCCTTCTGTACCAATCGGACGCAAAAAATATTTCTGATCTTTTAAATAAGCATAAGGATCGTAAGAAAATACCCCCACACCCAGCGAAACATATGGGGTGTAAGTAAATCCTGAAATTCCCGGATAAAACTTAAAAAAGTTGAAGTCGCCACTTAAAGAAAGCTCCCATATATCAGAATTAAAACTCAGGTTACGACGCTTCTGGGTTTCGTTTGAGCTGTAAATATCCGAATAGCCAATTTGTGCATAATTCGCTGCAACCTTAATTCCTATATAATTGCCAAACTGCTTTCGAAAAAACGCGCCTGCACTTAATTTTGGCCTGTTTAACGATGCACGGGTATTTAAATCTCCAAAATAATGGGCCGCGCCTATGCCAATACCAAATTCGCCTTCCTGCACATAGCTATCCATCATTTGAGCATGTGCGCCGAGGGCTAAAAAACTCATCACAAAAACCACCACAATTTTTTTCATAAACATGCTTGCAAAGTAAAGAATGATTATTTAACGTAAAACAAAGCGAAATCTTTTAACAGAGGGTTAATTTCTTTTGTCGAGCCCCCATGTTAACTTTTCTCTAAGGGTCGAAAGAAAGCTATTTTCGTTTAATCGCAATAGATGAATCTTAAAATCTTCTTTTTTTACAGCCAGTTGAATATCTTTATCCACTATTTCGCGCCGGGCATCCAAAGCGCAGATAAACTGTTCAGTTCTGCCTTCAACTTCAAAACTGACAATGTTATCGTCGGGTATAACAATAGACCGCACGTTTAAACTATGGGGCGCAACGGGGGTAATTACAAAACTTCCACTATCGGGAAATACGATGGGGCCATTGCAGCTCATATTATATCCGGTAGAACCTGTAGGAGTAGATACGATAAGGCCATCCGCAAAATAACTGTTTAAAAATTCTCCATTCAGGTAGGTGTGGATTTTAATCATGGGAGAAGTGTCCCTTTTATGAATAGCAAATTCATTGAGTGCAAAAGGCGCATCACCAAATAATCCAATGCTGCCATCAAGATGCATTAAGGTACGGTGATCTACCACGTACGACTCGTTGACTAAAGCCTCCACAGCAAGTGAAATATGTTCCTTTCCAATACTGGCCAAAAATCCCAACCGCCCAAAATTGATCCCTAAAATAGGTATTTCCTTGTCGCGTACCAATGCAGCAGTATCCAGCATGGTTCCATCGCCGCCCAGGCTTATAATGCAATCGATGGACTCATCCAGGTCTTTGTAGCCGGTAAAGATTGTAAAATCTATAGGCAGCATACGCACTGCCGAATTGGGGGCTGCCAAATTTTTATAGATGCATACTTTTACCTTCTTCCTCGTCAATTCCTCTAAAAGCAAGAGCAACTGGCCTTCTTGTTCAACTTCTAAACCACGTGAGTAAATAGCGACTTTCATTTTATTAAATTTAGCAGGACAGGCATTAATAGAAGAGGATTAACGTAGAAAGATCGGTGTAAAGAACCCCGAAAGATTATTTTACTCTTCAAAACGACAACGTATTTGAGTGATCAAAAATATTAAAATATCGTACAGGCCAGTCATTCTGCATAATGGCTTTTTTTGAATTAGCTGCACAAGCTAAACCAAAAGACATTCAAATATTGTAAATTTTGAGGAAAGTGATAAAAGGCTGAAAAGATTTTACCAATCTGTTCTGGTATGAACATAGAGGCCTTTCTCCCCTAACTGGTTGAAACTGTATTCCAATTTGAGCACCACATCGTAAATGGTAACTATATCAATGCCAACACCCCACGTTTTAAGTAACCGATTGTTAAACATACTATTACCCGCGTTGGGATTATAAGAATAGCCGACGTCGGTGAAGGCTTTTAAGTAAACCTGAAATGGAATTTTTTCAAGGTTTTTCATCTTAACCGGGTTGGGGATTTTTAGGTTAATTGCCCTTTGAATTGCTGTGGCCCTGGCAACGCCGCCCGCCACCCCATCAATTACGTAATACTCCATACCGCGCATATACAGATCGCTTGAACCAAACATGCGGCTGTTAAAGTAGGACTGATTAAAAGGCACCCTAATTAAACCCGAGGCCTGAAATTGCAGAAAAGTGGATGGTCGTAATTGTTTGGTATAGGTGGCACGACCACTCAATTCCCAGAGGCCGCAATCTCTGCCAAAGCGTTTATATATCTGCCCTTCGCCCATAAAACCTTTTAGCGGATATGGAATATAATCAACGTTAAAGTACTGAATGCTGTAACTAATATCCGGAAAACGCACCCGTTGCAGCGAACAGGGAAAGAAAGTGGGATTTAATTTAAGTACAGTGTCTGCAATTTGAAGATCGTTGTAAGAAGTTCTGAAATTATGCCTGGTTTTAACCGCTGGCCTGTAAGTGTAAGCCAAATCGAAATGTACCTGCTTTATTAGAAAATCATTTTCGTTCTTAAAAAAGGTTTGCTTATTAAAGTTGGTGCCATAATTGATCTCGCGGTTGCGGCTATACGAAAAACCTACATTCATTCCATGTTTCAGCGATTGATCTAAAAAAGGATTTTCATAACGGATGGAGGCCTGCTGGGTA
>JBBRCW010000530.1:0-3006 GCA_038204535.1 Chitinophagales bacterium | reverse complement strand
ACAGAGAAAAACAGGAGTCTTTCTCAGAGAACACAGAGAAACAACTCCTTACTTCTCTGTGTGGCTTTCTTGTGGAAGGTAGTTCGGAGAACAACTTTTATCCCTGAGTTTGAGGTGCTCCAGCAAACGCGACAGGCTCTTCGGAACACCAGGAAACAACTCCCTTCCTCTCTGTGTGGCTTTCTTGTGACAAGTTGTTCGGAGAACAACTTTTATCCTTGTGGCAGTACTACAATTGAAAGCAATTATCAGACCTTTGTGCCAAAGCCGGGAGGCAGTGGAGTAGGAGGCTATTTGGGTAGGATGGTGGAAAAAGCCAGGGTTATCATCAGGTATTAAAGACAATGCCTACGGTGGTTTCGGCTCTGCTGGTATCGACTACGGTGGTATCGACTACGGTGGTTTCGATTATGGTGGTTTCGATTACGGTGGTTGAGCGGAGCCGAAACCACCGTGGATAAAAGCACCTTTCACGCCTGTTTACCTTTGTTAGATTTTTCCTTCGCATCTGCTGTTTTTGAAGGATCCAATGGCCCACGCTTATAAATGATCAACCCTTTTAAAAAATTTCGTAAAATCTGGTCTTCGGCCTGTACAAAACCGGGATTATCTTCGTGCCTGAATAAGTCGTTTAAGGCACCTTTTGTAATTTTAAAATCCGCTAACGAAAGAATGTGTATCATATCTTCATCGCGCAGCGAAAGGGCGATTCGTAGCTTTTTCAGAATATCGTTATTGCTTAACATAATAGTGATTTAGACTTCAAAAATAATCAACCAAAATTGGTTATGGCATTGTCTATAGTAAAACATAGGCGGTTGTTGTAACGCTAAATCAATTACAACTCCTTTTCCAATAAAAGGTAGCTTATATTCAATTATTTTCACTTTCATGTACCCACCCATCACCCCCGCCACAGAAGCCGACGTAACCGCCATCGCCCAACTGCTTAATGCATCTTATCGCGGTGAGGAATCTAAAAAGGGATGGACCACCGAAGCAGAGCTGATAGCTGGTGATACCCGGGCGGATAAAGCCGTGGTACTGCAAACAATGCAGAAACCGGGTAGCGTATTTTTGAAATATACCAACCACCAGGGGCAGATCATTAGTTGTGTAAACCTGCAGCAAAACGGGCATAAAATTTATCTCGGCATGTTTGGGGTTGAGCCCCGTTTGCAAGGTGGCGGCATTGGCAAACAAATGCTGAAGGCCGCCGAAGCGTATGCAATGCAGGCAGGCTGCACCCTTATTTATATGACAGTAATTAGCCTGCGCACCGAACTGATTGCATGGTACCAGCGCCACGGATATGTTGATACCGGTAAGCGCATTCCTTTTGTGGAGGATGCAGTTACAGGCAGGCATTTGAGGAAGCTTGAATTTATGGAGTTGGAAAAGGTATTGTTAGATTGAGTTGATCTGTTCTTTATTACGAAACAATAGGAACAACAATTTAAAATAAGAAAGATAGCGATAATCGTAAAGGCCATGTATTTTATAGTTCCGCGAAACAGTAGTATTGTTTTAAAGAGATTACAAACTTTTCATCTCACCATACTACGCAGATCCGGCTTTTAGCTTTTCCAATCATTTGCCAACCATTTCTACACTTACAGGTATGGCTGTTTGGGTACCATAAAGTTTTATCTCCTTAATATCGGCGGGCAGGTTAAAGCCTTTTTCAAGAAGGACAGCCTTAACTTTCGATACCACCCTGCCTTTAACCAGCAGAGCATCCATTCCGTACTCAAATGTCTTGATCCAGAAATGCACCTTTAGGTTTACGGTGCTTACGCCCAAATCGTTGGCCACTACAAAGCTTTGATGCAGGTCGTCTTCATACGTATCCTGCGTCTCTTTTATAACCTCATTTATGAGTGCGGCGGCTGCTTCTATATTGTCTTCGTACCCAATTCCTACAAAAAATTCAAAGCGGAAATAACCGTCTTCGGTATAGTTATACACAGGCTTGGTTATTACATCGCTGTTGGGTATATACACATCTCTACCGTCAAATGTTTTTAGTTTGGTATACCTGAACTCTATGCTTTTAACCCTGCCAAATATATCGCCAATGGTGACCGTATCGTTTACATTAAAAGGCCGGTTAAAAGATAGTATGATGCCTGCAATAAAATTTTCACCTATATCTCTAAAAGCAAAACCAATAATAACTGCAGATGCGCCGGCAGCGGCAAAAAAGCCGGTGGCCACAAAGGAAAGCCCGGCCACCCTTAATGCATAAATAATAACTAACGCACTTATAGTTAACCTGATGGCCTTTCCTAAAAAGTTAATGGTAATGGTGTCGTCTGTTTTACGGGCAATTGCCAGCTTAGATAACCTGGTTATTTTAGCTGCCAGAAGTAGCCCAACCGTAACAATTAAAATGGCCATAACAATACCGGGTACCTGGTTTACAAAATGCTGCCAGCTTTCTTTAAAAGAAGCGCTCAGATTGTTGAAAAAAGTGCTGAAGTAATTTTCCATAATTCGAAGATTGACTGATTAATGGCGGCAAACTACAACATATTTATTTGCCTGAAGGTTGTTGTCTTTGCCTGCTTTAAAGGCTTAAAACCAGGCACCTAAGCTGACCCTTGACCTAAAATTAAAAGGCAGCTTCAAAACTTCCTTTAAATAAGATATCAAAAAAATGAACCGCAACGCATTTACCCTTTCTTATATCTTGCAATGGCGACCATGTTGTTTTGGCCTCACATTTTGCAAAAGCAAACCAACATTGGGCAGACATTGAAAACAATAATATCCGCAAAGGCGGTGGTGCATTTCAATTTGTCGCATCAAACAAGCGTTCGTCATTGCAAGTGATTAATTTTTGGGTTCCCCAAAAAAGTTCTATGAAAATGACACAGCATAAAGCATCTAATTTCAAAGTGCTCTTTTTAATAAAATCGTTTATTAATTCAAAATCTTCCTTTATATTAAGTGTTATAAATAAGGCCCTTCGTAAAAATGCGTACCTTATTTGAATGGATATTT
>JBBRCW010000529.1:0-3015 GCA_038204535.1 Chitinophagales bacterium | reverse complement strand
TTCAGGTCCACATCGTATTCCTCTACATAAGTGTCGCCCAATGGCCCTTCTTTATATTGGTTCAATTCAAGCCCTTCACGCCAACGGTTTTGCTGCAGGTAGTGAAATTTTGTGCCTTTTATCAAAACCATACCGCTGGTTGCCTGCTGTGCGAACCCATAGCAGGCAACGCACATACCTGCCATCGTTAACATGGTTTTAAAAAATTTAAAAGAGATTTGTTTCATAACTATATTAATATTTTTAGGTTTTTAATAACCTACTTTAACGAGGTACACATCCTTTACTTCGTTTTCCTGGTTGCGGTATTGAACCATTACATAACCGTCCGCGCTCTGCCGGCATTCATTTTTGCTAAACGAAAGTCCGGCTACAGCCTGAATGCTTTTGGTAATTTCGTTACGCATACCTGCGTCAAACCCTATCAATTCAAGCGTTCCCTTTGTTAATCCCGGGGCGGTAATATTCCAACCTCCATTGGTTTTATCAACTTTTATTAACTGAGGTGTTGCCACCAAACAACCAAGGTCTTCGGGCATTTCCTGTGGCAGAAAAATTGATTTTATTCCCTGCACTTCCTGTATTTCAACCGGCCGTTTGTTCCACACATCTGTTACATGCCAGTTGTCGGGCAGGTTGATGTTGAATAATTTACCAATGATGCGATTGTCGAAAAAATGGGATACGCCTGCATGGTTGGCCTGGTAAAGGGTAAATACTTTTACATCGCTTCCTAAAAATCCATTTACAAACAATTCTTCTTTGAAAGTAGGCATTAGCGGTACTACATCGGCTGAATTGATGGCATCAGAAAAATCGTGCATGATGGTGTTGTACCGATGTATCAATATTTTTTCGTCGGCTGATTGCAGGTTGACTTCGCCAAATACATCGTCCCATACCACCAGGCCCGTGGCATTAAAAAACGCCTTTTTGATGAGTGGTGTTCTGTTGCGATCCCAGCGCTGTATTTGAAAGGCTCTGTGTTCGGGAATAATAAAACGGAGCAGGTCTATGCGTGGCATAGGCAGGCTGGTTTGGGGATGATCCCAACTTGAAGTGGTTACTTCCAAACCATCTAAATCGGGCCTGCCTTCGGTTACAAATAGGGCGTCAGGATTGTATACATCTACCGCATTTCTGAATTTATTATTCGATTTTCTTTCCGTATCAAGCAACAGGCCATCGGCGTTTACTTTTCCCAATACCACGGCCTGCGCCTTGTACATGTCGGTTCGTTTGCCAATTACATCCCATGGATTGTAGGCGAGGTACACGTGGCTATTTAGTTTGTGCGCCCTGTCTATAAAATCCTTCACGCCGGCCAAACCACCGGGCAGGTCTTCGTATAGCGTAAACTGGTCACGGCTATCCACACCCACCCTGGGGTAAGCATGCCAAAAATAAAACTGGTCAAAGCCACCGTATTCCTTTTTGGCATTGTTAAGAAAGTTTTCGACGAGGTAAGTATTGGTGATTGGGTCGTACAACCGATGATTGAAAATAAAGGAATGATAAGCAAGAAAATCCTTCTTATACTTTGCAAGACCCGGCCTTTTGTAAAATGAAAAATCAAATGCGTTCCTTACTTTATTGCGATACCAGTTAAAGGCCTGGTGCCAGTCGCCGGTAAAGAATTTTATCGTTCCTTTAAACACCTGCACCGTATCTTTTTTCTTTATATTGATGGTGCTGCTGGGCCACAACGCTTCCCTGATAGTGGATGCACTCCATTTAACATCCGTTTGGGCACGGTCAACCATTACACTTATTTGTTTACCGGGAAACTCCAGCAATGTAGGAAAAGCGGGGTCCTCGTAATACTGCATGTCTACGGTTGGTGCCTTTGGCTGGCGCTCCCAGTTATCCACCGGATGGTAGTCAGCCATTACACTTTCGGAATATTTTTCCAGTACATAGTTGGTTCCCTTTTTATACAGCAGCCGTCTTTCGCCACCGGGGTCGGGTTGAAGCGATGAAAGCCATGGTAGCCCTGTTATTACAGAAGTACTGTTTCCGCTGCGGTACAAATCGCTAACACCTTCTTTAAATTGGTTGGTAATTTTAATGTCGGCCGTAAAAGAAGGACTGCTGTCGAACCCGAGGCCAATCAACAAGTGAAATGGATTTTCCGGATAGTTGGAGTACCCAAGTATTTGCACACTAGCCGTAGCGCCCGACCGTTTGATGGTTACCTCACGCAGCCCAAACCCCACGTTGTTAAGGGTAAAGTTATTGTCGATGCTTACCAGCGGCAGAGGTTTGCCCGGTTGCAGCATCTCCGTATTGGCAGGCTTGTACAGCAACGACGAAACCTCTAGCCGGTCGTTTACCTGTATGGTTAGCGCAAGGCTGTCGTTGGTAATATAAATGACTTTGGGATTTAGTTCGTTAGGTACAGCCCGTATGTTTACCTGGGCGATAACACCGCAATTAATAAACATAAATCCTGCTAGGACCAATAAACTGCGTGTTACATAATTCATACAATCGGGGGGTGTTATTAATACTTCAAGCTTAATTTTTACAACAATATTATTTGGAGATGCGATACCTGACCAGTTAGCACGACTCCTTTTTTTTAGTTATCGCTACGTTTCTAATATTGAGAAACCGCGGTCAATGAGTTTTTAACCTTCGTTATAGTGAACAAGGGATAAATTAGTGAAGAATTTTTTTATGAACCAGGCAGAAGTTTTTCAATTAAACTTCGGTGGCAAATATGATTTTGTTATGAATCCTTTTTGGTAAAAAGGATTTATAATCACTCTTTTACCTTTTAACAATTTGGAGCAAAATATTAACTCACTACTTTATCCCTTGCGTAGTATAATAACAGCTTTCATTTTACTAATCGCTTTGGCTATTGCCTTGTCCATCAATTCGTCTTTATGCGCTTTTGTGAGGTTGTTGTAAACATTCCGATAGTACCCGTTGTCTACTCCGCAACGGTTAGGCAATCAGGGCCGTTAAATTTTTACCTCGCTGCAATTATCAACCCCAGCCCAACCACAT
>JBBRCW010000528.1:0-3059 GCA_038204535.1 Chitinophagales bacterium | reverse complement strand
TTCATTTTTTCTGTTGCATAAGCAATACCACCGGAAGTTTCAACCTGTTCTATAACCCACTGTACTTTTTTCTTATCCCTGTTATTGTTTTTTACAATGTAAATTATTTTTCTTCTGGTTGTTTTATCTATGTTATTCAATGTATAGATAAGCGGCAACGTTAGTTTTTTCTCTTTGATGTCATTGCCGGTTGGTTTGCCCACATTTTCACTGGCATAATCAAAAAGGTCGTCTTTAATTTGAAATGCCATGCCCGTTTTTTCACCAAACAGTCTCATTTTTTCAGTTACTGCTTCATCCTGGCTTGTGCTCCAGGCACCGGCAGCGCAAGCAGATGCTAAAAGAGATGCGGTTTTGCTCCTAATAATATCATAGTATATTTCTTCTTCGAGATTTAATGTCCGGGCTTTTTGCATTTGTAATAATTCGCCTTCACTCATTTTACGAACAGCATCGGAAAGGATATGTAATACCCGATAATCGTTGTTGTCTAGCGATAGCAAAAGACCCTTTGCTAACAGGTAATCGCCTAATAGAATGTTGGCTTTGGCCTTCCAAAGGGCAAAAGTTGAGAAAAAACCTCTTCTTTCCAGAGAATCGTCCACAACATCATCATGTACTAATGTTGCTGTATGAAGGAGCTCTACCAAAGAGGCCGCCCGGTAGGCCGGTTCGTTAATCTCACCACACAGCTTAGCTGAAAGAAGAACAAACATGGGTCTTAATTGCTTCCCTTTTCTTTTAACGATATAGCGTAGAATCCTGTTCAGACGGGAGCCTTGGCCTTGCATAGCCTCTTTGAACCGGGTTTCAAAAACCTTAAGTTCTTCGTTTATTAAATTCGTTGGAAGGTTCATTATTTGGAGTGGCAATTTACGGGCAAAAAAATAATTGTACGGTTATGCAACAATTTGGCAGCTAAAATTGACTAAGTAATTGAAAAATAATGGGAATAGAATCAAATAATTAACATAAAAATTTGGTAATTAGCTCTCAAATTCTATTTTTGCACATTATTAGGACATTGTTTCAAATCTTAATCCTTAGTTATGGCAAGTAAAAAATTATTATTATTGGCAGGTGCAATCTGCCTGTTAGCGTCTTCTGGGTTCTCTCAACGAGTAGGAGCCAGTTATGATGTAAAAGATTCTTCTGTGGTTCCCGACAAAAGAATGCCTCAGCATAGTGAGTTCTTAAACGGAACTTATAACTTCCCTGCAAAACCCCGCAATCAGTGGGAAATTGGTATAAAGGGTGGTCTTTTTCAAGTAAGTGGTGATATTCCAGCTAAAGTATTTTCTCCAGGCTTCGGTCTGCATGTAAGAAAGGCTTTTGGATATATCTTCTCTATGCGTTTAGAGTATTTGTATGGAATTGGTAAAGGCATGGACTTTACACAATCTGGCAATTTCGCTAAAAATCCAGCTTGGGCCAATAATGGGTCCGCAGCAACTTCTTACTCTGCTCCAGTAGCAGCTATTGCAACTGCTCCAGGAAATCCGGTTATTTTGCAGTCTTCTCAGTTTGTAAACTTTGGTTCACCAAGAAATACGCCGCTAGAACCAGTGTATTACAATTACAAAACAAAGGTTCAGGACCTTTCTTTACAAGGTGTTGTTACTTTAAATAATATCCGCTTTCACAAAGCAAAAACCGGCTTTAATATGTATGGTTTTGCTGGTATAGGTGCTACTGTTTACGACACAAAGGTAAATGCCTTAAATGAAGGTGCAGGTCAAGGACAGAAATACAATTTTGCAAGTATTACTCCTTCTGATCAATACAAAAAACGTAAGGATACATATAAAGCATTGAAGGCTTTGATGGATGATACATATGAAACTCCTGCTGAAAATCAGGGTGCTCGTCGTCCAAAATTATTTGGAAAAACTTTCAAGCCTTCTGCTACGGTAGGTGCTGGTATAGCTTTCAAATTGAGCAACAGATTGAATCTTGCTATTGAAGATCGTTGGACATTTATTAAGGATGACTTATTGGATGGTCAGCGTTGGCAAGAACATGCTTGGGGTGATGCGGTACTTACCCGTGACTTCGATTCATATAATTATGCAACAATTGGTTTAAATATTAATATTGGTGCTAAATCTGTTGAACCACTTTGGTGGCTTAACCCATTGGACTATGCATACAGCGAAATCCGCAATCCTCGTTTGATGCGTTTGCCAAAGCCTGTATTACCTGATAGCGATGGCGACGGAGTTACAGACCAGTTTGACCAAGAGCAAACTCCTGCAGGTTGCCCGGTTGATAGCCATGGTGTAACAAAAGATACTGATGGTGATGGTATTCCTGATTGTAAGGATAAGCAATTGATTACTCCAACTTATTGCCAGCCAGTTGATGCTGATGGTGTTGGTAAGTGTCCTTGCCCTGATGATTGCGTAGGCGCATTACCTCCTGCTAAAACTTGTGCTGAAATGATGGGTGCATTACCAAGTGTATCTTTCACTTCTGGAAACAAACTTTCTGATGATGCGAAAGCAGTATTAGCTACTGTTGCTTCTAAACTACGTAACAACCCAGGTTGTAAAGTAGTAGTTGTTGGTTATTGCTCATCTAACAAGAAAGAGCAGCAATTAAGCTGGGATCATGTAAATGCAGTTATCAACCACATGGTAGATAAAGAAGGTGTAAGTGCTGATCGCTTTATCTTTAACTATGGCCAGTCTGGTGGAGATTGCAATACAGTTGATCTTCGTGCAGCTGCTGAGGGTGAAGATGGACCAAACAGAGTAGAACCTCCTCATCCAAATCTTCGTAAGAACTAATAGTCGAAAGTATTTTATATAGACCCCGTTTCACATCAAGTGAAACGGGGTCTTTTTTTACTTGCTAACTAACTATTGTCATCTCATTCCCAACCCTTTATCACAACCTTAACGGGTCATTTTTGGAGCTTTATTTTTTTTAAGTAAGTTTTGTCTTTAACAGTTAACTTTGCAAACCTTTATGAAATTTACCTGGATATTAGTTATTGGAATTGTTTTGAGCAGTTGTGGGAAAAGTATAACAAAGATTCTGAAGAATCCTGATCCTGC
>JBBRCW010000527.1:0-3060 GCA_038204535.1 Chitinophagales bacterium | reverse complement strand
CAGGTTTTTAAAAACAAGGGGAAGCCAAAAATATGGACCTATTTTAAAAATGCGGATGTAAATATCGGTTCCATTACCGATGAAATAAATACTTTGTTAGCCTTTAAGAGAAAGATCGGCGACCTCGGCCATTTTTATACCGAGTATACCAGCATAGATAACCTCATAAATAAATACCGGTCGCAATTAGACAAATTCCTGCTTCAATTTGAGAAGCCCTCAATACCTGGAGGAAGTGAAGCGAAAGATAATACAGTCCCGCCGGAAGATACAAAGCCAGCTAAAAACACCTTCAACGAATTACTTACCAAAAGGTTGATTGAAGCGATTAAACCCTACAACAGAAAAGCAAATGATTTTTTAAATACCAATACGGGATGGGAGACAAATGCAGATTTAGTTTCAACCGCAAAGCGGATTATTATTTCAGGCTATGTGGGCGTAATCGGTATTCAGTTGCGTAAGCTGATGTCGATAGGTGAAGAAGATTATTCGGTCAGCAAAAAGAAAAGGTATCTCGAAAATTGCTTGTTTTCTGCTAAAAGGGCGTTGCAGCTAATTTGCTATTCGCTCCTTTCTAAATTGTGGGATAATCAGCAAAACAACAATGTTACGCTTTCACTGGCGCAGACCAACATGCTCATCAAATTTTTTAAGAATGCAGCAGAAGAAAGCCTCATTGGGTTTGCCGGGCTGCTTAAAACACTGACAGACATTTTTTCTGATAACAGCCTGGATCATCCTTTTCCCCAGCTAAAGGACTTAAAACCCAACCTGCAGGCGGGATCAGGTTTCATGAAGGCATGTGCTAACCTAAGTACAGTTGCCAATCTCTCGAAAGATTCTTTCCCGACAGAAAATAATTGTCTTGAGGCAGAAGAAAACCTGGCCGTAGTTTTAGAAAACCTGAATTTTTTGGCTGAGTACAAAATGATTTCCATAAAAGATATTGATTATAACCAGCAGCGAAACGATAAGGAAGGTCTCTACCTGCACAACTATACTTTATTGGAAGGCGACAGCCAGGCCAACAATAACAACCAGGGAAAAGTAAGAAATGAAACTTCACCGGTCATCTCATATTCGGTGCTGCTTTGCAAAGAAAATATCAGGCAAAACATCAACCTGGTGCCATTTGTTATTGATTATAATGCCCTGGGACTAACGGGTGGATCCAAAATTTGTTTTTATTCCTTTTGTAATACTTATGATGATCTCAATCTGAACTATAGTTTTATTGAGGATAACAGTAAGGTCGCCATTAAGAAGTCCAGGAATCCCAGGCCTGATGATAAAGACACACAAGCTAATAACAAATGGCTGGCAAACCCGGATAACAGGAAAGACATGAATTTCGACCATGTATTTTACCTGTTTAATGAAGCAAAAAAGTCATTGGCAGGATTAGTAGAAGAAACCACTGAAGACAACTTTTAGAAGCAATTTTATAAAACCACTAGAGTATGAAAGGATATCCCTTTAAATTTCTTGATTCGTATGGCAGGGAAGACCGGGGTATTTTTTTTGGCCGTGAGGATGAGATCAATGCGCTTTATGAAATGGTATTTCAGTCATCGGTCATACTGGTGTATGGTGCATCAGGCACCGGTAAAACAAGCCTTATTAATTGCGGTTTGGCCGGTAAATTTCAACCACACGATTGGCTTGACTTAATGATACGCAGGGGAAGTGATATTAATGTGTCATTAGAAAAAGCGCTGAATGACGCAGGTGGAAATCTTTCAACATTACAAATTGATACAAAATGGCACGATGAATGGTCGGATGAACCCGGGATTGATGCAAATGCATTAAGCCCCGTCGCAAGGTCCATTAAAGCAGTGTATCAAAAATCATTCAGGCCGGTGTATTTGATATTTGACCAGTTTGAAGAACTGTTTATTCTGGGGACTGCGGCTGAACAGAAACTTTTCATTAAAACCGTTCAGGATATTTTGCTATCGGAGCAGCCGGTAAAGCTCATCTTTTGCATTCGCGAAGAATTTCTCGGCTATTTGTTCGAATTTGAAAAAGCAGTGCCGCAACTGCTCCGTAAAAAGTTACGGATAGAGCCGATGAACCTTGAAAAAGTAAAACAGGTGATCGTTGGCGCAACGGAATATGAAGGCTCCATCATTAGATTGAAAGCTGGCGAATCTACGCAGATAGCCGAAGGCATTTTTGAAAAGATAAAGGGTAAGGGACAATCTCTCACCATACAATTACCTTTTCTGCAGGTGTTTTTAGACAAGTTTTATCTCAAAATTTCGGGTGATGAAAGCCGTGAGGCTGAAGTAGAATTTTCTATGCAGCAGCTTAATGGTATGGGTGAAATTGGCGACGTGCTGGTTAATTTTTTGGAAGAACAGGTTACCCGTATTTCCAAAGAACTTAAAATAAAGTATCCCTCATTATCGCCAGAAACCACCTGGAAAATTTTATCACCTTTTTCAACCCTTGAAGGCACAAAGCAACCGATCAGTAAAAAGGAACTTTACGGACGCTTGCCGGATTATAATGCTGGTATGATAGATGAGGTTGTTGATGCGTTTAACAAAAGCCGCATTCTCCGCTACAACGAAACGATGGATATGTTTGAAATAGCCCACGACGCACTTGCCCGGCCTATTGCAGAAAAAAGGAGTGCTGAAGAAACGGCACTGCTTGAAATAAAGCGGCTGATAAAAAGACAGGTGGCTGTTAAAGAAGAGGCAAGGGAATATTTCTCCGAACGACAGTTATCGTTTATTGATCCTTATCTAAAGAAATTTAGCATAAGTGATGAAGAGCGGCAATGGATTGCTAAAAGTGAAGCGTTTATACAGACTCAAAAAGATTTGGAGAAAAAGAAGCAGCAGGAAGAATTAATTAAAACCAAAAAAAGGCTCCGGGTATTGCGTAGTTTGTTAATAGTGGCAGTAATTTCTATTATAGCATCTGTTATTTTGTTTGTCAACGCAAGTAAACAACGAGATTTAGCAAAACAACAAAAATTGGAAGCAGATAAACAGACGAAAATTGCAAAAACACAACAAGCCATTGCACAAAACGCGCTTAAAC
>JBBRCW010000526.1:0-3063 GCA_038204535.1 Chitinophagales bacterium | reverse complement strand
TCACCTTTTGAATAATGACCACCCAGCGACTTTAATTCATCTTCGAGCAAAAAAGGAACTACTTCGGTTAATTGCACGGCCTTCTCTTCGGTATTGGTAAAACCGGTTACTCTTTTACCTTTTACCAGTGGCGCTCCATTTTCGTCTGTAACATTAATTAATGCTGCAGGTGCATGGCACACAGCCGCGACTGGTTTATTGGCTTTCCAAAAATCCTGTATGAGTTTTATGGAGTCTTCATCTTTGTTTAAATCCCACATTGGACCGTGGCCCCCGGGATAAAATACACCGTCAAATTCACTGGCAGATACTTCAGACAATTTTTTGGTTTTGGCTACTTTCTCCAGTAGATCGTTGTCTTTAAAATATCGTTTGGTAGCGGCTGTCTGAAAATCGGGCCGCGTACTTTTTGGATCGATGGGTGGTTGCCCTCCCTTGGGCGATGCCACAGTAACAGCTGCGCCTGCATCGCTTAAAACATAATAAGGAGCGGCAAATTCCTCTACCCAAAAGCCGGTTTTTTCGCCGGTATCTCCTAACTCGCTGTGCGAAGTCAATACGATCAATACTTTCATAATTTTTTGCTTTTAAATTTTTTATTTGTAATGGGCACAGGGTTAAAATTTTATAATGAGATACTGATTGATACACGCGGGGCAAAACATGTATGCGCCTAACCCAGTAGCTAGTCAAAACGGTCTCAATTATCTGAAAAATATTATAGCCAGGAGGTGGGAATTATAAGGCAAAAGGCTGGACCCTTTTTACCAGCCGGGATAATGGTCAGCAATCACCATTGATATCGCAAAAGCCTGCTTCCCCCTCCATTATTAATGAGGGTTTCTCTTCTTCCCAAACTTTTTCAAGCACCTGCGCAAACGTTTCGGGCGACTGAGCTCCGCTTACGGCATACTTATTATTAAACACATAAAACGGAACACCCTGAACGCCTATTTCGTAAGCCGTTTGCTGGTCGTTTCGAACCGCTTCGGCGTATAAATTTTCAGCCAGTACCTTCCTGGTTTCATCGGTATCCAAACCGGCTTCTGCAGCAAGTTTCACAAGGATATCTATATCGGCAGTATCCAATCCCTCAGTATAATATGCTTTAAATATCCGCTCTTTCATTTCGTTTTGCACTCCCTTAATTTTAGCAAAATGCAGCAACTGGTGAGCCAGCGATGTGTTATTAATGATGGCATTATCAAAATCATAATTCAATCCAACATCTTTAGCGATTGCTGTCATACTATCGTTCATGCGTTTGCCATCGGCTGGCGATCCGCCCTTTCGTTTTCCCAAATATTCGTGCACATTCAACCCTTCGCTATTGTCCATTTCGGGATCAAGCTGAAAGCTTTTCCATTCTATCTCTACTTGATCTTTAGCCGGAAACTTTTCGAGTGCCATTTCAAATTTGCGTTTACCGATATAACAAAATGGACAGACGATATCGCTCCATATTTCAACCTTCATAACAATATTTTAAATTTAACCGGATCTATAATTATTATTTTCGCCTGCCAAATAGGCATAGCAATGCCTGACGCAATAATTTGTTACGAATTTTACAATGAATTTTATCTTACGAGGATCAGGCCGCCTTCTTTTCCGCTTTCTGCTTTTTGATTTTTAGCAGACCTTCAATATGCGTGCTCAGGTTTTTGTAAGTAATTTCTTCTTTAAACAGCTTGCCGTTTATAAAAAAGGCGGGAATATCGGTCACGCCCATTTGCATACCTTCTTTAAGATCGTCTTGTACATAAATACCATAAAAGCCGCTAATCAGTTCGTCTAAAAAACGTTTCGATTGCACACCTACATCGCGGGCATGCCCCTTTAAGCTGATAGTGCCCAGACTGTGGCGATTGGCATAAAGCTCATTATGCATCTCCCAAAACTTACCTTCCTGCGCCGCAGCAAGTGAAGCTTCGGCGGCCTTATGCGCCTTTTGATGATACTTTAGCAATGGAAAATGCCTGAAAATAAATTTCACTTCGGTTGGATAAGCATCCAGTAATTCCTTAACGATCTCATTAGCCTTTGCACAGGCAACACTTTCGTAATCGCCAAATTCCATAAGGGTAATCGGGGCATCCTTTTCGCCTACAAAAATTTTCTTTGTAGGGGTTACTTCTATAATTTCCGGTTTCTTCATAAATTCCGCATCGTAAACTTTACTGTACGATAAACAGCTTTTCTTTGTGACGCCTTTCTACAGGCAGACCAGCCAGCCAATCCTTTTGCTTGTCGCAATAAGCCGGCGGTAAAAGTGTAACACTACGTAAGCCTTTTTGTTTTATTCGCAGCTTTCATCCTGCACTGCAGTATTAAAACCTTCCATGCATGCAGCGTCAACATTTTGAACGACTGTTGCAGCTATAGCCGTTTGTAAGGCTATGCAGGCTTGCGTGGCGGCCAATTCAAAATGTTGGTCAGATGAATTTTTAATAATAATACCCAACAAAGCATTTTTAAGGCCTGCCAGATCGTCCGCATTTTTATTGCAGGCAACGACCATTTGTGCAATATACACTTCTACGTCTAATACACTAATATCGGACCAAGCGGTAAGAACCATCAAATGCGAGCTATCTGAAATTTGCGTTTCAAGATCACCTTCTTTTTTAGACGTCTTAATCAGATGTTCTTCTTCGGGATTCCTTCCCAATCAAAATAGGGATCGGAAGGACAGCCCATATGTCATCCCGAGTGATTAATTTTTGGCTCCCAAAAAAGTTCTTTGAAGATGACAGAGCATAAAGCTTTTACCTTCCCGAAAATTGAACTTTTACCAGCCCTTAAACCAGTCTGCAAAAGTTTCCCCGCCTTTTAAAGGAGGGGACAGAATGTTTTTATAACTTGTTATAAAAACATTCCGGGGTGGTTAAACTCAGCACATGAAAAATGTTATCATCAACAACAAACCCGAATAAGAATAATATTGCAGCACTTCGAAAACAAGTGGGCGTTTGAAGGTATAGCCTGGGTGATAGAAGAAATTAAAGTGGAGTTTAACCACCCCTGATTTTATGCTGCGCATAAAATCGGTCCCCTCCTTGA
>JBBRCW010000525.1:0-3101 GCA_038204535.1 Chitinophagales bacterium | reverse complement strand
TTGCAAGACAATATTTATTTTTCTAAAATGATTACCGATGGTTGCAGCGTGATCTTTTTGCAGCTCGTGAATTACAGATGCCAATCTTTTTGCAGTGGGCTCAATTCCTTCGGGGAAAATAATACGTGCGGTATCCGTATCGATCTGTTTCCATTTTAACGATGAGGGGTTGCCGCCAAAAGTTTGTGCCGAAACGCTATTGAAACCTTGCAGAAAAAAAACAGTGCATAGAATACCCAGGTAACCTCGCATAAAGTAGTCAATTGAAAATCAGGTTAACAACACAAACTTGCTATCGACAATAACCGATGTACCTATCGATAAGAGTTGATAGTTCGGTTTAAAATTCAAATAATTATTAATCAGTTCTAATCTGGCATAATCGTTTAAAAAAAAGCCGGCCCGGTTAGGTAACCAATCGGTTGGAAACTGTGTTTTACTATTGCCTAGTGATCTGAAAGGTGAACCTTTGTCATTTGATAATACAGGTTTTGGAAATCGTGCAGCGTTGGATGGCGTGTAATGTGCCTTCTGTCTTCGCGGTACCACATTTCAAATTCATTAAAATCGTTGGCTTTATGTAACAGCACCCTAAAAGCACCTTTACTGTATTTTACAGATCCATCTTCGTTTTCATGCTTTTGAAAGCCCACTTTAAATAGCTGCGTTTCGTCTAAGGTTATCGGATAAAGATGATCAGTCTCAAACCAGAACTCCTGGTCGCCAGAAAGTATGCAAACTTGTTTCTCATCACCATTAAGGTTGATCACTTCGCCTTCGGTTTTTTGGCCTTCATATTCGGCTACAACATAATCACCCACTTGTAATTCATGAAATTTTATCATACGGTATTATTTTAAGCCGATAAGTTACTTACTCTGTTTTAAATTTTCAAAAACATTGTTTTTAAAAGGCAGTATATTTTTTATTCGGCCCAGCTCATGGCATACCCTTCGTTTTCAATTTCGAGCGCCTGCGTGGTTAGTTGCAAAGGATGAAAGGTATCTACCATAACTGCTAATTCCTGTGTTTCTTTTTTGCCGATGCTTTTTTCCACGGCACCAGGGTGCGGCCCGTGCGGAATTCCGGCGGGGTGTAATGTGATCATACCCCTGGTAACATTTTTTCGGCTCATAAAGTCGCCATCCACATAATACAGCACTTCATCGCTGTCAATATTGCTATGGTTGTAAGGAGCAGGTATGGCATTCGGGTGATAATCGTATAGCCGCGGGCAAAAACTGCAAACCACAAAATTGTTTGCTTCAAAAGTTTGATGAACCGGCGGTGGCTGGTGTACACGGCCGGTTATGGGTTCAAAATCGTGAATGCTAAACGCATAAGGATAACAACAGCCATCCCACCCTACCACATCAAATGGATGGTTGCCATAATGGAGGCCATATAAAACGCCATTCTTTTTGGTTTTTATGTCATAGTCTCCTTTTTTGTCAATTGTTTGAAGATTTTTTGGTGTACGGATGTCTCGTTCGCAATAGGGCGAATTTTCAAGCAATTGCCCATACCTGCTGAGATATTTTTTTGGATAACGAATGGGGCTGAAACTTTCAACGATAAATAACCGGTTATCTTCCCCATTAAAATGTATTTGATAAATGGTGCCCCTTGGAATGATTAGGTAGTCACCATAGCTAAATTCAAGTTCACCATATTGGGTTAAAAGCTGACCACTCCCCTCATGTATAAAAATCATTTCGTCAGCATCGGCATTCTTAAAGAAATATCCTCTCATTCCTTCTTTCGGCGATGCCAGCACAATGTGGCAATCCTTATTTACCAGTACCGGTTGCCTGCTTGCCAGGTAATCCTTGACTGGTTTTATATTAAAGCCTTCAAAACTTCTATGTTTCAGCATTTTTTCTTCAGCCACTGTTGGCATTACATCTATCGGCTTATCTGTATGAATAATTTGGGTTGGCGGATGTATATGATACAACAGCGAGTAATCATTACTGAAACCTTCGGTTGAAAATAACTGTTCGGAGTAAAGTGCGCCATCGGGTTTTCGAAACTGGGTATGGCGTTTATGCGGAATTGATCCCTGGCTTTGGTAATGTGGCATAAGACTTATTATTTTTCTATATAAAAGCAATCGAATACAATCATTACAAATTTAATCATTGACTGTTGCCTGGCAGCATTGTTTAAATAAAATGGCTGTTTAAATTTTATACCACATTTAGTTGCATTTTAGAAAACATATATCTATTTTGAATGCCAATACCCACTCCCTTGAAGCCACTCAATACCTTGGACCACTTTTTATTAATTAAAAAATTTAAGGAATGAAAAAAATGCAAATTAAACAAACACTGTTTACGTTGGGTATGTTTTTAGGTTGTTTTTGGCTTCAGAGTTGCAATAGCGAAACCAAAAGTGATGGTACTTCCAATAATATTTCGGAAGTCAGAAATCTGGAGGGCCAGGCCCTCATAGACCGCGGATCCTATATGGTTACAATAGGTGGCTGTAATGATTGCCATACGCCAAAACTGATGGGGCCAAAAGGTCCATACGACGATACTTCCCGGTTACTGTCCGGTTATCCCGGCAAAAACACACTACCCCCTTTTGATGCTTCTGCCTTGCAGCCAGGCGGTTACGTTCTGGGCACTCCCGATCTTACGGCCTGGGTTGGCCCATGGGGCGTTTCATTTGCAGCAAACATTACCCCAGATTCCACTACAGGTATTGGCGCCTGGGACGGCGACACATTTATAAGAGCTTTAAGAACCGGGAAACATTTAGGGCAAGCTGATGGAAGAGAAATTCTTCCGCCAATGCCCTGGTTTAATTTTGCGAAGGCGACTGATGAAGATTTAAGCGCTATATATGCTTATTTAAGGTCTATTCCTCCTATCAATAACAAAGTACCCAATCCGTTGCCGCCAAATGAAGCCATGGCGATGACCAAAAAATAACAAAGACTACATTTTAAGTTAGTAAGGCGCAGAAACTATATTTTGCGCCTTATTAATTTAAAAGATTTGAAAAGAATTGGACTAATTGCTGATACACACGGATACCTTGACGAAACTATTTTTAAACATTTTGACAAGTGCGATGAAATTTGGCATGCT
>JBBRCW010000524.1:0-3173 GCA_038204535.1 Chitinophagales bacterium | reverse complement strand
TGTCTCTCCTATCTTTTCGCCGTTCCACCAGGTAATATCATTGTCGTCAATTAGCTGCAGCGCTGCGGTCAATTCTTTTGCGGCCATCGACTCCGGCACAATGACTTTCTTTTTAAACCAGACTACGCCATCAAAGTTTGGCAGAACCGACTCTTCCCACAATCCCGGTACACGCATGGTTTTCCAGTTGTTGCCCGATGTGGAGGGCCAGCTATATTGGCCATTGTTATAACCGGCATCTTTGGTGGTAAAACTGTTTTGCCAATCCTGTAACTTTTTTTCATAAGCCTGTCGACTCTCGCCAACGCCCGCTTTTTCAATCGCTTCGGCGGCGGCCCTAAAATCATCGGTTGTTTTTAAAGCGGCGCCGCTCATCCATGCTTCGGCGATAGTACCGCCCCACGAAGTGTGTATTAGGCCGATTGGAATTTTGGTTTCGTTAAAAATTTTACGGGCAAAGAAGTAGGCCACCGAAGAAAATTCAGCCACGGTTTGCGGCGTGCAGGGCGTCCAGCCGCCATTGGTAACTTTAGCGTTATCGAGGGGAGCATTGCTGGTAACATGCTCCAGTTGCAACAACCGAATGTTTGGATAATTGGCATGGGCGATCTCTTGCTCATAATCTTTGATCTTGCCCCAGCCGGCCAGGGGCATCTCCATGTTTGACTGCCCCGAACAAACCCACACCTCTCCTATTAAAACATTATTCAGCCTTGTTTCATCGCCGTCGTTTATTGATATCAGAAAAGGCCCGCCAAAAGATGGCGTCTGCACTTTTATTTTCCATAGCCCATCGGGGCCGGCAGTGACAGTATATTGCTTGTCATTCCAGCCGGTGGTGATGGTTACTTTAACTCCAGCCCCCGCAGTGCCCCACAAAGCCGCATCTGTTTTTTGCTGCAGCACCATGTTATCTGTAATAACCGATGGAAGGGTAACTTTGGCATCTGCTGTTACAAGCATGCTTAACGAACAAATTAGTAACAGGGTTTTTAAGTCAACACATTTGAAACAAGCTTTCATAATAGCCGGATTTAACGGAATGTTGAAAATAATAAAAAAGAAGAACAAAGTACGCTTTGTATTAATAGTTCGGGTTAAGAGGAAAAGATAGTATAGGACAAAGAAATAGGTTTATGAAAGCATAAGCCAGGTACACAGTTGGATGCATGGCCGCCCGGTGTGCACCAGTAACCGGATGTTTGGCATACTCCTTTAACGGTAAAAGAAAAAGGGTTCTTAAATGTGTTAGCGAAACCGGCTTTTCTTTCGACTGCTCTGCTCCTGACAGATATCTATTGCCCGCTTTCGTGTAATAACTCCATTCCTGTTGATGTCCGGGCTTTAAACCCCGGCCACGTTTTCTCATTCGATTGTGTGGGTATCTTTAAATATTCATCGTAATTCTGATGCTGCAGATATTTACCTAAAAACGCGCTTACAAAATGCTGGTTGATATTATTGAGGCGATAAGAACTCCAGGCCGGTTCGGCATAGTGATAATATTCGTTGAAGGCAATACCGGGCTGTAAGGTGATAGCAGGTGGCGGATTGGGGGCAATATTATGCCGCGCATTCATGTAGGTCAGCAGGTAACGATCCGCATTTACAGCCCCCTTATAAATTGCCTTAATGCCATCTTCGTATCCCGATACATCGTCGAGGTTACCTGCAATAAAAAACGTGGGCACTTTTAAACCCTTCAATCCTTCAGCATCCCAGGCGCCCAGTTTCATTCCCCATGGGGCAAAAGCCACTACTGCTTTTATCCGGCTGTCGTAAGATGCTTTAAATTCATCGTTGCCAGTGGTGCGAACCTTAATGGCACTGCTTCCGCCACTCATTTGCTGAAACGCCGAAAGTAACTTTTCGCTATAGCCTGCCCCCGCCGCGTTTAGTACTCCATATCCCCCCATGGAATACCCGACTACACCGGTGTTGTTGGCATCCGCCAAACCTGCTAAGAAACTACTGCTTTCGGTCTTTGATAAATTTGCCACCTCGTCAAGCACAAATAAAATATCCTTTGCCCGGTTAAGCAGTGTACTATAAAAACCCGCCCGGTCGCCATACGTGCTTTCGGTATGGTCTATTGCCACCACAACGTACCCTTTCGATGCCAGGTTTTCGGTCAGGTAGGTAAGCAGCAATCGGGTGCCGGGGTAACCGTGCGAAACAATTATCAAAGGATATTTGGCCGTGCGGTCTGGTGCAGCATTGTGCAAAGCACGGCCGGTAAATGAAAAAGGTATCAGCGGCCTTGCTGAATCATTTACCAACCCCAGCGTTGACTGATAAATGACTTCTTCTTTCCTCCCTTTTGGAATAATGGCGGGATACCAAACTTCTGCTTTCAGGGGCCGGTTGTACATGACTTCTGGTCCGCCTTTCGATTTCAATATATCTAACTGACCCATATGCAAAAGATCAATGGTTCGTACGCCAATTCTATAAGGGCCGCGGGGCGATAAAGCAGGTGCATCGGGCAGCGCATCACCAGCCACAAATTGAGCATCCCCAAACTGGGCTGCAGCCGATAAATAAAAAAGCACAATAACAATTGAAGTAAACAATCGTCGGGTAAAAAAAATGATCATGGCAATTATTTGGTTATTAGTTTGAGATGGACTAAGCGGGATGGAAGATAGTAAAATGTTTAGTTGATTGGTTTTTCGAACTTCCGGTTTTGCTGGTTGACTTTATCTTATTAGTGAGATAGTCATTTGCAATTTGCCGGTTGTTTCCAATTTCAAAAATTTAGCAGGTATCAGATTGGCAAATAATGCTATAGTACCTCACCCTATTTGGACACAGCGTAACTGTTTGACACATCCTAAGACTTTGCCGACGCTGCCCCACGCTAATTTTAGCATCCCGCAAAAGGCGTATTGGCGGGACAAGGCACACAAAATCCCAACACAAAAGTTAACCTTGCAAAGAGCAAAAAATGCCAACGAACAACCCAACCCCCTGCTGACGGAATGATTGTCGGCTTGACTTTAAAACATCAGCCAAAAACATTCATCAAAAATTCACAATCTGTTAATAACTTTTTGTGGACAAAATACGTCCATGAAATTTGTTTTTACTAAATTTGGACAAAATACGTCCTAAAATGCCGACAGCTAAAAGGAGCATCTCAACAATAGGCGAACAATTAAGAGCATTAAGAG
>JBBRCW010000523.1:0-3178 GCA_038204535.1 Chitinophagales bacterium | reverse complement strand
CTCAGTAAGATACACGATGCTCTAAAAATTCAAAAGCCAAAACCATTCAAACAAATTAAATTTGTAGTACACAAACCGCCACTCTAAAACACATAAACCCCTATGAATGATTACTTTATGGCTGGTTAGCTGCAATGTGGGACAAGGTATTTGAGGATAGTTTTGATGCAAAGCCTATTTACCATCGTGCTTTCTTATTACAGAAGATTAATTATATTCATTTTAATTGTGTAAGGGGAAAGTGGAGGTTGGCAGAACATTGGGAGGATTATGAACAAAGTAGTGCAAGGTTTTATGTAAAGAACAAGACGGATGGTTTTGTACCGGTTCATTATGAGGAGTTGAGTTGATGAAACCTAATCGGAATATGCCGGGGTCCCTGCCACACACAAGGCCATGAATAGGAGACCCCAGCAGGACAAGAAATGCATGAAAAAGGAGACGATTGAAATATTCGAGCCAATTACTGTGAAAGCGTCCTTTATTTACTTTAAATACAGTAAATCCATCTTCCTTCAATTAAACTTTCTGTTCCGCACCCTCTCCAATCTTCCTTTCACTATATAGAAGGAGAAAGTTCTTTTCACTTATCCAAAGCTTTTGTTGCAGCGCCCATTCTTTCAACGCGGTTTCTTCCAGTGGTCTTACTTGTTCACTATATTGTGCCCTTTCTTCGCGGCTGATAGGCTCTGCTCCTTTAGCCGCATCACTTGAGCCCTGGCTTGCTCCACAGATATCGGCAGCATCTTTCGTTGTTTTGTTATAGTATTCAAAGCTCCCATCTCGTTCTGCACCCATGAATCTCCTAAGTATTGCCGGGTAATGCTCTTCCATTTAATAGCAGATGATTTCATAACTAAAGTTGTAACTGCAATAAAGATAAGATTTGAATCTATATGATGAGTCGGTGAGCTTCGAAAGCAGCTAAATCAGCGGCAGCTTTTCAACATTTCGGTCTTTGCAGGTGTTCTTCACCTGCAAAGAGATGGGCGAAGAAGCTATTGTTGAAAAACACCAACAGCAGCACCGGAACAAAAAACTACGCCAGTATTTTGCGACGTACTAAATAAAACCCTTTTTAGAAGATAGCCGCAGCCCTACTACCGATCATACATTTCATAGGGGAAGAAATGACAGGTAGTGGAGACTAAAACAACAGACGAAAAATAATTTTAAAATTTGATTAGCTTTTATTTGTACAGACCGTTCTGTTTGACTATGTTTACAGTATAAAAAATTTAGCTGTTCTAAAATGAATGTAAAACACGATAAAGAAGAAGTCTTAAAAACAGGACTTGGTTTATTCTGCAATAAAGGATATAACAGCCTTGGTATTGATGAAATTTGCAAGGTTACAGGAATGACCAAAGGTGCTTTTTATAATGCGTTTAAAAGCAAGGAGCAGTTTTTGATTGAAGCCATTTTTTTGTATTCTAAAAATAATGTTACACGAATAAAAACGCATCTTCAGCCAGGCACTGAACTATCTGCTTATGAACGCTTAGTTCAATTTTATACCAATATGCTTCAGGTACAACCCAAAGTAAATTTTATGGGTTGTTTTGTTAATAATATCATGTCCGAATTGGGATCTGTAAATGAAAAAGTAGGACTGGCGACAACAAAAGCATTTGATAAATTTATAGATGCCATTGTACCGGTTGTAATAGAAGCACAAAAGAATAAGGAATTAAAATCTGACATGAATGCCAGGCAGATAACAGAACTGCTACATTCCACTTTTTACGGCGTACTCACCAGGGCCAAAAGCTCAAAAGATAATCAGCAAAGCATCGAAACAATCAATTTATTATTCAACAATTTAAAATCAACTAAATAAAATGGCAGCAGTAACCACTATCAAAAGACAGATTGAAATCAATCAATCAAAAGACAAAGTTTGGAAAGCATTAGCCGACTTTGGAAACATTTGCCACGGGCACCCTGCGGTAAGTAAATCATACATCACTTCTACTCAAAAAGAAGGTGTTGGAGCAACCCGACATTGTGATTTTACTATGATGGGAGCCAGTGCCGAAGAAAAAGCAACAGAATGGAACGATGGTAAGAATATTAAAATAGAAGTTGCCGAACTTAAAAAAATGCCGGGAATCGATACAATGTCTTTAGACCTTGCTATTAGCGGAAACGGCGACAGCACCATGCTTTCAAGTACTATGGAATATACCATGAAAAATGGTTTTTTTGATGCAATGAATAGTTTAATGATGAAAAAGATGAATGCCAAATTGCTAGACGGAATAATGGCAGGACATAAATTGTATATTGAAACAGGTACCATTGTAAACGACAAGACAAAATTAGATTTATCACAGGTAATCAAATTAAATTAACCAATATGCCAGAAACCAAAACTTTTTTAATCGTAAATGCAGTGCCTAATATGGATGATATGCCCAGTTTTCAATCGTATCTATCTCAAATTGTAGGGATATTTATAAAGTTTGGAGGCAGTGGCATGCAACGTTGGAAAACCACAGAACAAGTAATGGGACAAGGTGGCATAAAAGCCATTGCAGTTTTTGAATTTCCTTCTGCTCAATCTATTAAGGATATGATGGCAAGTGAAGAATTTAACGCATTAAATGATTTGCGCAAAAAAGCTTACAAACAAGAGGTAGACTTAATGATATGCGAAGCTTTGTGAAGAAATGCCGGCAATTAGCAACGGGTTTGAACACCAACAAAGCCGAATAGCCATTTACGAATGAACGTATTTCGATGCAAAGATGATTCATCGTTATTCAAATACCAGAAACAAAATATTATAACCGCAGCACAGGCGCCTTTTATTTTCATAATTTTAAACCATATAAAAATACAAAGTATTAGTGGATGATGAAAGTGCAGAATTATTAACCAGTTTGTTACAATCATTGCCTTATGTAAAAGAAGTAAAACAAACCAATACTATCAATGCCTATACACTTGCATCTGAGCAAGGCCTGGCAGTGGATTGGCTGGTTGAAGAAGATGATGAACTTCAAAGAATGTACAACAAATGAAGTATAAAAGTGGCGGCCTTTGCAGGTGTTCTTCACCTGCAAACATAGACAAGCGAACGAACTGTTGGTGAAGAACACCAACAGTGGCATACGTAGCGATGATATTGGCTATATCAGCGTTACCTAAAAAGCAATCAGGTTTACATCACTAT
>JBBRCW010000522.1:0-3185 GCA_038204535.1 Chitinophagales bacterium | reverse complement strand
GCCCCATATACCGCCGCCCAGCGTGGCAAGGCAGCCGTCGCTGGAGCCAATAATAATTCGAACTTTAGCGGGTAATCCTAATGAGGATTGATATTCCTTTTTTAGCGATACCTGGTTATAGAAAACCGGAACCAGTTTTGGTAACTGCTCTGCCGAAATTCCTGCGGTTTGTAATGAAGTCTGCTCCCATTGCAGGGTATGTATATTCAAAAGGCCGGTAGCACTGGCCAGGCTGTAATCAATCAAATATTCGCCAGTCAATTGATGTATGATATAAGACTTTATAGAAAGAAATTTATCTGCCTGTGCAAACGTTTGCTGATCGTGGTTCTTGATCCAGGTTATTTTATTAAGTGGCGACATGGGGTGGATTGGCGTGCCGGTTGCATCATAAATCACTTTTCCTAACGGCGAATTTTTAAGATTGTCTGCTTCGTTCTTAGACCTGTTATCTGACCAGACAATTGCATTGCCAACCGGAACGCCATATTTGTCGGTTACAATTACACTATGCATTGCCGCGCTAAAGCACACAGAGATTACTTTATATTTCGCCGGATGTATCTTTTCATTTAGAAAATTTTTTAACGTGTACAGCATCGTTATAAAAATCTGCTCCGGGTCTTGCTCGCTGTAATCGGGCCTGGTATGAAAAGTGGGATAGGATCCTTTATTGGAACCTATTGGTTCGCCCTGTACTGTAAAGGCTGACACTTTAACGGCGGCTGTACCTAGATCGATGGTAATAAAACAATCCATAATAAGTTGTTTAATTGTTTTTTATCGTGTTCCTTTTTCTGAATTCGCTGGGTGTATGACCCGTTAACTTTTTAAAGGTGGTGGCAAAATGCTGGCTTGAATAGAAACCTACATTAAAGGCAATATCAGTAATATGCACATCGGGGCGTTTTAATAATTTCAATGCCTCGGTTATTCTAAGATTTATAAGATAGTTTAAAGGCGAAAAGCCGGTATAGCTTTTAACTTTCTCAGAAAACGCAGTATTGCCCAGCCCTACCAGCGCGCCCATTTCTTCTACGGTCCATTGGTGAGACAAATCGTTGCGAAGGTTCTGCTCCAATAAAAAGAAGCTTTGTGGAAAGTCTCTTCTTGAATTGTATTGTTGTGTCATTTGCCGCGCTGCCAAAATCAACAGCTCATCTAACAAATGATTTACACTGGTCACGTAACCTGTTTCCTGGTTCATTATTTCCTTTTTAAGCCGGTGCAGCAAATGGCCCGCGTCCTGCAAATTTGATAATGCCGGGGAATGGCTGAAGCAAAATATTTTACCAATAGCATTACTTTCATTTTGTGTTAAGCCGCTCCAGCTTCCAGGCACAAATGCGCCTCCCAGTATAAATTCTTTTACCTGCAAATGCAGCCATGTAATTGTGCCGATGTTTAAAAATTCCTTTTGTCCGCCCAGGCTTTGTCCCGGCATAATTAAGACGACATCGCCGGGGAACAAGGTGTAATTTTCGTTATCAATAACCCAATCAAATTTTCCTTCATTTATATAATAAAAGCGCAAGGCATCTGTGGTTTCGCTTTTTAGTGAATTGACTCTAACAGTGGTGTTTTTGTAAAGTGCAAACTCAACAATATGCGGAAATGGAAGCAATTCAGGACTTTGAAATTTCAATAAGAACTGGTTCATTCAAGCATCATTATCACACTAATATACACATAGGTTGGCAGTGGATGATTTTAAAAATATTGACTGAGGTTTAAAATGTATAACATTCTCCGCCGTTGATTTTTGGAAGTTTTCTTCGATTTTGTTTTGTTTTTTTAGGATAAGTTTTAAAAAGCCCTCAACGTTTTTAAACAATTTTCTCAACCCAAAACGAATTGCAATGCTGAAAAAAAAACTACCTCAGTTGTCGTGGCTATTATGGCCAAGGCTGGTTTTCTTAATGGTCTCCTTTTTACTTAGTTCGGCTTTTATTTATGGTCAGCAGGTTACAGGTAAGGTTACCGATGCGGCTAATGAACCGTTGACTGGTGTAACCGTGCAGGTTAAAAATACTGCCCGTGCCACTGTCACCAGCGATGCCGGCACCTTTCAAATAAATGCCGCCGGCAACGATGTTTTAATTTTTACTTCCATTGGATTTATAAGGCAGGAGGTTGCTGTCAATGGTCGTAAAAACCTGTCAGTAGCTTTGCTGGGGGGTACAAAAAACCTGGACGACGTACTGGTAACGGCGCTTGGTATCAACAAACAATCAAGGGGCATAGGGTATTCGGCCACAAACGTAAAGCCCGATGAGCTGACCATTAACAGAACACCCAATCTTATGAATGCTTTGCAGGGTAAGGTGGCAGGTGTAAATATCAGCGGCCTTGGAACCGGTCCTGCGGGTACCAGCAAAATCCGAATCAGGGGACAGTCTTCTATATCGGGCCAAAACAACCCACTTATAGTTATCAACGGTATTCCAATTGATAATACAAATTTTGGCACTAACCCCGGCAATGCTGCATCCGATAACTCCATTGGTGTGCGGGGCGGTGGAAATACTTCGGATGGAGGAGATGGCTTGTCGAGCATCAACCCAGATGACATAGAGAGCATGACCATTTTAAAAGGTGCCCCTGCTGCCGCTCTTTACGGTTCACGGGCGCATAGCGGCGTTATTATGATCACTACCAAAACAAGGGGTTCGGGCAAAGGTATTGGCGTAGCTTACAATGTTAATTATACCAACGAAAAACCGCTGGACTTTACCGATTACCAATATGAATATGGCCAGGGTGAGAACGGGGTGCGGCCTACCTCGCCCAATCCAACATCGGGGCAGTGGTCGTTCGGCGAAAAGTTTCAGCCGGGAATGACACAGGTATTATTCAACAACGTGGTACTGCCTTATGTACCTCAATACGACCGTATCAGCAAATTTTACCGGAATGGTCAAAATCTTACCAATACTGTTACGTTATCGGCTGGCGGCGAAAAAGGGGGATTGCACCTGTCGCTAGGTAACCTTGAAAGCAAGGGCATCGTTCCAAATAATTCATTTGACAGAAAAACGATCAACCTTGGTTTTAGCTATAATCTAACCGAAAAGTTCAGCTTTACGGGCAATGCCAACTATTCAAAAGAATTTAACGCCAACCCGCCTAACATAGCCAGCCAGGATAATTCCATCCCTACATCATTATATAACCTGGCCAATTCA
>JBBRCW010000521.1:0-3210 GCA_038204535.1 Chitinophagales bacterium | reverse complement strand
GGGCGTAGACTTTTTCAGCAGACCCTACTTAGGTATTTGTTCTTCTTCCTGTTCCGCCAGTTTGCTCAGCTCGTTTTTTTGGCGAAGATTGGCCTCTGCTTTTAAATAGGTAATACTAACGTTTAGCTCAAACCCAATTAATAAAATAAGCGAATTAAGGTAAATCAGCAGCATTACTATCAGCACCGTTCCTATTGATCCATAAACTTTATTATAACTGCTGAAGTTGTTTACCCAATACGAAAACCCAAAAGTGGATAACACGGTTAGCAAGGTGGCAAGGGTTGCGCCGGGAGTAAAAGTTCGCCATCTTTTTTTAACCGAAGGGCCAAATTTATAAATAAGCGCTATGCCATAATAGAAAAGAAAAAGGGTGATGAGCCAGCGAAGAACTTTTATCCAGAAAATACCGCTGCCCTCTATATTAAACAAGTTCATGATGGTTTTAAAAAGATATCCCTGGCCTATTAAGATAAGTACCGCACCTACCATTACACCCAGCACCAGAACAGTAAGGCGGATAGCCTTCCAGCGTTTTTTAACGAAATTAGTTTTGCGCTCATGTTCGTAGATCGATTTATCGAAAGTGCGGATGACCGTAAGCATGGCGTTACTGGCATAAAAGATGACCAGCAAAAATCCAAATGATAAAAGGCCACCCCTTTGGGTGTTTAAAAAGTCGTCGAGAAAAGTGCTGACAAAATTGTAAACATTCTGGTTGGGCGAAATATCGCGGGTGAGCCGGAGCAGTTCTTTTGTAAATAGTTTTGACACCGGCAAATAAGGGACAAATGTAAAAATGCAGATACAGGCTGCCGGTATTGCCATAATAAAATTGAAGGCAATAGCTGATGCCCGCTCATTTAATCCGATCTTTTTTACCTGCTTTAAAAAAAAATGAATTACATCGTATAAAGGAATACCCTTAAACCCCGGTAATATTAGTTGCTTGCTTTTATAAATTAAAAAAGCTACCGGCTGCGACCTCAAAATAATTCGTTCAAGTTTTATCAAGGGTTTTCTTTGGCTTTTTGTTTTCGTAAAATGAGCGCATCCAGTGCCTTTTGGTATTCAACAGCCTTTTTTTTATGCTCCGCGAAATTTTCGCTAAAACTATGATATCCATTAAAATCACTGCTAGCCACAAAGAAAAGGTAATCGGTTTTAGGCGCATTTAAAACAGCATCTATTGTAACAGGCGAGGGGGTGCAAATGGGCCCGGGAGGCAAACCCTTGTTTCGATAAGTATTAAACGGCGATTCTACCTGCAGATGTTTAAAATAAATTCGCCGTAAGCCAAAGTCTTTTAAGGCAAATTTTATGGTTGGATCAGCACCTAATGGCATGCCTTTATGATACCGGTTTATATATACACTGGCAACATTTCCTTTTTCGTCGTTTTTGTTGGTTTCTTCTTCTACTATACTGGCAATGGTGTACACTTGGTCAGGAGTGAGCGCCATCTGTTCGGCCTTTTGCAGCCGGTCTTTTTTCTGCCAGAAAATATTTTTTTCTTCCCTTAACCGGTCTAATATTTTACCGGTTGAGAGGTTCCAATAAATATTATAGGTGTTGGGAATTATTATTGTAATCGCTGTATTGAAGTCTACATTAAACCTTGAAAGGCTGTCAGGATTATTTAGGAACGACATTACCCGGGCAGAGTCAACCTCGAAATTTTTGCCAATGATCCGGGCAATATCCTCCAGAACTCTTAGTTTTTTTATGGTCAGTTTTACAGGGGTCTGGCGGTTACTCCGCAGCGTTTTTGCAATGGTCACAATGCTTTCGCCACGTTTAATATCAAACTTACCCGGCTTTATATTTTGCCAAACTTCTATACGGTCGGCTACTATTGAGAATAGCGAAATGTTTTTAACAAGACTGTCTTCTTTAAGGGTACGCAGAATGGCTTCTTTAGTAGATTCTCCAGTATAAATATATAAGGATTTTGATTTTTCGGAAAAATCTGTGCCGCTGCCAAACAATAACCAACCACCAAGGGCGGCCAGGCCAGCGATCAAAATAAAAACTGCGATCAATATTTTTTTCATAAACTATTTATCAGTTATTCGGGTAAACAAGATTTTCGGGTGATAAAAACAATAACGTTACCAATATCCGCTTATAAACTGGCGGCAAAGCACATGATGGAAATTTTTATTAAGAACTTAAAGTAAAAATAGCCTGCTTTTCGAAATTTTTATTGATAATGAGTGCTTTTGCGGACGTATAATAAACAAAAAACCCTGCTTATAAAGTCAGGGTTTCAATATTATATGTGTATTCAATTATGGATTTGTAGCTGGGGCAACCGGCGGCGTAGTTTGGGGAACCGGTTGTTGCGCCGGAGCCGGGGTAGTCGATTGATTGGTATTGATCTGGTCAATTACACTTTTCTCAGATGAACTGCCAGACATAAAAAATGATGAAAACAGGCAAAGAGCGGCAATCACTGCCGAAAATATCCAGGTGCCCCTTTCCAAAACATCATTAGTTTGCTTTACGCCCATAAACTGGTTGCTGAAACCAGCAATATTTCCTGCCAATCCGCCCCCTTTTGGGTTTTGAACCAGAATAAGAAAACCTAAAACAAAAGCACACAGAACAATGATTATGAAGAAAAGCGTTGTCATTTAATCCCTTTTAAAATTTTAATTTTGGCTGCAAAGTAAGCGCTTTTGTCCGGATGCAAAAAACTTAATTTAATATAGATCTGTATTGCTTTTTCGGTTTTGCCCTGTTTTTCCAACACTTCGGCCATTGCTTCGGTAATAACTTCGCGTTCTGTGTTCGAAAAATCGGCTATCCGTATAACAGTAGCTTCTGCATTTGCTTCTCTTTCAGCCTCCAATGCATCTTCGGGACCCAATTTTTTCATGTGTTTCAGCCATTGGGTAAACTTTCTTAATTGTTTGCCCAATTTGTCGTTGGGGTCGCTCTCTAATACCAGTTTTATACCCTGCGATGCAAAATAATCAACGGTATAATAGGGATCAATGGGAATGGCAGCATTATCAGTGGCCTTTTCACCAGCTGCCATTGGTTTGTCAAGGATAGATTTTATGTTTTTTAACATCTCGTTATTACTAAATGCTTCGTTGTCGGTTTGAGATTCAACTAATTCTTCCTCATCTGCCGCACTGCCCTGTTCTTCATTTGATTCTTTTTCTATAACATTTTCGGTTAGGGGTTCCGCCTCATCAAGCG
>JBBRCW010000520.1:0-3241 GCA_038204535.1 Chitinophagales bacterium | reverse complement strand
TACCTCTATCAATCGAAACCGATCTGCAGGCCGCCGTTGAAGCAGCCCGCACTGCTTTTCATAAATGGAGTAAAACACCCATTAAAGAGCGGGTACAGGTATTTTTCAGGTACAAAACATTATTAGAAAAGAACATTCAGGAACTGGCAACATTGTGCAGCGAAGAAAACGGAAAAACAATGGGCGAATCAATAGCCGAAATTGAAAAATGTATAGAGCTGACAGAATTTGCTACCTCGTTGCCGCAATTGATTACCGGCGAATTATTAGAAGTAAGCAAAGGTGTGGAATGCCGAACCGAACATGTGCCATTAGGCGTGGTTGCCTCTATTGTACCGTTTAACTTTCCGGCAATGGTACCCAACTGGACGATACCGAATGCATTAGCACTGGGCAACTGTATGATCTTAAAACCTTCGGAAAAAGTGCCCTTGAGCTGCGGCAGGCTGGCAGAACTATTAAAAGAGGCCGGACTGCCCGATGGCGTATTGAACGTTGTGCATGGTGATAGCGAAATTGTAGAGGCCATATGCGACCACCCGGGCATTGAAGCAGTATCGTTTGTGGGCTCAACCAAAGTGGCGAAGATTGTGTACCAGCGGTCGACCAGTCATTATAAAAGATGCCTAGCGCTGGGCGGAGCAAAAAACCACCTGATCGTGCTTCCCGATGCAATACCTAACATGACTGCGCAAAATGTGGTTGCCAGTATGAGCGGTTGCGCCGGGCAACGCTGTATGGCAGCCAGCGCAATGGTGGGGGTTGACAATATAGATCACATCATCGACAAAATTTGCGAAGAGGCGAAAAAGATAATTCCAGGCGAAAACCTTGGAGCCGTTATTAACAAGGCCAGTAAAGAACGCATTGAACAGTACATTACCAGTGCAGAAAGACAGGGCGCCAAAATATTGGTGGACGGCCGCGGGGCAAAAGTTGAAGGCAAAGAAGACGGAACATATGTTGGCCCCACAGTTATTGATTTCGTTACCCCCGATATGGATGTGGCCAAAGAAGAAATTTTTGGCCCTGTTATCAGCATCATGCGAGCCAAAACGGTGGATGAAGCGCTGGCCATCGAAAACGCAAATCCTTATGGTAACGCAGCGTCGGTATTTACACAAAACGGGGGAATGGCCCGTTACATCATAGATAAGGCCAGCGCGGGCATGATCGGCGTTAACATTGGCGTGCCGGTTCCCCGAGAACCATTCAGTTTTGGCGGCTGGAACGAAAGTAAGTTTGGGGTGGGTGATATTACCGGCAAAAGCTCTATTGAATTTTGGACCAAATTAAAAAAGAGCACCATTAAATGGAATCCTGAAGCGGGTGTTAATTGGATGAGTTGAAGCCTCCCCGACCCTCCAAAGGGGCCTCCCCGGCCCTCCAAAGGAGGGAGTTTGGGAACTGAAGCCTCCCCGGCCCTCCAAAGGAGGGAGTTTGGGACCGGACTTTATGATATCTGTTCAACATTATTGCGCCCCACATTTTTACAGTTAGTTCAATTTATATGTTACCTATTTTGAATTGAAATGATTTCTTTAGATGTGCTTTTAGGAATAATCTTGAGGTACCAATATGGCTCCTCAAGTTGGACAGTATTAGAACAAGCACTTTTCTAAGGTCAGTTTGATACCTTAGAAGTTAATAGAAAAATGTATGGCAAAGGCTAAGTCATCCAATCTGCAATTGATACCCGATGAGCTGGTTATCAATAAAATTTACGTAATCTGCGGCACCAAAATAATGCTGGATAAGGATTTGGCTGCTTTATATGAAGTAGAAACGCGAAGACTTAATGAACAAGTGAAGCGCAATTGCCAAAGATTTCCGGAGGATTTTATGTTCCAGCTAAACCAAGAAGAATTTGACAACTTGAAGTCGCAATTTGCGACATCAAGTTGGAGAGATATCAAAAAAAACACTTTTCTAAGGTGTCAAATTGCCACCTTAGAAGTAAATTAAAAAATGTATGGCAAAGGCTAAGTCATCCAATGTCCAATTCATACCCGATGAGCTGGTTATCAATAAAATTTATGTTATCCGCGGCACCAAAGTAATGCTGGATAAGGATTTGGCTGCTTTATACGGGGTAGAGACCAAAGTTTTTAACCAGGCAATTAGACGAAATACTGCACGATTTCCCGAAGATTTTATTTTTCAATTAACGAAAGAGGAATATGACAACTTGAGGTCACAATTTGTGACCTCAAGATGGGGCGGAACGCGTTATCGGCCTTACGCTTTTACCGAACAGGGGGTTGCAATGCTTAGTGGAATTGTTAATTCGGAGAAGGCTGTAGCAATGAATATTGCCATTGTGCGGGCTTTTGTACAAATAAGAAAAGTGGTGATGGAGAATACTAAAATGGCGCAGCTACTGCTTCAACTGGAAGAAAGGTTAGACGGACACGATGCTCAACTGAATGAGATTTATTCGGCAATAGAAAACCTGCTGGACGATAAAGTGGAAAAGCAAACAGCGAAAGAAAAAAAGCGAATTGGTTTCAGGCCCGATGAGTGAGGTAACATAGTAACATAGTGTCATATCAATGCATTAATATTTAAAATAGCGGCAAGAATGAAAAATAAGGGTCACCTGTAATGTCATAGTAATTGATGGTGCATCCTGCGAGAACAACAAGTGAAACCCAATTTTTTTATGGCGGTTTTTATACGATGTAAAAACAAGACATTTACGTAAACATGGCAAATGAAATGTCGTTCGGTTTTAAATGGCTTTTATATCTCCATTTAAGCAAATAAAAGGAGTAACAAACGATCGTTTCTGTGACCGCGTAAAAACTAACAAATAAGAACCCAATGTTACATGGCAACGAATAAATCAACAATTTCATCCATTTTACCAGATGAAACCATCATCAGCAAAATTTATTTGATCAGGGGTCAGAAGGTTATGCTGGACAGTGACCTTGCAGACATGTACCAGGTCGATACAAAACAACTGAAAAGACAAGTTAAAAGAAATGCTCAACGATTTCCTGAAGATTTCATGTTTGAATTGACTTCAGAGGAGTTTGAAAACTTGAGGAGCCAATTTGGCACCTCAAGTTGGGGTGGGGTAAGATATTTACCAATGGCCTTCACCGAACAAGGCGTTTCCATGCTATCCGGCGTATTAAACAGCCCGGTAGCCATACAGGTTCATATCCAGATTATCAGGATATTTTCGAAAATGAGAGAGTTGCTGCTTACGAATAAAGACATTCTTTTAAAATTG
>JBBRCW010000519.1:0-3268 GCA_038204535.1 Chitinophagales bacterium | reverse complement strand
ATTCATCCATTTGGGCCCAGTTATCTTCCCACACATGAAACTGCTGCAGGTCTATGGTTTCGGTGCCCAGGTTTTTCAGGCTTTTTTCGGTGTATTCAATAATGTAGTCCGCCGGAAAAACATCTTGAAGTTTAGAGGAAGATTTGGAAGGCCATTGACGGTTTTTAGGTGGAATTTTGGTGGCCACATACAGCTTCTTACCCGCGTGTCTTTTTAGTACGCCGTTTAATATTTCTTCGCTTAGTCCGGCGCCATATGCCCAGGCGGTATCAAAAAAGTTGCAGCCCAATTCAACGGCCTGGTCAAGCGCTTCATTTACTTCTTTACTTTCCGAGCCCGTCCAGCCGGCCATTCCCCACATGCCATAACCTACCTCGCTAACCTGCCAGCCGGTACGGCCAAAAGTTCTGTATAACATAGAATTTAGTTTTTTTGAAAATGTAAAATAAGAATAATCGAAAGGGGATTCGGGGATTCTTCTTTTTCAGTTAAGATTTAATAAGTTTTTTGATGGATTGGTATATAAATGAACAAATGTTTTTGTCCGAAATAATTTGTCCGACTTCTCATGTCATACCAATTTCTCATGTCATTCCGATCCCGATTTTGATCGGGAAGGAATCCTAAACGAGAACATCTAATTTGCCCTGAATTTCATACCGGAGCCGTCATGCTGAATTCATTTCAGCATCCCCTGGAAAATGGGAGCCACAGAGACCCTGCGATAGCAATCGAATCACAATGAAATATCGAGAAGATCCCTCGTTCCTGCCAATGACACATTCGTAAACAACGTGATTAATAGGCTTATGCAAAGAAAGACTTCGTGATAATGGTTTCCCCTCCTTTTTTAAGGAGGGGACCGATATTATGCGCAGCATAAAATCAGGGGTGGTAAAACTCCGCTTTAATTTTTTTTAACAACCAGGCGATACCTTCAAACGCCCACTTGTTTTCGAAGCGCTGCAATATTATTCTTATTCGGGTTTGTTGTTGATGATAACATTTTTAATGTGCTGCAGTTTAACCACCCCTGAATGTTTTTATAACAAGTTATAAAAACATTCTGTCCCCATCCTTGAAAAGGATGGGAAACTTTTGCAGGCAGGTATACGGGCTGGTAGCAGTTCAATTTTTGGGAAAAGGACGTTTCGAAATTAGAGGCTTTATGCTTTGTCATCTTCAAAGAACTTTTTTGGGAACCCAAAAATTAATCGCCCCCGATGACATCGGTGTTGTTCTTCCAAAGGTTACTTTGCCGGGTACCATTCCCTCAACCTGACTTCTATATTTTTGTTTCCCTCGTTTACCAGCTTTTTAAAGGTGTTAACATCCTGCCCGCGGTAATGGTAGGGATAAACAATTGCTGGCTTAAAGTCCGGCACGCCTGCGGCGGCCTGGTTAACATCCATGGTATAGGGAAGGTTCATACAAACAAAGGCGACATCTATATTTTTTAATGTCCGCATTTCAGGAATGGCTTCGGTATCGCCCGAGATATAGATCCGCTTCAAACAAAAGGGAAAGTACAATTTTACCGCGCATAGCTTAGATGTATTTAAATATATGTTGAAAGTGTAACAGAAATCTAAGCCAGATGTTTCAAAAATCCTGCCCGGTTAAACGCTATGCTGCATTGCACTTTCCCATTAAAACGTTTGCCCTTTAAGTGGCCTGGTTGTCAAGGTCTGCATCCACGGCATTAAATTTTACCGCAGCTATACCGGCAGTGCGGGACGCTTCGGTATCAAACATACCGCTGGTGCCAATGATTTGTCCGTTACTTGCTTTTAAATTAAAGTAGAACTTGTCGTTCGATGAAGTCTTTGTGTCGTATTTTGATTTGTCCTGCGAATTTTTCTTTACCGATTCAATGCCATTATCGCAGTTTGCCTTGGCCGAATAGCCTTCGCTTCTTAGCAACAACTGGCCATTGCTGTCTTGTAAATTAAATTGAAATTCTCCGTTTGACCGTTTGGTAATTACAAATGTTCCCATACTGTTTTTTTTAGGGTTTAAAGAATGAATAATTGCGGCAGCCGCGGCTAAAGCCGGTACAAATTTATAAGACAAGGAAGCTTATGAGGTTATATAGGCAAGGCTGACGGCTAAACAATCAAAGGAAATGTAGGGATTTTAGATGAAAACACCAAGCGGGTTTTTGTTCTCAACCGGCAATGATAGAGAGATAGCGCATTCCCGGCTGACATTTTTATACACGCCGGTGCTTTCTTATTTTAACCGGTACCGATTTTGAAGCGGGCTGGTTACTGCCGTTAGCCACACTGCTAACCGGCACCAGCACATTGGCTTCGGGGAAATACGTGGCAACACATTTTTCGGGGATGTTATACGCCACCACGCTAAAGTTAAACGCCACCCGCTCTCTGCCATCTATATCATTAAAAAGGTCAACGGCATCTCCGGGCTTGAGACCGGCATGTTGAATAGCCTTTGTATTCATGAATACTACGCGTCGTTCGTTGTATATACCCCTATACCGGTCGTCGAGGCCATAAATGGTGGTATTGAACTGGTCGTGGCTGCGAATAGTCATCATCATTAATTCATCGTCGTCTAACAAGGGAACATGCAGGTCGGTAGCCGTAAAGTTGGCTTTTTGGCTGCCGGTATTAAAGTTTCTTTCACGGTTGCCATTAGGCAAATAAAAACCGCCTTTCTGCAGTACTTTTTCGTTATAGTTTTCAAATCCATCTATCACTTTTTCAATGTCTTCCCTTATGCTGTCATAATTTTTTTCAAACTTCTCCCAATTTATTACGGACTCTGTACCCAAGGTGGCTTTTGCCAGCCGACAAACAATAAGCGGCTCGCTTAGCAGGTCGTTAGAAATGGGCTTTAAAATACCCTTTGACATTTGCACTACACCGGTGGAGTTTTCGCATGATACAAACTGCACGATACCATCGTGCTCATCTTTATCGCTGCGGCCAAGGCATGGCAGAATAATGGCCTCTTTGCCATGCACCAAATGGCTGCGGTTTAATTTGGTGGAAACATGTACCGTAAGGTCGCACTTTCGCAGGGCTTCGGCGGTATAGTTCGTATCTGGCGTAGCCGATAAAAAATTTCCGCCCATGGCGAAAAATACTTTTGCCTTTCGCTCGTGCATGGCATGAATGCTTTTTACCACATCGTATCCATGATGCCGGGGAGGTTCAAAGCCATACACCTTTTTTATATTATCGAGCAGTTTTTCAGGGGGCTTTTCAAAGATGCCTACGGTACGGTCTCCCTGCACATTGCT
>JBBRCW010000518.1:0-3269 GCA_038204535.1 Chitinophagales bacterium | reverse complement strand
AGCCCACGGATAAGAAATTGCAGATGATTAAATTGTTTAAGGCTGTAATAATAATAGCCGTGGGTGCAGCCCACGGAGAAGGAATGGCAGATGTTCATAAGCCCTTAATGGCGGCATAATATCGGACGATTAGGCGGAAGGCAATTGGCAAAAGGCAATAGGAAGGTTGGGGAAAAAAAATAAGGCAGGTAGTGGTAGTGAAAATGGTCATACAAAAGTTCAGACAATAATCCAGGTATGGCTTTATACGCCTGAAAGGCTGCAATATCATAGCCGTGGGTGAAGCCCACGGACAAAAAAGGCAGATAATTATGAGCCCTGAAAGGGCGGCATAGTATCGGACGAATGGGTGCAAGGCAAAAGGCAAGAGGCGGAAGAAAGAAGAAAAAATTAGCGATTTTCTAAAGCCTTTATAGTAAATCTTAGGTGGGTGACGTGGTTACCGTTACAACTTTAAAGCCTGCATATTTCAGAAAATTCTCGAGAATGGCGCGGGACTTATTGTCTGCCTTGGTTAAAATATTTTGCTGCAGGGCACGGTTGGTAATTTTTTGTCGCGCTTTCAATTTAACCGCAATTACTTCAGCATCGCTCCACACCCCTCTTTCTTCGAAAGTCTCGAAATCGCCCGGATTCAATACAACTTCCAAAATTTGGGCGGGGGGCAATCGCAGAGAGATCGTATCGCCCCTGATCACAATATTGTTTTCAGTTAGTTTTTGAAGATCGGTGCCGGCTAAAACTTTTCCTTTTGCTATAATTACCAATTGTTTTTGTAAAGAGGGCAATACGGCCATGGGCGAAACCGATCTAAAGGCATCTAAAAAGGCTGCAGTCCGGTTATAAACTAATGAATCAACAACCACTTCGTCGTACGATGAAACCGTTACCAGCTGGGCAATTGAACGGATATCTTTGATGAGTATGGGCGTTTGATCGATCACTACTTTTTGGGTGGTGAATAAATTTTTAAACGAAGGCAGTTTTAAAAATTTGCTGTAGAGCCAGATTGCCCCAGCCAATACAACGGCGATGATCAATAAGTCTTTTATTCCTGGTTTCTTCATGGCAATTGAATTTTTGATGAAGAATTACCATAGGTGATAATGATATTGCGGTAGCCAAGCTGATGCAAAAAATTACTGACAAAAAGTGAAGTATTAGCCTTTGCCTGTTCAAGTATGCCCAATTCGTTCAGGCTGTTTTTAATTTGGTTTTCTGCCTGGGCGGCCAACTCGTCACGCTCCTGGGTTTTAAACGGATCCCTGAACACACCGATCTCCTGGTATTCCACTTTTATTTTCTCGGGGGGTATATTTAAACTAATAATTTTTGGAGGCGGCAGCCGTAAATTGATGGAGGTATCATTGATAACAAAATCGTCTTTGGTAAGTAAAGACAGGTCAACGCCGGCTTTAATGGTGCCTTCGCAGCTCATTAAAATTTTACGATTGCCCACTTTAAACCAGGTCTTATTATCGTTGGCTTTAATTATTTTGGTGATGGTATATTCTACGGTAGCCAGGTCGCTTATTTCTTTCAACGCTAAAATATCGGGGCCTTGCGGTATCGGTTCTTTTGAGGTGCAAGCTGCAGCAACGAAAAATAAAAGGAATAATAATTTATACATCAATATCTAAGATAAAGAAATTGTGCCGGGCTAAATATTTTTCGCCGGTTGACGGTCTTATGCTTTCTTTGGTTTTAACGCCATCTTTATAGAATGAAGAAATATGCCATTATTGTTGCTGCCGGTTCTGGCAAACGTATGGGTAACAACCTGCCCAAGCAATTTTTACCGTTAAACGGCCAGCCGGTGCTATATCATACCCTAACTGCTTTTTTAATGGCTTTTGAAGACCTGCAGGTAATTCTTGTTTTACCCGAAGAGCATATTTTTAGAGGGAAAGCGATAGCGGCCGAGACTAAAGCGACCGACCGGATTGTAATAGTTGCAGGTGGAGAAACGAGGTTTCAGTCGGTGCGAAACGGGCTGGCTGCGGTTAAAGATGACGCGATCGTTTTTGTACACGATGGGGTGCGTTGTATGGTGAGCCAATCATTGATAAGTCGCTGCTACGAATTGGCAGCCGAAAAAGGAAGTGCCATCCCTGCGGTAACAGCCACCGACTCTATAAGAATAATGGAAGGTGAGACCCACCATGTTGCTGACAGAAATAATGTGCGCATCATTCAAACGCCGCAAACCTTTGATTCCACGCTTTTAAAGTTGGCATTTGCCCAGCCTGAACAGCCTGCTTTTACCGATGAAGCTTCGGTGGTTGAAGCCATGGGTAAACCTGTTTTTTTGATAGAGGGAGATTATGATAATATAAAAATAACCCGGCCTATTGATCTGGTAATTGCACAAAAGATCCTAGAGAACCGGTTAACGCTTTAGCCATTTTAACGGCCAGGGCAGGTTGTTGTATTTAACCAGGTAAAACGGCTGGTTGACCGCACCAAAATTTTCATAGAATGTTTTTACTCCCGGCAGATCAGATCCTTCAAAATCAAGCACCAGGCCGCTATCAGCAAATTCGTTAATAATGGCGTCCATTAAAAAGTGATTGCCTTCTGCTTTTCGGCCTGCAGGTGTTGTGGTGTTCATTAAATTGTACAGTCGTTTTCCATCATTTAATAAAAAAGCGATTGCCATTAACTGGTTTTGCTGGTTAATTGCCTTGCGGCATACCACCATATTTTTTTGATTAGCAGTGCGGGCCATTTGTTCAAACCTTTGGTAATCTAATGGCTTTACGTGCGGCATCCGCTCGCCATAACTTTGCTGGTATTGCTGTATGGCTTCTTCAAAATGCTCCTCTATCCGGTAAACAAGCCTGAATTTTTCGCTCCTTTTCAAGTTTTTCTTCAAGTCGTTATGATAGGCCTTGCGGATGGCTGAATAATTATTTTTTAGTGGAAGAATAAAATTGGTGCCCGGTGAAACGAGGCAATCATTAACCCCGGTTATGTACTGGTTAGTATGGTTGAAACTGATCTCCCAAAACTTATATTTCTGCTGAATAGCACCCAGCAGGTCTTGCCAGGGAATGCCTACTGTGTCATTTTTTGCAAATACACCCAGTTGTTGCGTAAATGCCGGCTGATATAAATAGCTTATGGTATATTTTTGGCGGGCAGTAAGCGGCATTACCCAATCATAGTTTTCGTCCACCACTCCGCCCCACCCGGGGCATAAGGCATCCAGGTAAAAACTATGTGCATACACCAAACCGCCGGATGACGAACGAACGCATTCATCCCAC
>JBBRCW010000517.1:0-3287 GCA_038204535.1 Chitinophagales bacterium | reverse complement strand
GTCAAAATTTCGGAATACTGTCATTCACCGCGCTGAGATTGATTTAACCCAGGCACCCGATAATCCGGCTTTGGATGCAGTACTAACCGCACCGCGTTATATGCTTTTAACCGCTTACGACTCAGTAAACAAACGAAAAATAAATGTTCCCAACGATTATACCATATCCCAGAACGGCTCTAATATTTTAAGTTTTGGAGGTTATGCCTTTAGAAAAGATGTGACTGGTCTGGGGCCGGTAACCGCTTACAATTTTACGCTCACCAGGTATGTACAGGGCATTGTTACCCGAAAAGATACCAGCTATCCATTGCGTTTGTATGCGCCTGTAAACGATTCACTATATTATGTTGGTCCTTATCCTTTCTTAACACCACCGGGCCCTGCCTATATTTCTCCAGCCAACGCAAATAACATTGCCGAAGGAAGAGTAAGGCTATTTGGAGGTACCGGCCAGCCGCAATTAAGGATACGTTTAAGAGTAATTTATTCTGATTTATAACCGTAATATTCTATTTGATTAGAATATGCTTCGCCCCCCTATCTTTGCACCTTTTAAAAAATAACACTAATTGATTTTATGGCCTATTTGTTTACTTCCGAAAGTGTATCTGAAGGGCATCCTGATAAAGTTGCCGACCAGATAAGCGATGCATTAATAGATAATTTTTTGGCATTCGATCCGCAGAGCAAGGTAGCCTGCGAGACCCTTGTTACTACAGGACAGGTTATTTTGGCCGGCGAGGTTAAAAGTAAAGCCTATTTAGATGTTCAGGAGATTGCCCGTGGCGTGATCCGTAAGATCGGCTACACTAAGAGCGAATATATGTTTGAAGCAAATAGCTGCGGTATTTTATCGGCTATTCACGAGCAATCGACCGATATTAACCAGGGTGTTGATAAAGCCACAAAAGAAGAACAAGGTGCCGGCGACCAGGGTATGATGTTTGGCTACGCTACAGCCGAAACTGAAGACTATATGCCACTGGCTTTGGACCTGGCACATAAATTACTAATAGAACTAGCTGCTTTGCGTCGTGAGAACAATAAGATTAAATACCTGCGTCCCGATGCAAAAAGCCAGGTAACGCTTGAGTATGATGATAACAACAAGCCGGTTCGCATAGATGCGATTGTAGTTTCTACCCAGCACGATGATTTTGATGTGGAAGAAAAAATGCTGGAGAAAATCAAAGCGGATATTATCAATATTTTGATACCCCGCGTAAAATCGAAGTATAAGAAATACGCTAAGCTTTTCAACAATAACATTAAATACCACATTAACCCCACCGGTAAGTTTGTAATTGGCGGCCCGCACGGTGATACCGGATTGACCGGACGTAAAATTATCGTAGATACCTACGGTGGAAAAGGCGCCCATGGTGGTGGTGCTTTCAGTGGTAAAGATCCCAGCAAAGTTGACCGCAGTGCGGCTTATGCAACAAGGCACATTGCCAAAAACCTGGTAGCAGCCGGTTTGTGCGATGAGGTTTTGGTACAGGTATCTTATGCGATTGGCGTTGCGCAGCCAACCAGTGTTAACGTAAATACGTATGGTACTGCCAAAGTTGAAATGACCGATGGAGAAATAGCCAAAGTGGTAGAAGGGTTATTTGATATGAGGCCTTACTTTATTGAGCAGCGCCTTAAATTGCGTACGCCCATCTACAGCGAGACCGCTGCCTATGGCCACATGGGCCGTCAGCCAGAGGTGAAGGTTAAAGAGTTTATGATGCCCAATGGCAAGGTGAAGAGCATAAAGGTGGAATTGTTTACCTGGGAAAAACTGGATTATGTAACCAAAGTGCAAAAGGCATTTGGGTTGAAATAATTTCTAATAAATACTTTTTATGAACCTCCGGATTTAAAACGCCCGGAGGTTTTTTGTAACTTGTAATGAAAAGTATGAGGACTATTGAAAAAATTGCAAAGGTGGATGAGGAGGGAATTGTAACCATTGACACTGGTCGTCAATTTCAGAACAAAGAGGTACGGGTAATTATTTTAATTGAAGATGATTTGGAAGAAGATGCAACCTGGTATAAAAATGCATTGAATAGGGAAGCCTTTGATTTTTTAAATAGTGACACTGAAAACATTTACAGCACCTAAGATGGTAAACCCTTTGAAAGCGCAGAAAGACGATTTTAATTGATTGTTTCCTGATGTTTCCTGAAAAATACCTTGGTGTCCCTTATATCTTCACTTAAAACGCATTCAGTAATTGCGTATTTGCTACTTTTTTTCTTTGCGTGATATTTCATTTCTAAACCAGATAATACTGAAAATTTTGACCACCTTTCGCCAAACCCGCCAGCAACACCGTCCCAAAAAAAATATGCTTGTTATAGGCCGTATAGATGTTTTGGAAGCATTACAACACGGTATGCAATTGGAACGTATTTATATGTCAGCCTCTGGTAACAGCGAAGGCGTAGAAGAAATTAGGAAGCTGGCGGAAGAATTGCTGGTGCCCATTAATAAAGTGCCCGTAGAAAAGCTCAACAGCTTTAACGTAAGCAACCACCACGGTTGTATTGGCTTGAAATCTAAAATTCAATACCAGGACCTGCAGCAGGTAATAAGTTTTGCGGTAGAGCAGGGCAAAACACCGCTATTGCTAATATTAGACGGTATAACCGATGTACGAAACATTGGCGCCATTGCCCGGACCGCGTTGTGCTGCGGGGTGCATGCCATCGTCATTCCCGACAAAGGAGTAGGGGCCATGAACGAAGACGCCATTGCCACCTCGGCTGGCGCGTTAGAGCATTTAGCTATTTGCCGGGTAAACAGCCTGGTAAAAGCCGTGGACGACCTGCACCTCAATGGCATTAAAGTATTCGCCAGCGAAATGAAAGCCGAAAAAAACGTTTTTGAATTGGACTTTACCGAGCCCTGCGCCATTATTTTGGGCAGCGAAGACAAAGGGATCTTGCCAATTTTGATGAAAGTAAGCGACGACCAGTTTAAAATACCTATGGCCACCGAGTTTGAGTCACTAAACGTATCGGTAGCCGGGGGAATGATATTGTATGAGGCGATGAAGCAAAGGATGGGGTAAGATGAATTGCCGGATGTCACAATATATTCAGCAGCGGTCTCCAGTCCGCTGCTTTGTTTTATAGGCTACAGTCCAACGCCCCCCAAAAAATAAAAGCCAACTTAATGGTGCACAAAAGCGTTTATTAAGTAAAAGTTGCTAAACGGTTTTAATTTTAGGATATGAATTATCTTTTCGGATCAATATTTACCTGGGTACTGATGGGTTCATTTGGCTGCGG
>JBBRCW010000516.1:0-3293 GCA_038204535.1 Chitinophagales bacterium | reverse complement strand
TAACGATGATCATGCTTTACTCTGCGGTTTTTGGAGGAAATACTAATTGGGTTCCCGGTTTTAATTTTCTGAAATGATCCAGGTTATTGATCCTGGCTAATTCGATATAAGCCCCTGCCATGCCATAGATACTCTTCGCCAGCAAGGGCAAAGTATCCTTGTTTTTAACTTTAACCATATGAGTGAGATCAGCAGACTTCTTAGCTGTAATCGCATTCTGTTTAAAAGAACTGCTTTCGGTTAAAAAGCTGGCTTTTACTTCGGCCCGATCGGGTTTACCATTATCGTCAAAATTGCTATATTCAAGTGTAAACGCCTGTAAACGACAAGCCACCTCTTCCAACGCGGTACCTAAAGATAATTTTAGAAAATTAGGCTGATGAATATTGCCATTGATGTTGAATGCCAGGTTGCGAAATGCTTCTACTTTTTTGCGAACATCAATTTCAGGTATCACGGGGGATAGGGCAACTGATTTGGAACTTTGCGCTGCTCCCAACGATGTACCATCGATGATGATGGTTAAATTGATCACTTCGTGCCGGGTAAAAGCGAAAGAAACCGGACCCCCTCCTGAGTTCAGGCTCTGCGTACGCCGGTAATGGTTTTCGAAATTGCGGATGATCGAATCCGGGTTGAACATGGCTTCGAACCCGCCAATTTTGCCGGAAGTTCGAGACCGCTTACCGTCTTTATAAGCCGTAATGGTTAGTTTTTCTGAACTGTTGAAATTAAGCGGCACAATTAGCGTTGTTTATTTTGTTTCAAGATCTGCAGTACTTGTTTCACACAATTTTTGATCAATATTTCCTGGTCAAATGATTCACTTGTTAAAGCATTTTGCATAGCAATTTCCTCATTGCCATTACGGGGAGAATCAACGATTGCTTTTACGATCAATTTTTTTATTTCTACCGGCATAGTTTAATAGTTTACAGTGAAAAAGTAGTGAAACGGCTATACGAAAGTTCAATTTTTTCGATCAGCACGTCATTGGCTGAGGCGTCTATTCCGCTGATTGACCAGCTAACAGGGAATGCTTTATAAAACATCCAGGTCTTTACCGGCAGAAATAATTCGTTCAAGACAGAAACGATCACATTTGCAGGAGTAACCTTCATGTCTTTAAATGCTTTTTCCACTAAAATACTTAAAGGTGAGCCCACCAGGACACCACGTTCCAATACGAGTTGTTCATACTCTACTTTTTTTGCCAGCCTGTTTTTTACTGAGGTGGTGGTGCTTTTTCCTGTTTCCTCCAATTCCATAGACACACCAATGCCAGAAACGGATTTGAACCGGATATCGATGGGGTTGGGGAATTTACCGTTCATTAAAAAAACGACTCCAAAACGAAAACCCAGTGGCGGATCGGTGATCAAGGGTAACCCGGTAGTTTGAAAAAGCATGGTAATACATTTATCTAAAAAATCAGTCTGTAAATTCCATCCTTACAGATGCGGCAATTAATTCAAGTGTTTCAATAGCCACATCATTACTTTCAGCAACAAATGCAGGCCCGGTTAATTTTATGGGCATAGCGCCACGCACATTCCAGTGCACCACTCCCTTTCCTGCTTCATCACAAAGCATGATGTGAATATCCCTTTTGCCATGAGTTAATATGGAACGGGTTTCAGCCAGCCAGTCGTAGAAAAATGAATCTTTTGATATGATCCCCCGTTTAAGCGAGAGCTTGACCTCTTCTTCCGCTGCGGCCAGCAGCGTTGGACCCGTTATGAAACTGAATCCATCCCGGTAAACCACCGGAACAATGGAAAAATCAAGGCCGGAAACTTCCGAAAACCGCGCCGTCATAATACCTGGTTTTTGAAACATGGCATTTAAAATATCAACCCGAAAATTGTAAACCGGAAGGGGATATGTTTTTTTTATTTCCGCTATTTGCTGTGCCATGTTGAACTGTATTATGCCGTTTCTTCAAGGGTTAAACCATCAGCCATTAATTCCATAGATTCAATGGCCACGTCGTTAGAGCTAGCACTAAAGGTTGGTGCATCCAGCTTGATTGGAAAGGCATTCAAAACGGTCCACGACACCAGGGGTTTACCTGCTTCATCGCATAGCCGAACCTTAATATCTTTTTTCTCTATTTGGTTTATTTGCATGCTGTTGATCCAATTGTACAAAACCTTCATACTGCGCGCCAGCACATAGCCTTTCTTAAGCGAAATGTTTACGGCTTTTAACTGCCCTGGCATATTCATAAGATTAGGCCCCGAACCCGGTTCTGTGGTTTTGCTTTCTAAATATGTCGTGGTATCATAACTGATACTTAAACCCGAAACTTCGCTAAATGATATAGATTCTCCGCCAATTTCGACCCGGTAATTGTAAACCGGCAGCGGGTATTGGGTTTTTATTGTTTTGGTATCTGTTGCCATGGTCTGTTAAATTTGGTAGTTTTTAAGAATTAAATTGCTGCTACACGGTTTGCAGTTTATGAGAGAACCTAATAATGATAAATTCGGCTGGACGCACTGCAGCGATTCCCACTTCAACAATCATTCTGCCTTCGAGAATGTCCTGATTGGTCATGGTTTTGCCTAATCCAACATTTACAAAGTAGGCGCCTTCGGGCGTTGAACCTGCTAATGCCCCCTGTTGCCACAATCCGTAGAGATAACTTTCAATCATGGCTTTTACTTTCAGCCATGTTGAAATATCGTTCGGTTCAAAAACAGCAAAAACGGTGGCTTTTTGAATGGATTCTTCTATGGTTATAAATAATCGTCTTACCGGCACATATCTCCATTCATTGTCGTTGCCCGCAAGGGTTCGTGCCCCCCAAACCAGGGTGCCTCTGCCGGCGAAACTGCGGATTACATTGATAGATTTTCCCGTGGCATCAACGTTTAAATTATCCTGTTCGGCATTGTCTATATTACGCAGCGGCCCAATTACCCCGGCTACGCCAACATTGGCCGGCGCTTTCCAAACTCCGCGATCCCGATCAACCCTGGCATAAATGCCGGCAATAGCAGCAGAGGGAGGGCCAATTACGGTGGGCATCGTTTTTAAAAATGATTTTACGGCCTGGTGAACGCCGGTGTCGGTTGCTGCAATTTTTGACAAACCGACATAATCGGATTCTATGTTTTTTGCGGATGCTTTTTTTCCTGAGACCTTAATTATTATTGTTCGCGGAGAATCTAAGGCGGCTGCACCGGTAGTAACTTTTGAGGGGATAATTATAGTTGCACCAGAGGCCTTATTGTAACTTGACACCTTTGCCGTTATTGAAACCGAGCTCAGGCCTTCTACTGTTATTG
>JBBRCW010000515.1:0-3309 GCA_038204535.1 Chitinophagales bacterium | reverse complement strand
AGGACAATCCCGATAAACAGGGCTTTTCTTACGCCGGGTTTTAGTATGTCTGCAAACGAACTTTTTTCTATGTTCAACGCTTCTTTTATTTCAGCCAACTGCTCTGTTGCTTTGGCATCGCCATTGATTTTTGAGAGAATTAACTTTGCTTCATCCCACCGTTCTTTTTGCGCAAGCCAGCGTGGACTTTCAGGAACAAAGAAAAGCAGCAGCAAAAATATAATTGAAGGAAATATTCCTGAGCCAAACATCCATCTCCACCCCGTTGAGATGTTCCATGCCTCATCGTACCAGCTGGCAATGGTGGCATTTACAAAGTAGATAAGCAATATGCCCGATACAATGCCCAACTGGTTAATGGATACCAATTGCCCCCTGATTTTGGCCGGTGCTATTTCAGAAATGTACATTGGAGCTAACATGGAAGCAATGCCGATACCCAGGCCGCCAATCAGGCGAAAAAATACAAACCAGTTAAGATCCATTGGAAAAGCAATACCCGCTGACGAAACTGCAAACAGTATAGCCGACAATATCAATACCTTTTTACGACCAACACGGTCGCTTAATGTACCGGCGAACATTGCACCCACAATACAGCCAATCAATGCGCAGGAAGCTATCCAGCCTACCATTGCTGCCGACAGATCGTATCGCTTTTCTATAAAGCCAATTGCACCTGCAACAACGGCTGTATCGTAGCCAAACAATAAGCCACCCACTGCGGCCACCATTGTTGCTTTATAAACGTACCATTTACTTCCCGTGCTGTTCATAGTTTTAATTAATACGGTAATCAATCAGGTTTTCAGTTCTTACATAGGCTTTGATAGTTGCACATTGCTTCCCTTCACTTTCGCCGTGTGGCCGAATGGTATATTCGCCCACTGCTGCCGGCACAATAAATGTTTCAGCATAATGAATAATGAAGGGCTTAAACAAATTATCCGGACTTTCTACAATTGCTTCGCGGCCTTCAATCAGGTTTACTACATTGAGGTTTCCGTTGGTGTTGTGCGGCACTTTTGCTGTAAACCAATGCCTGCGCGTTTCAATAAATGACGTTGTGTCAAGGCCGGTTCTTTCTTCAATAAATCCGGGTTCTTTAACCAGCGTTTCAAATTGGTTAATTATGTTTTCTCCTGTCCAACGGGTTGTTCTATCCCATTGAATAGCTTCTTTGCCATGCCCCAGCGATATTGGCCGGGGCTTTCCATCAAGACCCATACGGCCCCAGTCCCATAATTTAAAAGTGAAGATGTAAGGTGTTGCGCTAATTTCAAGCACAACAGTATCTGCACCGGAGCAATGAACAGTGCCTGAAGGAATAAGTATGTGATCATGTTTTTGAACGGGCCACTTTTCTACAAAGTGCTCTGCATCAAAATCGCCGCCTTCTTCTTGTGCATTGGCTAATTCGCTAAGCATTTTTTCAGGAACAATATCTTCTTTAAGTCCCAGGTAAACAAAGGCTCCTTCTTTGGCATCCAGTATATAATAGCTTTCATCCTGTGTATAAGCCATCCCAAAATGCTTTCTGATATACTCCTTTAACGGATGAACCTGCAGGCTTAAATTACCCCCGTCCATCGTGTCAAGAAAATCGAAACGAATGGGGAACTCATCACCAAAAGCTTCGTGCACCTTTTTGCCCAGCAACTTTTCAGGCTGCTGAAAAACAAGATTGATGGCAGGCGTTTCAAATACCGCATTATTAAAACGAAGGAGTAAACTATTTTCTTCGGGCACACAATCAAAGCCCCAGGCAAAATTTTGCTGCTCCCTTTCTAAATCGCACACTTCCTTTAACCATTGACCTCCCCACGGCCCTGGATCAAAAAATGGAACCACCCTAAAAGGACGACTTGCGGTTTCAAGCAAAGCATCGGTCAACGCTTTACCTGAAATCATTTTCGGCTGCTCTTTAACAGTCGTATCCATTACATAATCCCAACGCCCGGTCAACGCTTTTTTATGCCTGTCGCAAACTCGCCAGTCAACAAAAAAACTTCTTTTGTATTGATACGAAAATTCAGCAACGGCATTGTCTGCACCAAGGTTACTAATACTGTTGCTTCGGTATCTAAGTTGGATTTCCCAACGGGGCATATCGGCGTATACCAGCACATCGCAGGTGATTGCTATAAGTGAGGCGCCTTGTCCATAAACAATTACAATTCCCTTTTCAACATCATTTACCTGCTGGTGTAATGCAGTTATTTTAGCAGCATCAAAAAACTGGTTAAGTTCCAAAGGGGCCATATATCCAAAAACAGGATCGTCTGTTACGTATGGATAAACCATTACTTCAACTTCAGCAGTTGTTTTCATTGCTACCGAAGCATCGATCAATAAGGCACCTGGAACATTTGTTGTAAGTGCAGCAGCAATTTCGTTTGTATACACACCGTGGTAACATTCAATGGCTACCACATGCTTTTTGTGGCTGCCATTGGTTAAAGTATATGCTATATTTTGCCAACCCTCTATACAGCTATGGCCTGTTACTTTAACCTCAGGAAACTTATTGAAATTCGATTTTTCCAATTACTGACTTTTTAATTTTACTAATTTTCAAGGTCCCCCTTCGGGGGATTTAGGGGGCTTTTAATAACCCGTATTTTGAACAAGTTTAGGGTTCAAATCAATCTCTCTTTGTGGTATAGGAAACAGGTAATTTCTTGCTGCCGGCGTTATGCCAGGCTTGGCAACTGGTACCAGGGTTTCAAGCGTTTTGGTGCGAACCAAATCAAACCATCTCTGGCCCTCGGCTACAAACTCCATCCTCCTTTCTTTAAGCACCGCTGTACGAAATGCCTCCTTGCTTAAATTGATATAATCAAGTGCGGCATTTAAATCAATGGTTCCATTAAAACGGGCACGCTTTCTTACCATGTTTATGTAGGTATGGGCATCAGCCGTATTGCCCAGTTCGTTGCTTGCCTCGGCCAACATCAATAAAACATCGGCATAACGAATAACCGGAAAATCGTTTGCAGAGCCATTTGCTTTAGGTTCGGCAACCTTGTCCCAATACTTTTGTATATACGGCTTTATGGTAGTGGTAGAACCGTTGGCATTGCGAACCTGCGTTATGAAACTTACGGCCCGGCGCTGGTCAGCAGCATCGAAGGTGTTGTATAAATTTTGTGTGGGAAGTTGCCAACCCTGCGAATTGTCAACCCCTTCTGCTACCAATTGCGGTGGCAGCAATCGTACATTAAACTGGCCTGCTTCCCAAAAAATGATGGCACCGCCTGCATCGCCAAAGCCGACAGAAAATATAGCTTCTTTGCCACCGCGGTTCGC
>JBBRCW010000514.1:0-3329 GCA_038204535.1 Chitinophagales bacterium | reverse complement strand
ACTTCCTGCAACACCTTTATTTTTCTATAGAGGTAATGTATGTTTTGAAAGAAATCCACGGCTTCATCAACAGTCATCTCCAACACATCGCTGATCGATTTTCCTTTGTACCGTATTTCAAGTGTTTCGCGGTTGTAGCGTTTGCCATTGCACTTTTCGCAGGGCACATAAACATCGGGCAGAAAGTTCATTTCAATTACCCGCATACCGCCGCCTTCGCAAACATCACATCTTCCGCCTCTTACATTAAATGAAAAACGGCCTGCGGCATAACCTCTTATTTTGGCTTCGGGTATGGCCGCGAATAAGGTTCTGATCTCCGTAAAAAATCCGCAATAGGTGGCAGGATTGCTGCGGGGAGTTCGGCCAATCGGGCTTTGGTCAATCTCAATCACCTTATCAATATGCTCCAGCCCAACTATGGATTTATATTCCATTGGCATCATCTTACTGTCGTAGGCATGTTTTGATAAGATTGGGTATAGCGTTTCGGAGATCAGGGTGCTTTTGCCGCTGCCGCTCACCCCGGTTACACAAATAAATTTACCCAGCGGAAATTTTACATTCACCCCTTTCAGGTTGTTTCCTTTCACGCCTTTCAGTTCAAGCACTTTACCATTGCCCGCCCGTCTTTGTTCGGGTATTGCTATGCTTTTTTCGCCGCTTAAATAAGCCGAGGTAGGCGAGTGGCTGTCCAGAACTTGCTGCGGTGTACCCTGCGCCACCACCTGTCCGCCATGTTTGCCGGCTTTGGGTCCGATGTCTACCAGGTGGTCGCTGGCCATCATAATGTCCTTATCATGCTCTACCACCAAAACGCTGTTGCCTATGTCGCGCAAATTCTTCAGGGCTACGATCAGTTGCTGGTTATCACGCTGATGTAAACCAATACTTGGCTCATCTAAAATATAAGTGATGCCTTGCAACTGCGAACCAATCTGTGTGGCCAATCGAATACGCTGGCTCTCACCACCGCTGAGCGATTTAGATGGCCTGTTTAAAGTAAGATAAGTGAGGCCCACATCCAGCAAAAATTGCAGGCGTTCCCTTATCTCTTTCAGAATATCTTTTCCAATAGTATTTTGACGTTTGTTTAGCTGGCCCTCAATATCATCAAACCAATGCATCAGTTTGTCAAGGTCCATATTACTCAAGTCTGCTATGTTGCTTTCATTCACCTTAAACCACAGGCTTTCTTTCTTTAACCTGGCTCCCTCGCACGATGGGCAAGGCTTTAGCATCATAAATTTTTCTACCCAATCCCTTAACGATTCGCTGCTGCTGCCGCCAAACCACCGGCGAAGCATGTTTACAATACCCTCGTATTCGGAAGCATACATATTACCGGGCAGCGTTTCAAATTCTTCGGTCGCGCTTAAATCGCCTTCGCCTTCCTCGGTGCCATATAAAACCACATTTAAGGCTTTTGCCGCGAGATCTTTAATCGGCTTATCTACGCTGAACTTATATTTTTTGGCGAGCTGAACAATCTGTTTATAAATGTAGGCTTCACGTTCTTCGCCCAGCGGGGCAATCGCGCCTTCCTTTATGCTTTTGCTCCAATCAGGAATAACGGCCTCCATGTTTACCTGGTACACATTGCCCAAACCTTTGCAGGTGGGGCAGGCCCCATAGGGCGAATTAAAAGAGAAGGCATTCGGAGAGGGCTCTTCATAACTCAAACCTGTTTCGGTACACATTAATTGCTTAGAATATTGGGCTTCCAGGAAAGCTGTCGGCGCGTTTTTCTTGCTCCCCCCTTCGGGGGTCGGGGGGGCTACAAACATCAAATCTTTACCCACCTGTAGTGTTTTTTGAACGCTTTGGCTTAGCCTTACCCTCATATCATCTGTTACCTGCAAACGGTCTATAACCAATTCAATGTCGTGGATCTTATAGCGGTCTACCTGCATGCGTTCTTTTAGTTCCAGGATTTCGCCATCAACCCGAACCCGTACAAAACCTTTCTTTCGTACATCCTCAAATAGTTCGCGGTAATGGCCTTTTCGTCCGCGAACCAGCGGAGCCAGCAGCATTATTTTTTGGTTATTGAATTTGGTAAAAATATCATCCACTATTTCCTCTTCGCTCCACTTCACCATTTTTTTGCCGGTGTTATAACTGTATGCTTCGCCCACACGTGCATATAGCAGACGAAGAAAATCGTACACCTCGGTAATGGTGCCCACTGTAGAGCGGGGATTTTTATTGGTGGTTTTTTGTTCTATGGAAATAACCGGACTGAGACCGGTTATTTTATCAACATCGGGGCGCTCCATATCGCCAATAAACTGGCGGGCATAGGCGCTGAAACTTTCCATATAGCGCCGCTGGCCTTCGTTGTAAATGGTATCGAACGCCAGCGACGATTTACCACTGCCGCTCACCCCTGTAATAACTACCAGTTTATTTTTTGGAAGAGAAATATCTATGTTTTTCAGGTTGTGAACTCGGGCGCCAAAAACCTCTATATATTCCTGCGTTTCCACCTCTTCTACTATCTTTTCTGCCGCTTTTACTTTTGCCTTTGCCATAATTTATTTAAGTGCGCAAAGGTAGAACAAAACAAAAAGGTTTTTGGTTGATGGAGAATTGTACGATGGAGGGATTTGTTAAAAAAGGCAAGGGTTAACCCACATATAACCTGGTAAAATTATTAACGCATGGTTAGGAATGCTTTTTAATAAATTCCTCGGGTAACAAAACGGGTATGAGCGAATTTTTATAGTCCTTCTTGTTTCTTGTAATAATAAAGTTGATTTCCCCGCAGCCCAGCACGGTATAATATTGAAATCCATCTTCAATGTCAGAGAAATCATTATCAAAAGCAGAAAGTATATCGCCCTTTGATGTACCCAGAATATTTATATGATTGAGCAACTTACGTAATAAATCTATTGCGGCTGTTTTGGAGAGCTGGTTCCTTAAAATGTAGTAAAGATTTGCAATATTAAAAGAAGTGGTGTATCCATCTATTAGACCCAGTTCGCACCAGTTCAACAATTTAAACGCCGGTTCAGCGAATGAACCCCTGTCTAAAAAAAGGTCGAGAAAGATGTTAGCATCAACAAATACTTTAATCATTGAGATATTTTTTGATCAGCCTTTCCTCTTTTTCTTTTTTCCAATCACGGGTTTCTGGCGTGTCTTTTAAAATGCCTCTCATATCTGCAAAAACTGACAGTTCCTGCTCCTTTCTATTTTCGAAATTGTCACGCAAGAACTGCTCTACCATTTTACTCAGGTTAATGTCCCTATTTAGTTTTGCCCGTTGATTAATAGTTTCCATCAGGTCGGCATCTATGCTTAAAGTGAGTTTCTTTTTCATA
>JBBRCW010000513.1:0-3333 GCA_038204535.1 Chitinophagales bacterium | reverse complement strand
GGTCGGCTTTTGACCGCATCATTCAGTCGGGTGGTTTTATTAGTGTAAACACTGGTAATGCAGTTGATGGAAACGCCATACCGATTGATAAAAACGACGCGGACCATGCATTTTTTGCAGCGGCCTGTATTGGCTGCGGCGCCTGTGTTGCGGCTTGCAAAAACAGTTCGGCAATGTTGTTTGTGTCGGCTAAAGTATCGCACCTGGCATTATTGCCGCAAGGAGGCCCTGAAAAAAGGACCCGGGCTATCAACATGGTTACTCAAATGGATCGCGAAGGATTTGGCAGTTGCACCAACACCGGCGCCTGCGAAGCTGCCTGTCCTAAAGAAATATCGATGACAAATATCGCCCGTTTAAACCTGGAGTATATTGGCTCGTCGCTTACAGTGGAAGATAATTAAGGATTTCTAAAATATCTTTACAAAGCCATTCCTGATCGGATGGCTTTTTGTTTTAAAACCGTAATCTCATATGACTTATTCCGTCCCCGACCAAACCCGTATCGGCCACATTCACCTGAAAGTAGCCGACATCGATCATGCACTTACTTTTTATCGCGACCTGTTAGGATTTCAAATCACCCAGCGCTATGGCACGGCCGCCGTATTTTTATCGGCGGGTGGATACCATCATCACATTGGCCTGAATACATGGCAAAGTAAAGGAGCGCCACCCGCTCCTGCTTTTAGTGCAGGTCTCTTTCATCATGCCATTGTTTACCCTACCCGCAAAGACCTCGCGATCATTTTTAAGAGATTGATTGATGAAAAGTATCCATTGACCGGCACGTCAGATCATGGTGTTTCGGAAGCCATTTATATGAATGACCCCGATGGCAATGGCGTGGAGTTGTATTGGGATAAACCAAAGGAGCAGTGGCCATTTGATCCGCAAGGAAATATTGCAATGGTTACGGAAGCTTTAAATGTTAACGGCCTTTTAAGAGAGATAAATGAATAGCATCTGTTTGAACTTCAGACAAGTTAACCTGGGCGATAAATCATCGCTAAACGTGTGCACAATCCATTATAAACGATCAAGGCATGAAAGTTTAGATGCCTGAAGAAATACCTGACTTTTAATTTTTTTTGCAGGGCCTCTTCCTATCGTCTTTTATAACCTGGTTTTGTTGGTTACCCCTTGTAAGTTTGTACGTTGCCGCCCGTTGATTAAATTGTACAATAGGGCGACACCCCAATATTGACGGGGCAGGCAGCAACAATGTCTTATAGAAATCATTTGCCCGGCTCCCAAAAATTACCGTGCAATTTTATTGGATGGCAAATAAAAATTTAAATTGGCTGACTTTAAACCTATATTATGAATACCAAGACCACTGCCTCTATTATTTTGATGGTTATAATGGCCTGTAACAATAAAAAAGAAATGAGAAACGAAACCTATACCTGGCCCAATGTTAAACCGCCTGTTGCCGAAACCAAAGCATTTAACCGTACGATACATGAAGACACCGTTTTGGACAATTATAACTGGATGATTGACTATTTTAAAAAGGGACCGGACAGTACCAAAGTGGTTAATTACCTGAAAGCGGAAAATGAGTATTTGGATACCATGATGAGTGGGACAAAGAATTTTAGAGAAGCGTTGTTTACAGAAATGAAAAGCCGCATTAAGGAAAAAGACGAAAGCGTTCCGTTTTTTAAAAATGGGTACTACTATTACAGCCGCACCGACGATGGTAAACAGTATTACAAATATTGCCGCAAAAAAGGCAGCCTGGAGGCAAAAGAAGAAATTCTTCTGGATGTGGACGCATTGGCGGAAGGCAAACCATATTATGCCGTTTCGGGCTTTGCAGTAAGTGAGGACTCTAAAATGCTGGCTTATGGTGTGGACGAGGTTTCGAGGCGGCAGTACACCATTCATATAAAAAACCTGGAGACGGGCGAAATGATGAAAGATTTAGTAGCCAATACCAGCGGCGACCCCGTTTGGGCAAACGACAATCAAACGCTTTTCTACACATCTAAAAACCTGGTAACACTGTTGTCCGAAAAAATTAACCGTCATAAACTTGGCACTGACGCGGCTGTTGATATAACAGTTTACCTGGAAAATGATAAGAGCAATTACATAGGTGTAGATAAATCAAAAAATGGCAAATACATTTTTATCTATTCGCAGGCAACTTTGTCGACCGAAATTAAAATGATAGATGCCAATAAGCCGGAAGCAGGATTTAAATCGTTTCAGCCGCGAATGAAAGAGGTGCTGTACGATGTAAGCACCCTTGCCGACAGGTTCCTGATACGAACTAACTGGAATGCAAAAAACTTTCGGCTGATGGAGTGCCCGCTTGATAAAACAGACAGCAGTAATTGGAAGGAAGTGATACCGCACCGCACAGATGTATTGCTGCAGAGCGTAGAAGAATTTAAAGATTATATTGTTTTAAACGAGCGCAGAGACGGCCTGGTAAAAATGCGGGTTCGCAGCCTTACAAACAATGAGGATCATTACCTTAATTTTGGCGAATCGACCTACACCGCCAGCTTTGGCCCTAACCCTGAATACAACAGCGCCACCGTACGTTATGTGTATACCTCGCTTACCACACCGCTTTCGCAGTACGACTATAACATGGCGACAAAAGAAAAAAAGCTGTTGAAACAACAGGAAGTAGTAGGCGGATACGATGCGAAAGACTACGTAACGGAACGTTTGTATGCCCCCGCGACCGACGGTACAAAAATTCCTATTTCTATTGTTTACAAAAAAGGCTTTGAGAAAAACGCGGCAGCGCCTTTGCTGTTGTATGCCTATGGCTCTTATGGCGCCAGCATGGATGCAAGTTTCAACAGCGCAAGATTGACATTGCTTAACAGGGGTTTTGCCTATGCGATCGCCCACATTCGCGGGGGCCAGGAAATGGGCAGGCAGTGGTACGAAGATGGAAAGATGATGAAAAAGAAAAACACCTTTACCGATTTTATCGACTGCGGAAAATATCTTGTTGAAACAGGATATACCACCAACCAACATTTGTATGCAATGGGCGGCAGCGCCGGTGGTTTATTAATGGGCGCCGTTATAAATATGGCACCCGACCTTTGGCATGGCGTAATCGCGCAAGTGCCCTTTGTTGATGTTATAAACACTATGCTCGACGAAAGCATTCCGCTTACTACCAACGAATTTGATGAGTGGGGAAATCCAAAAAACAAAGAGGCTTATCTGTATATGAAAAGCTATTCTCCCTATGAAAATATAGAGCGGAAAGCTTATCCGAATATGCTGGTAACAACCGGCCTGCACGATAGCCAGGTGCAATATTTTGAGCCTGCAAAATGGGTGGCAAAACTCAGG
>JBBRCW010000512.1:0-3347 GCA_038204535.1 Chitinophagales bacterium | reverse complement strand
GTATTATCCACCCATTCTATATTACACTTTTTAAGTTCATCCAATACTTTGCCGGTATTGGCGTCGTTGATGCCAGACGTACTCAGGTGCATTTTTGCTTTTAAGCCATTAAAAGGCATTAACTGCGGAAATCTCTCAAACAAGGCATTGTTATTAAAATCGTAGCTGGTCTTGTTGTTACTTTCGTCGTATCCTTTACTTAAACCTTCGTAAAGTCTTCCCAAAAACAATTTTTCTGTGGCTGTATCCAGCATTGTCACTTTTACAATATCCTCATACCCGTTCATAGCTTTTTCTTCGTTGCCATTTTGCCATATCATTTCGTTGGTAAACAATTTAAAATATCGTTTTATGTTCTCTCGTGGATCGGTTGTCTGATAATTCTCATATTTTTTAATAAAGTAGGCCGGGCTAAAATCCCTTATCAAAACAAGGGCTTCATCAAAGGTTGTGGTGCTTTCAGAACAGAAGAGATCGTACACAATGCGGTCGCGTTCGGGGTTGGCCGACAATTGATTGATGAGCACATACTCCAGCAGCATCTTTTCAATTTTAAGCGAAGCAATATCGTACAAGGCGGAAGGGGAGTACCACCAGCCTCTGTTCAGGAATTTTACCTGTCCTGCCTTCTTTTCTACAAGTTGCAATTTCAGCAGGTTGACCGTAAAGTCGTATTGGCTTTGGGTTAGCGTGGTGCCAATATGAATCTCTTTAAAATTGGCTGCTTTGTTAATGGCAAATTCGGCGCTGTCTAATTGGCCATCGTATAAATAACTTCGCCCAAGTGCAATGTTATACCAGCCAAACCCCGGGGTGGAACCCGCAAAATCAATGGCCTCTTTACTGGTATTAATGGCCTCTTTGGTTCTGCCGGCATACACATCCAGCATGGGCAGATAATAGTAGGGTTCGCGCAATGTTTTCTGATAAGATCGAAATCTGTCTTTATTAAAGTAGTCGGTGGCAATAGCAAAGTTGCCCAGTTCGTGCTGCATATTGCCATAGTTATTCCACGATACCGAACCGCCGTTTACCATTTTTTGATAATAATACTGGCTGCTGTCGTATTGCTTGTTATAACAATGTAACAGCGCCAGGTAATGATACACTCCCTGGCGGTCGCTTTCGGCCTGGCCCGGCCCGAACCATAAATTATTGGTGGGTTCGTTGCGGCTGATTTTTCCAAAAGCCCGGTAGCAATAATTAAAAGCCTCTTTCTCATTTTCAGCTACAGAATTTTTTAAGAATGAAAATTTATCCGATGTATAAAAACGGTTGCGGTGATAAGTCCATGCCTTTAAGGTTGTTACCGGAAAATGTTCTTTGGGAAAATTATACGCTCCCACCCGGTCCAGCAGCCACATAACACTGTCCGCCATTTCCAGGTTATCGTAACAATCGCGTAACGAACTGCTGATCTGCAAAAAATCGATGTACCGGTTAATATTCTGCATGTAGTTCTCCGGCGCGGTGTACATCGCCTTCAGGTTAGAACGGTAATCTCTTTCAAACAAATTAAATGCCCTGCGCAGGGGGGGGATGGCGTTTCTAAATCCAAATACATCGCTGCTTTTATCGGCCAGGTAAAGCCCCTCGTACATATAACCCACATAATAGGTGCTGTCTAACCGCAGAAACTCGCGACTGCGGGGGATGGCGTCTTTGTCAACCGGGCTAACCCCTGTGCGTTTGGCATCTATCTCGTAACGCGCCGATGGATTGCCCTGGGCATTGGCGGAAATTAACAATGAATAATGAATAGTGAAAAATAAAAGAACCTTTAGAGCAGTGAAATAGTTGGTGGAGCCAATCACATCTTTTCGCTTAATATTCCTGTAGACACCTTTTGCAGGGTGTTCCTGCATTCGTTTTTTCAAAATCATTTGCTGATCGGCTATAATGTTTTTCACTTAAATAGTGCCCTTTAATTATTCAGGCAGCAATATAGCCGATAATGTTAATTGAACCTGTAAGCAAGCCGTTAAATCGCCCAATGAAAAAGCTGGGGGCTGGTAGTCTGGGACCCTTAGTCGATGGTTTGAAGGTGGTAATCCCCAGCCAGTTCTGGAGCGAATAATCCAGGAGAGATCCGGCCCTTAATTCTAATAAGTAAAATGGTAAGTTCAAAATAACGTGACCAGAAAAAATTAACTGTAGTTTTTAGCCGGATTTGATGCCGGGCAAGGGGTACAGCACAACTTTATCATTGCCTGCGGTATAAAATGTCCCCGGTTTTTTTACCGAAATATGGGAAAATTGAAACCCGGCTTTCATTTTATAATTATTTTATCTATTTTACTGCATTGGTTTTTTTACTTTATCCCTCACCTTTTAAAATTTAAAAAAATGGCAAATAAAAAAATTTCGATCGAAGGCATTGATTCTAAAACCGGTAAATTGAAACTTTCAGATGGCGGAAAGACAAAAATGGATAGCGACTCCCTTTTTCGAAATATAACCTGGGATATAGATAAAAAATGTAAGGAGGTCAAGAGTTTTGTTCTCGATAGCAAAACGACCGATAATCCTTTCAAAGAGGCTATTCCAATAACTTATGATGATAAGGTAAAGTTGACCGTAAAAAAGGGAGCAGGTCCTATAGAATGGGATTATTCGATTAACTGGAAAGATAAGGAGGGTAAAATCACCCCCTCCGATCCCATAATTACTATCAAGCCATCATCAGGAGGTTTTGCGTTTTTTATTACAAAGATTGTAATGGCCATATTTGTTTGTTTAGGTCTTTCTTTCATGTTTTTCAAGAAGAAAAAAAGTAAGAATTAGCGCTGGAATCTTTTGCCTGAAACACGAGTGATTTGCCAGATTGAAATCCAAAATCTAATGTGAGTGAAAGTAACTTTGTGAGAATTTTAATGCGAATAACGGATTATGTTGTTTGCCGCCTTAGGTTGCAAATGGGAAAAAAAGATGCAGTTACATCAAATTTGGGCGTAATCATTTCCTGGTAAAATTTGCTCCTTTGTCACTTGTAGAAAGGGAAGTTTCGAAAAATCAATGATTTTTTGAAGTTTAACCTGGCATTCTCAAGTTATACGCAAATCAAAAATAGTAAGCAGGTACCCGTTATCATTATTATTAACAACAATACTATTTGTCCAATCCAAATACTTTCGATAGTTTATTATTCCTGCCTGTTAGAAAAATTTATATTTTTCTAACAGGTTGTTGTTTTTTTAGCTTAGCTGTTTTTGCACAGGATCAGAAACTGGCAGATAGTTTAAGCCGGATATACTACCAGGGAAACCTAGCTGACTCTGCCAAATTTGAAATACTGATCGACTTATCGTTTAATGAAACAAGTGATTTAATAAAGGGGCTGAATTACG
>JBBRCW010000511.1:0-3360 GCA_038204535.1 Chitinophagales bacterium | reverse complement strand
AAAGATGACTGTTAATTGAAGTGTGCTTTTTATTGATCTATTTGACGAAAAATAAAAAATTATAGAATAGAGCATCACGATATAAAAAAAATTTCTCAACCGGTGCAACGTATTCTCATCATTGAAGAGTGCGACGCAACGGATGTTTCATATAAGCACTGTTGTTTGGTTCATAAATATCTTCTTTTATCATCAACAATTCGGCGGTAATACGGACCTGATGCGGCTTTGGTCTCCTATTTTACTTTTACATTTTTTTATATTTTTCCTAAACATCCCATCCTCTTTTTAGGCTTTTTTCACATTCCCATCAAACACCCATCAAACAAAAAGCAATTGATAATCAATGTCTTTTTAAAAAAATGAGTTATTTTATCAAACACCCATCAAACAAAATCATGGCCAAATGGGTATGTATCTGTTCAGCCGGGTTGATTTGTTTTCAGGGTCTATTTGAACCACAAAGTCACAAAGGCTCTAAGTTTCACAAAGTAGGGAGGTTTTCTTTTTCTACCGCAGCAGAATGCTGACCGCATTGACCCCTAACCCAACCTTATTCCGGCTTCATAAACTTAAAAGTCACCTCGCCTACGGTATCTGGCTTGCCAACAATAGCTGCCGAAACGGTTCCAACCAAAGCACCGGAGCTGTTTTTCTGCACTTTTATTTCGCGCCAGCTAAAGGCACCTTTTTCGTAATTGAATGTCTCCCCATCATCATCGTACAACATATACCTGCCGGGCTTTTCTCCGTAATACCGTATTTCAAGGTCAACCTTTTCTCCCGCTTTGGGTGTATGCAACATTGGCTGCATCATGGGTATTATGCCGCCATCTTTTACATAAACAGGTATGGTATTCAATCCCGGCTCTATAGTCAGCAATTCTCCATCGCCGGCGAATTTACCGGTATAGAAGTCGTACCACCGGCCCTTTGGTAATACCACTTTGCGGCTGGTTTGCCCGGCAAACATAGGGGCTACCAGTAAGTACTCGCCAGCCATATACTGGTCTTTTATTTCTTTTGATGTGGCTTCGGCATAAGGGTTTTCTTCCAGGTTGTTACTGCCTTGTACTTTTTTTACTTCCTGCTTAAAACCCTGTTCCAGGTTCATTCCCCTGAAAGGTGGTGTTCCTTCAAAATGATATTTGGCAAATTCGCTGTACCAGTAGGGCATCATTTGCATTCGCAACAAAGCAAGCGCTTTAACCTGATCGGCTACTTCGGGGTACGTCCATGGTTTGGTGCCACTTGCCCAGGCATTAATCATGGCCATGGGCGAAAAAATAACCGTTTGAAAACGCCGCAGCCACTCTTCACCTGTTTTAGACGCCCTTACTTCGGGTGTCCATAAAACACCGGCAGTTCCGCTGTTTATCAGCGCCGTAATAAAATCTTCGTGGTTGTAATAATCGTTGTAGAGTACGTATGGAAGCGATACACCACCGCCATTGTTTGCCCTTACCAAACCATAGGTGCGCCTGTTTAGTTTGCGAAACATATCCATACTGTATCGCATCACCAGCATGCCATAGGTCTGTCGCATTTGCCCGGCACTTATACCCGAAGGAAACGTCGCTACATCGGGCCAAAGCCACCGGTCGTACCCATCTACTTCGTCAATTTTATAACCACTAACACCAATATCTACCTGGCTTTTTTGCAATTGCCCGAAAAATATTTTTCTTGCCTGGGGCATCGTAAAATCTGGCACTTCACCTACCCAAACCGTATGCGAACCTGTATATGGTTTTATAGCGTTGTAAAAAGAAGCCGATGTAGAAACATAGGGATTGATCCATAAATTAAGCCGAATGCCTTTATCCAGCATTTGCTGAACAAACTTTTCGGGTTGGGGGTAGCGGCCTTTGTCCCACTCAAATGTACCGGGGTACGATTTGCTTTGCCAGCCGGGCTCCAGCCCAACAAAATCAAGCGGATAACCTTTTTCTTCAAAGGCCTGCACCTCATCGGCCACCTGCTGCGAGGTGTTTAACGACATTACTCTTTGTGTAAATCCAAGCCCCCACCGTGGTGGCAATGGTCCCCCGCCGTTAAATAAATTAAAGCGCTTAACGGCATCCATTGCAGTAGGCCCTGCAAACACATACACTTCAACGCCCGCCGCAGGCACCAACATTTCAACAGCATCGCTGTAAGGGCTGGTATCCCATTGTTTATCGGTGTTCCTGTCCCGCTCAACAGGGGGCGTTTTGGCGTTTTTACGGCTACCTGTGCCGGCATACACGTCAATATATCGGGCCGAATTTACAAATACGCCATACCCATTCGACGACACATAAAAAGGAGTGGGAGCATGTGTACGTCCATCATCTTTTCCTCCATAATGATCCATATGCAACTGCAAAATTTTTCCCCGTTGGTGAACGGTTTGAAAGTTCAATCCAAAACCATACAGTTGCTCCTGTTCATCCAAAGGAAAACGAAGCGAAGTTTTGCCATCGGTCACTAAACCAGCTATATCATTTATTTTAAGAGGGAAAGGCGCTGTACCCAACTTTGCCAGGGCTACCGTATTTGGCTTTGCACCCGAGGCAGTTAGCAGATTATACACCTCGGGCTTTCCAATAACAGCCTTCCATACACCGGGGGCTATGGACGTCCATTTTACCGGTTGGGCAAAACCGTTTATTATACATCCCAGTATGAAAGCAGATACAAGCAATCGTTTCAAGTTCATATTTTTGATTTATTCATGTTCATTTGTTAAGATAGTCATTCGGTAAACCCGTTGCCATTTTTGGATTGTACGATCAAGCCTCCAACAGTAGGTTGTTGTAATGCAGCTGAAGCTCATCGCCGGTTTTGGTGGTTAGGGTTTGCCAGTTGTATTGCGCCGGTATAGGCATATTGCAATTATGCGGCGGACGGCTGTAATCGTCTGCCATTTTTAAAAACAGCAAATACGTTAACTGTTCCAGGTAATCGCCATAGCCTACGCCATCGTCTCTTAAGGTGTTGCAGAAGGCCCATTCTTTGCTTACTATGCCGAATGCGTTGTTGCCCATTGCCTGACTTTATTTTTCTTGAAAAATAAATGTTGCAATTTTTAATTTAGATAATCTCTTTTGAAAAAATTAGGTACGGTTAATATCACTTGTTCTGCAGTCTCTAAAAGTTGATCTAAAAGCAAGAATTAAAGCGTCCTCCACGGCTATTTCGCCTTTAAAGACTTGCATCCATACACTCCAAAATCCTCTGGAAATTGCTAAATCAACAATAGTCTTAATTTTTATATCACCTTGTTGATAGTCAATCAAATAACGCATCGCAAGGTCGAAAGTACCCATTCTATATTCCCATCGTTTATCTTGACGTGAGTATTTCGGATGACCTGGA
>JBBRCW010000510.1:0-3361 GCA_038204535.1 Chitinophagales bacterium | reverse complement strand
ATAACCAGGCTGCAATGTTTTAAAAGCAACAGTTTATCGGTAATCGGTTCATTTGATTATTTTTGCGCAAAATTTTTTATTTCATGCAAAGAGATACCCTGGTTTTCGACATTTTACGCAAAGAACTGGACCGCCAGCGCCACGGAATTGAACTGATAGCTTCTGAAAATTTTACCAGTTTGCAGGTAATGCAGGCTTCGGGAAGTGTTATGACCAATAAATATGCGGAGGGATATCCCGGCCGTCGTTATTATGGTGGATGCGAAATAGTTGACCAGACGGAACAATTAGCTATAGATCGTTTAAAACAAATATTTAATTGCGAATATGCCAATGTGCAGCCCCATAGCGGGGCGCAAGCCAATGCGGCGGTAATGCTGGCCGTTTTACAGGCCGGAGACGATATACTGGGTCTTGATCTAAGTATGGGCGGCCACCTTACACATGGCAGCGCTGTTAACTTTAGCGGCAAATTATATAAACCGCATTTTTACGGTGTAACCAAACAAGAAGGTTTGGTTGACTACGAAATGCTGGAGGCCAAGGCAAGAGAAGTTAAACCAAAAATGATCATCTGCGGGGCCAGCGCTTACAGCCGCGATTGGGATTATGCCCGTATAAGAAAGGTAGCCAATGAAGTAGGTGCCCTGGTATTATGCGACATGGCGCATCCCGCGGGATTGATTGCCAAAGGCCTGCTCAACAGTCCTTTTGAGCATTGTGATTTCGTAACCTCCACTACCCACAAAACATTGAGGGGACCAAGAGGAGGAATTATATTAATGAAAAAAGACGTGGAAAATCCTTTTGGTATAAAAGACACCAAAGGAAACCTTCGCATGATGAGCAACCTTATGGACATGGCTGTTTTTCCTGGTACGCAGGGCGGCCCGCTTGAACACATTATTGCTGCCAAAGCCATAGCATTCGGCGAAATTTTATCAGATGAATTTATGACCTATGCGCAGCAGGTGGTTAGTAACGGCCAGGCCATTGCAAAGGCTTTTACAGAAAAGGGATACAAGATCATCAGCGGCGGCACAGACAACCACCTGGTATTAATTGACCTGAGAAATAAGAACATCAGCGGAAAAAAAGCGGAGAATGTATTGGGCAAAGCCGACATTACCCTAAATAAAAATATGGTGCCTTTTGATGATAAGAGCGCTTTTGTTACCAGCGGCATCCGTGTGGGCGTTCCGGCAATAACAACGCGTGGTTTTAAAGAAGAACATATGCAATTTGTTGTAAACGTAATTGACAACGCATTAGTGAATGCCGACGATGAAAATACCCTGGCTGCCATTAAAAAAGAAGTGAATGCCTTTATGGAGCAGTTTCCGTTGTATCCCGAACTGGGCTGAAAATAAATAGTTTGTTAGTTACCAGTTAGATCGGGCGTTTTTTTGGTATGGTCTATTTGAATAACGATAAATACGTTTACTTTTAATGAAAAATGATTAACCTGTTTATAATCTCAGGCAGGTATCATTCTTCCAATTTTCTGTAACCTTCATTTGCAATTAATCAATACAAAATGATACAAAGAGCTCAAACGATCTGGTTGTTACTTGCAGCAATCTGTGCTTTTCTTACCCTGAAATTCTCATTTTACAGCGGTGTTACGGCCACCAATCCACACGTAGAACTTAACGGGCAATACAATATACTGCTAATGATTCTAACCGTTGTGGTGGGTATATTGGCAACCTTTAGTATATTTTCGTATAAGAACCGAACGCAGCAAATGACGTTATGCGTGGTGGGATTATTGGCGCAAATCGGATGTATCGCCTATTATTTTAAGCTGATGAATGACTTTACCGAAGGCACAATTGCAATTTGGGCTGTTTTAAGCTTTTTAATCCCCATCTTTTTTATTTTAGCGATAGGGGGGATAAATAAAGACCGGAAACTAGTGAAAAGCCTCGATAGATTAAGATAGCTTTCTCACGTAATAAACCTCATAAACCATCTACGCAGATGGTTTTTTTATTGGATAATAAATCAGACTTTTTGAGATTCCTGTTTATTGTCGCGGATGAGCACCCAAAAGGTAAATGCGGAAGAAGACAACATTAAAGAAAAAACAATGATAGCCATACATTACATTTTTAAATTTGGTAATTCTAATTTGTTTATACGTTTTCACATATAGTTTGGATTGCTGACTATTAAATAAATTTCAGGATTTGAATAACCGGAATTTTATTATTTGGCTTTTCAATAAGGATATTGATGAATCTGAGCCGAAAGAAAAATCTTTTTGCTACTATTATTCAACTGGCTCTAAAAACAGGAAGTTTTACGAAAAAGAATAAGACGAATACAATAAACAGGACGAGTTTTGGAGGTTTTTAGCTGCTTGTACACCCAAAAAAAAATCTCTACACATATTTTTGCGGCTCAGCAATCAGCCCGGCCAGCTTTTCGCCGGTAAAATAAGATTTTATCCTCCCGGCCAATATGGTATCAAGTAATTTTTTGAAGGTTTATTGAGGGCAGGCCAAGCAAGTTTAATGGCGAAACATAATCAGGTTTGCCCAAAAAAAGTTGGTTTCACACAAAGATTTCAGCATCATCTTTTTTTCCCTTTGTTTGGTCGTTCAGGTCAATTTGGGTCAAAAATTTAACCCTCCTCTTATGGTGATATGCACGATCAGCCAAAAAACCAGCACGGCATAAAATGCTATCGTAATAATATTATGTATCTGCCTGAAACGGGTACGCTGGTTGTAATTTCTCACCCCTGATATTTCAACTCCCGAAAAAATAACGAAATACGTGTTTATGATATATTTTGGTTGAAGGCCTTTATATAAAACGATGTGTATTATTTTATAAACAGCAAGGGCTAAGGCAATCCATTTAAAGTATCCATCAATAAAAAGAATTACCTGGTCAATCATTTTCAATACATTTTAAAATGTTATACTTCCCGCCTGATATATTTGGGCATTTGCCGCACAAAGAAATCCTGTACAAGCGTGCTACCCCCGCAAGGTCTGACGGGGCAGGCAGCAACGGCCGTTAAATAGATTAGCTCTTGCCTGGGCTCACAAAAATCAACGCGCATTGTCAGGCAGCGAGAATATTTACAGGTTTCGACAACTTTGCAATTGGCCCACCTTTTAAAATCACTCAATTTGCTTTGCGCAAAGTTATCTCTGGATTTTAGGAGGTATGTTATGAAATTAGCATTTTTCTGCAAAAAACTGGCTAAGTGACCTTTCAAAAATAACTTCCGCATTTTTTTTGTCCGCTGTATCTCTCTTTTTGGAACCGGCAGCAGAATAAGGATTAAACATCGTTGTGTCACTCACTTGTACGGCAAACCGCTATTCAACTTTTCACACCTTTT
>JBBRCW010000509.1:0-3364 GCA_038204535.1 Chitinophagales bacterium | reverse complement strand
AGGCAGGGCGATTATTTAAAGACCATTCAGCAATCCATAAATGTAACCATGCAGCGTAAAAAGCTGGTGGATGCCCGGCAGGGCGTGGGACTTGCCAATAATGCCGATACCTACCAGGCCGAATTGGACCTTACTGCCAGCAATCAGGATTACGCATCTCAGCAGTTGATACTCGATCAGGCCAAAGCCGATTTACTTACGTTGCTAACGCTTAAGCCCGATAGCACGGTTAATATCAGCGATACCATAGTGGTGGATAGGAATGTGGATATCCAAACAGTAAAAGCCAGCCTTACAAACAATCCTGTTTATTTAACGGCCGACCAGCAAATTCTTATTAACGACTTAATCGTAAAACAAACAGATGCATTGCGATATCCTGCCGTTACAATCAATACTGGATACAATTATATCCGCAGTCAGAATGCCGCCGGATTTACGTTACTCAATCAAAACTTTGGCCCCTTTGCAGGCCTTGGCATACAGGTGCCGATTTTTAACGGCGGCGCTGCCAAAAGACAATTAAACCTGGCTAAGATTGATGTAGAAAACGCCCGGTATAGCCGGGATATTGTACTTAACAACCTTGAAAACGCCGCCGTTACCTCGTGGCTGGCTTATCAAAATAACCTGCAGCGGCTCGAAATTGAAAAAAAGAATAATAAGATTGCCTTCGATTTGCTCAGCCTGGTTGAACAGCGGTTTCAGTTGGGTGTGGGTACGATCGTCGATGTTCGCGAAGCCCAAAAAAGCTTTGTAGATGCAGGTTTTAGACTCATTAATTTATCGTATGCAGCCAAGGTAGCGGAGATAGAGCTGAAGCGGCTTTCGGGCCAGTTAGCCACAGCGCAATAGAATTTTTATTAAAGTTACTTTTGGTCCGCCGGCGCTGCTTAGTCTATGGTTTTTCTTTGCTGGTATCCTTTTGAACCAAAACCTTTAGCTAATCAATAGTTTCTTTAAAAACAGTTGGCTTGTTTTTACTTAGAAACCTTTAATATCAGATAATCACCTTCTTCAATCTTTGCAAGGTGCTATCCTTTTGATGGTGGAAATAAGCATGCTGCATTTGTTTATTCCGTTTCTTTGCGGCTCATTGACTTCTCCTCATTCTACATTATTGCTAGCCTATGTGGTATCGTTTAGGTAAATTGATTATCAGGTATCGGGTGGTTTTATTGGTTTTGCTTTTCTCCGCTACCGGCGTTCTGGGTTACTATGCCAGCAAGGTAGAACTGAGCTACGAATTTGCACGGGCAATACCGCTGGACAATCCTAAATACCAGGAGTACCAGGCCTTCAGGCAACGCTTTGGCGACGATGGCGGATTAATGGTGGTGGGGGTACAATCGAATGATTATTTCAGTTTAAAGAATTTTAAAGCAGTATTTCAATTAAGCAACGACCTGAAAGCAATTAAGGGTGTTGAAGGAGTGCTTAGCATACCCGGTGCGGTAAACCTGGTAAAGAACGACAGCACCGAAAGGCTGGAGGCGCAAAGAATATTTTCTGATGAGATTACCAGCCAGCAACAGTTGGATAGCGGCCGTGCCGAATTTGAAAACCTTCCGTTTTACAAGGGACTGTTATATAACCCTAAGGCGCGCACTTATTTAATAGGTATTGCGGTCAACAAAGATTTGATCAATACCAAATACCGCACACAAATGGTGGCCGATATTATGGCTAAAGTGAAGCTGTATGAACAGGCAACAGGTTATTCCACATACGAAAGCGGGCTGCCCTTTATTCGCACCACCTTAGGCGACCTCGTAAAAACCGAAATGAAATATTTTTTGATCGGTTCTCTGGTGCTTTCAGCCATTACGCTTTTAATTTTTTTCCGGTCGGTCAGTTCTATGGTCATGAGTTTAATGGTAGTGATGATGGGTGTGGTTTGGAGTGTTGGCACCATAGTGCTTATGGGCTATAAAATAACGCTGCTAACAGCTTTAATCCCGCCGCTGGTAGTGGTGATCGGTATACCCAATTGCATCTACTTTTTAAATAAATACCATACTTCATTAAAGCCAACGCCCGATAAAAATGCGGCCATTGTAAATATGGTTGGACGGATGGGTATCGTTACACTGTTTTGCAACATTGCCGCTGCTATAGGTTTTGCAGTATTTGCACTTACCAAAAGCGCCATATTGAAAGAGTTTGGCGCCGTGGCGGGCCTCAACATAATGGCGCTGTTTGTAATATCGCTCATTTTTATACCTTCTGTATTAAGTTACCTGCCTGCTCCCCGGCCGGGCCAGTTAAAATACCTTGATAATAAATTGCTGATCAAAACGCTTGAAAAGGTAGAGCGTTGGACCATACATCACAAGCGCATTATTTATGCGGTAACGCTTGTTGTAACAATCATTTCTATAGCCGGCATTTTCAGGTTAAAGAGCGAAGGATTTATTGTAGATGACCTGCCGAAAACCGACAAAATATATACGGACCTTAAATGGTTTGAACAAAATTTTGGTGGTGTTATGCCCCTTGAAATCGTAGTCGATACCAAAAAGAAAAATGGCGTTACCAGTTCGCTGAAGGCGCTAACACGTATTGAAGAGCTAAGCCGGTATCTTGAGAAAAACCCGAATACAGCACGCCCGCTGAACATTGTTGAAGGCCTCAAATTTGCCAAACAAGCCTACTATGATGGAGATAGCCTGAGCTATGCCGAACCTTCGGAGTTTGATATGCCTTTTCTTGCGCCTTACCTCAGGGCTAAGAAAGATACATCAGGTAGCAAGGCTGGTTTCAATAATCTGTTAACGGGTTTTATTGACAGCAATAAACAGTACACCCGCATAAGCGTAAATATGAAAGATGTGGGCAGCCTGAAGTTGCCGGTCATTCTTGACTCTTTTCAAAAACATGCCGATGCAATATTCGATACGGCGCAGTATCATGTGCAATTTACCGGAGCCAGTGTTACTTTCTTAGAAGGAAGCAGGTTTATCATTAACGGATTAAAAGAGAGTATTGCATGGGCTTTTTTACTAATCGCCTTATGCATGTTATACCTCTTTAGATCGTTTAAAATTTTGCTTTGCTCGTTAATTCCTAATGTGGTGCCTTTGATTATAACAGCCGGTGTAATGGGATGGGCTGGCATCCCCTTAAAACCATCAACCGTATTGGTTTTTAGTGTGGCACTTGGTATAGCAATAGATGTAACCATTCGGTTTTTGGTGAACTATAAACAGGAACTGCCTTTGTATAATCACCACGTTGAAAAAACTTTGGTGCAAACAATCCGGCACACAGGTATCAGTATCATTTACACTTCGCTGGTGCTGATAGCGGGCTTTGTAATATTTTGCTTCAGCGGCTTTGGCGGTACAAAAGCACTTGGATGGCT
>JBBRCW010000508.1:0-3368 GCA_038204535.1 Chitinophagales bacterium | reverse complement strand
TCACAATTGTTTTACCAGTGAAAGAATCATGACACATCAAAATAAAAATTATGGCGTAGGATGCACCTGATTTATTTGTTGACGACGGTGAGGATGAGTGTGAACTTATTGGTTTTGGCCGGCCTTTTTAATGGCACAACTATTTGTAATTTTTATTTTGAAATGTAAATTCTAAACATAAAGAATGAATGCACCCAAATTTGTTATTGTCGTAGGCGCTTCTGCCGGAGGCATGAATGCTTTAATTGAATTAGTGGCAGAATTGAGGCCGGGAGCAAACGCCGCGGTTTTTATCGTACTGCACCTTTCAAGAACGAGCGTTAGCAATTTTCTTCTCCATCGTCTGCAACCGCATACATCACTGCAATGCACCATTGCAAAAGATAATGAGCCAATTGAAAAAGATCATATTTATATCGCTTCGCCAAATTATCATTTGCTGGTTAAAAAAGACAGGATCATTCTTGGCTCGGGACCGCAGGAAAACCGCTGGCGGCCGTCTATTGATGTTTTATTCAGGTCTGCGGCGGCGGCGTATAGCACAAGAAGCATCGGCGTGGTTTTAACCGGGATGCTTGATGATGGCACTACGGGTATGGATGCCATTAAAAGAAGTGGCGGAACCTGCATTGTACAAGATCCCAATGAAGCAGAATATCCTGATATGCCCTTATCCGTGCTCAACAGCATGGAGGTTGATTATTGCCTGCCGCTTGTAAAAATGGGAGAAGTTATTTTTGATATTACCGAAACCGAACGGGAAGAAATACCAGCGCCGCCCGATGTAATGATTGAATCTGAAATTGCGGAACGGGTAGTAGTAGATTATGACAATGTTCGCAAAATCGGTGAGAAAAGCATTTTCGCCTGCCCTGACTGTGGAGGAGGCCTGTGGTATATTGAAAATGGGAGTGGCAACGTAAACCGTTACCGATGCCATATTGGTCATTCTTATTCGGAAAGAGATTTATTGTCGAAACAGTCTGAAATATTGGAATCTACTTTATGGACAGCCCTGCGCATTATGGAAGAACGTAGAAACCTGTTGAAGAAAATGGAAGAAGATGCTGACAAAAAAGGATTGGCAACTATGGCATCAGGACACAGGGAAAAAAAAGAAGAACTGCAGGCAAGTGTTGACAACCTGAAAGAAGTCTTGTTTGCCACGCAAAAGATTGCGTAGGGGTGTGGTACAAGTGAATTTGTTATAAGATAAAATAATTGACAGGATCAATTCTTTTTTTGACACGATGTTATTTTCCTCTATGATATTTTGTTCCGTAGGAACATTTGGTGGGTTGAAAAAAATTCGAAATTAGTTAGGGTCGTTCCCTTAGGAACGATTGGTGATTGGCCTGATCATTTCCATATTTTTTTTGGAATGAGACTACATCAATCTATCCCGATAGCTATCGCATGTGCGTCAACTTAAGCATTTTTTTTATCGGACGAACAGCAGGAATTCTATTGGACTTCGTTGCCACAGTCTACCCCGCCCTTTTGCGGGGCTCGGTTCACAGGCAGTTTTTCATAGGATCCGGTGGCAGTTTACCTGCCTGCCCCGTTTTTACGGGGAGTTTGTCGAAGGGTCACTCACTTGTACCGCATCGTTTCATAGCAGCTCTTTCCACATTAATTTCCTTTTACTCTAAAAAATTAACCACAGAGAAATACAAGAGTCTTTCACAGAGGACACAAAGATTTCACGCTGGCTTTTCTCTGTGCTTCTTTCTTTGTGTACTCTGTGGTTACCTTTTTTTTGACATTAGTTAGATGTGTACACACGGCAGGTTAAAACGGGCCAAGTATTATAAATACTTATGTTAGCGGCTAGTGCTTTTTTTCTTCTAAATTTTCTCAATGCCAAAGTCATCAAGAAAAATTGAATTTTAATTTGTTCTGTTTTAACCCGCAGATAATACTTTCGGTTTTATCAAACCGTTCTAAATTTTAAGCGCAGCTGCCAGGCTTTTTAGCTTAGCTGGAATTTTGTTAAAGGGTAAAACGAAATCAGCACAGCCTGCTGCCTGAGCACTGAGCGGCATGTGGTTAACTTCGGCAGACATGTCCTGGGTAAAGGTTGTTCCACCGTTGGCTTTGATGTGCTTGCAGCCCACTGTACCATCGCCATCATATCCGGAAAGGATAATGCCGACAGCACGGGCACCCATTTCATTTGCCAGTGAAATGAAAAATAAATCTACCTGTTTGTGCCCTAAAGAGCGAGGCGAGACTACTTTGAAGCTATAGTTATCCATAGTAAGATCTACGCCCGGAGGAATTACATAAACATGATTCGCAAGGATAGACATTGCCTCAGAAGCCACTGTTACTGACATTTTCGTGTGCCTCTGTAGTATTTTAGCTAACTGGCTATGGGCGGTGGGGTTCATGTGAGAAATAATAACAAAGGCCATACCTGTATCATGCGGCATTGCATCCAACAGCGCCTTATATGCGTTAAGCGCACCGGCAGAGCCGCCAATACCTACAATGAATTTAGGCTGAACTGTTTTCACGAATTATTATTTAATATTTTTATTCTCAGCAACATTTTTATCAACATCCTTTTTCTTATTGGTGCTTAATTTAGCTTTACCATCATTTGGTATCAAAAAAATTCCGTCATCACTCAAAACAAATGTGTGAACATCGCTATCATGGTTAGTGCCACGAGACTTAACAATGAAAAGTTCACGGGTGCGTTTTCTACTCTCCACTTCTTCTATATTTCTAAAAACAATCCAGGTGTCAATCAAAGATGAAACACCTATTTCGCCATTCGTGTTACTTTTAAAGTTTGCAGAAACAAGACTCGTAAAAAACGTAGTGATGCCCCTGGATTTTAAGAGGTCAATCATACGGGTAATCATTGATGAAACTTCACGCTCGTCGCCCTGTCCAACGAGACTTGTAAGAGGATCTATGACCACGGCCTTTGGTTTAAAACTATCAGCGAGCTTATAAACATTTAATAAATGCATCTCTAAACCAAGAAAGGCTGGTCTGAGCGCCACAATCTTTAGTAGTCCTTTTTTTATCCATGGCGCAAAATCAATACCGATAGAACTCATATTTTGAGTGAGCTGCCCTGCTGATTCTTCATAAGACAAGAAAAGACAGCGTTCGCCACGTTTACAACTTTCCACTGCGAATGCCGCCCCAAAACTTGTTTTTCCGCAGCCTGCAGTGCCTGAAGCCAGTATGGTGCTGCCTCTTATAAAACCTTTACTTTTGAACAATTTGTCAAACGATGGAATGCCTGTAGAAACCCGCTTGTTTATGCCCGGTTGTTCAAGCCCTGCGGAGGTGATGGGAATTACTGAAAGCCCTTTATCATCTATTACAAATGGGTATTCGCTGGTTCC
>JBBRCW010000507.1:0-3407 GCA_038204535.1 Chitinophagales bacterium | reverse complement strand
CCACTGCCAAAATCTATATTCACAACCGCATCGCCCAGGCTGCCTGTCCATAATTGCGCATGGCTTACCATCTCAAAAACGCACATTGCAAACACCAAAAAAACGATCCTCTTCATTGCATTTAAAACTTGTAGCAGCCAGTCATTAATAAACACACCAATTTACAGATTTGTTTCCAGAACGTTTAAGCATAATGCCGTGGTATCACCTGCGGCGGCTCACTTTACAGTTTTAAGAACACCCAGGTTGGCAGTTTGTTGAATTTATTTTTAAACGCCAGCATACCGATAACGCAGATTCAGCAAAATGTTTACTACTTTTCCTGTGCATTGCATGATTTATTCAAATAGCTTGCTACAATATGAAACGAAATTATTTTCCACTTTTTTATTTTTTGATGATGGCATTTACGGTTGCCAATAACACGAACGCCCAAACAACCTATCCTTTGTACGAGAAGGAAATACCCAATTCGAAGCCTGCAGCCAACGAGGAACAAAGCACTACAGGGGCGGATGGCATACTGCGTATAAGTAAAGTAAGTATTCCTTCGCTTACCATGTATGTTCCCGAAGAGGGCAAAGCGAATGGAACTTCAGTTATTATTTGCCCCGGTGGAGGTTATTCTATTTTGGCGGCCAGTCACGAAGGGAGTGATGTTGCCCGCCGATTGAATGAAATGGGCATAACGGCTTTTGTTTTAAAATACCGGATACCCAGCGACGAAACCATGGTTGATCGCTCGATTGGGCCGTTGCAGGATGCACAGAAAGCTATTTTAATGGTGCGGGAAAATGCTGCAAAGTGGCATTTGAAAAAGAACAAGATAGGAATTATGGGTTTTTCGGCCGGCGGGCATCTGGCTTCCACCGCGGGAACCCATTTTAATAAATCGTATATCGACAATCCCAAAAAGATATCGCTCAGGCCCGACTTTATGATATTAGGATACCCGGTCATAAGTTTTACAGATAGCCTGGCTCATATGGGTAGCAGGAACAATTTGATAGGCAAAGACGCGGACTTTTTAAAAATTGTATTATACTCAAACGAAAAGCAGGTGACCGATAAAACTCCCCCCACTTTTTTGGTACATGCCAAAGATGATGGTGCTGTAAAAGTGGCCAATACCACGGAGTTTGCCGGAGCGCTTCAAAGACATCGTGTACCGGTGGAAGTGTATCTATATGAAAGAGGTGGCCATGGTTTTGGTATGAAAAATAAAACCAGCGATGTAAGGTGGATGGACCTGCTGCAGGAGTGGTTGAAAAAGATGAAGATTATATAACCGCTGATCTACGCCAGCAAAAAGAAAGACGCCAAAAATACAGGTATTTTTGGCGTCTTTCTTTTTATAATTATTTTTCAAAACATCTTAGTACCCCGGTGCAGGCCTGATCCAGATATTACGAAAATTGATTGGTTCGCTGGGGTCGCCATGCGACTGCAATTTTATAGGGGAGGGGCCATGTTTTTTGTATTTAGGTGCCCCAATATAAGCGGTCTCACCTTTCAGTTCAAAGCAGTTTTGCACTAATACGCCATTTAAAAAAGCCGTTACCATTGCCGGGCTTTTTAATGAACCATCGTCGTTAAAACGCGGCGCGGTCCAGGCAATATCATAAGTCTGCCATTCGCCGGGCGCAAGATTTGGATTTGCCAGCGGCGGATGCTGTTTGTAAATACTGCCAGCCTGGCCATTGGTATAGGTCGCGTTTTCATATGAGTCCAGTATCTGCAATTCGTAACCGCCATCGCCGGTACCATTGGCAGCAAGAAATAATCCGCTATTGCCACGAGCCTGGCCTTTGCCTGTAATGCCCTTAGGTATTCTGAATTCAAGATGCAACTGGTAATCGGTAAAATTTTGCCTGGTCTGAATATTTCCGGCCGATTTCTTTACGGTCATCATATCGCCCTTTATCGTCCAGTCCGCGGGTTTTGATTGGTCTTTTGATGAAACCCATTGATCCAGATTTTTTCCATTAAATAAAATGATGGCATCAGATGGCGGCTCATTGGCTACCGGTTTGCCTGGCGTAACCACCGCCGGTACGGGGGTATAAAATTCGGTGTCTTCGGGCTTGGCTCCCGTTTGGGCCAATACCTGGCTGCCGGTAATGGCAACCGCACAAACCACTAAAATTCTTTTCATAGCAAGTAATAATTATTAAGAATGATGAAATTTATTGAAGCAATAAATCTAACTGATAATTGTAAAATATTCAAAGTAAGTTTAAAGTAATGCCTTGATTGGGCGGCGGCAATTTATCTTTTCGACCGGTAGGTAGTTTGAAAATATCGGGCCGGTTTTTGTTAACAATATCAATAATCTCCCAGCATCTTTGTTTTGGCCGCCTCATATTCTTTCTTTGTCAATACACCCTTATCCAGCAAGCTTTTCAGTTTTATCAGTTCATCGGCAATTTGTGACACGGGTGGACTGTTTCCCTTTAAAACCCGATTGTAAAATTCATTTTGTAAAGCTATTGTCTGGTTATCGTGCTTAATTGCTTTTAATGCATTCGCCAATGATGCCACCGTATTGTCGGTAATTAATTTTCCGTAGGCAGATGTCGCTTTATCTCCTTCGCCTGCGTAATGGTTCGGATAATTTGCATACCACCATATGGCTGTGTAAACGTTGGGAATAGACAGCCGCTTTAAGTTTTCGCCCGATTCATTTTTGGCGCTGTCCATTTTTACCAGGTCGGGACGAAGATATAATAAGGTGGATGTTTCATTTTCGCCTGCATGTGAGTCGCCTGCAGCATCGGACCTGCGCATTTGTTTTGCTTTTTCAAGATAAGCGTAATCCTTGCCTGGCGTAAAAAAGTAAACCGCATAATCCCTTCTTTTGTCGAGCTGGGTCTGCACAAAGTATTGCAGCAGGTTGGGATTGCCGCCATGCCCGTTTATGATAACGATTCTTTTAAAACCATTACGGGCTATTTCTTCGCATGTGGCTTCCAGCAGGTCCCAAACTATTTTGGGCGGAAGCGAAAAAGTGCCGGGCTGATGCCGGGCTTCATTTATCTGGCCATAAAAATAATCGGGAAAAACAACGGCATATTCCTGTTTGGTTGCCCTGGCTGCCCATTCGCGTACATGTATAAGATCGGAACCTATGGGGGCATGCGGGCCATGTTTCTCTAAAATGCCAATGGGCAAAATGCAGGTGCTGTCTGATAGCAACATTGCTTTTGGCCAGTCGCTGGCCACTAACTCATCCCACCGGCTGGGAATGTTTTGGCCAAAACAATTACTAACTCACCTTACGCAACTTGTTATCACAAAAAGTGGTTTATGCTGCTTTAGGTGTTGATAAGTTTTTGAGTTCTTTATAGGCGGCCTGTTGGGCTGCCAGATAAATTTTGTGCTTCATCCCAAAATGATTTGTACCTGTT
>JBBRCW010000506.1:0-3441 GCA_038204535.1 Chitinophagales bacterium | reverse complement strand
GATGCGAAAAATATGAAGATTACCAACTTTGACGATGCAAACCAGTTTGTAAAGCGGGAGTATAAAAACGGGTACACATTAGATCTGTAACCTAACCCGGTAAGGGTGCATTTCAAATTGTCGCATCGCCAGGTGGTTGGTGAGGACACCACCCACGGCCTGGCCTCGGTCGGTGTCCCCACCGACCGAAAACGGGAGCGACAATTTGGAATGCACCCCGGTAAGGTTTTCAAGTTTTTGAATAAAAAAAATCTAACTTTCATTTCTATAAAACCATTAACATTATGTCTAAAACAAGGCGTCAATTTTTAGCCGATTCCACTAAACTTTTAGCTGCTACCGGCTTTGCCGGGTTCGTGCCTGCCGCTGCAGCTTCTACATTTGCAGCTACATCTAAAACATCTCCAAATGATAAAATTGTGCTGGGCCTTATTGGAGCAAAAAACCAGGGAATGTCAGATTTAAGACAGGCATTAAAACAGCCGGGCGTGGAGTGCGGTGCAGTGTGTGATATTGATGATGCCATATTAACAGAAAGAAGCGCTGAAATTAATAATATACAGGGAAAAGCTCCGGTAGAATATAAAGACTTTAGAAAGTTGCTGGAAAATAAAGACATTGATGCTGTAATTATTGGTACGCCCGATCATTGGCATTGCTACCAGATGATTGCTGCCTGTGAAGCTGGTAAAGATGTTTATGTGGAAAAGCCATTGGCAAACAGCATCAAGGAATGTGATTTAATGGTAGCCGCTGTTCGTAAGTATAATAAGGTAGTTCAGGTAGGACAGCAGCAGCGCAGTGGCGGTCATTGGCAATCTGCAATGCAGTTTATTAAGTCGGGCCAGTTAGGAGACTTGAGAAAAACACAGGTATGGGCCAATTTCAATTATGGTGCTGGTCAGCCTAAAGTACCCGATACACCGGTGCCGGCAGGCGTAGACTTTACTATGTGGCTTGGTCCTGCGCCAGAACGCAGTTTTAACAAAGCGAGGTTTCATGGATCGTGGCGCATGTTCTGGGATTACGGGGGAGGCTTAATGACAGATTGGGGAGTGCATTTGATGGATATGGCGTTATGGGCAAAAGATATTACCGCTTTGCCTTTATCTGTAGCTGCATCAGGAGGCAACTTCGCTTTTCCTGACAGGGCACATGAAACCTTTGATACTATGAGCGTTACTTATCAAATGCCCGATCATAACATTACCTGGGAACATGTGGCCGGTATCGAAAATGGCCCCTGGGGCCGTAACTACGGATTAGCATTTATAGGCAATGACGCAACCCTGGTAATTGACCGTTCTTCATGGGATCTATACCCGGAATCTTCAGGAGGTAAATATAAGGTGCCTGCTATGCCACGTCAAACAGGATATGACTCTCATGAAGCGCATCTTAAAAACTGGATAGAATGTTTGAAAACAAGGAAAGACCCTAATTGTACGATTGAGATGGGACGACTAACGGCAATTTATACACACATGGGTAACATCGCTTTGCGTTCAAACTCAAGATTGGTATGGAATGAAGGCACCAAGAACTTTGGAAACAATACCACTGCCAACGCACTCCTTGTACCTTCTTATCGTAAACCATGGACGCTACCTAAAATATAAGAGCTAATATGAAATCAAATGTATCACGCAGAGCGTTTGTTCAGCAGACGATGCTTGGAAGTCTGGGGTTACTTGCCGGCAATAGCTTATTGCAAGCCGAAGATGGAAGCAGGCAATTGAAAGAAATGGGTTTGATTTTAGGCGTTTTACAAAAAGAGTTGAAAGCGGATTGGGAAGGTACCTTGCGGCAAGTAGCTGCAATGGGCTATACATATTTGGAATTTGGTAATTACTATGGAGAAAGTGCAGCCTCTTTTAAACAGTTTTTAAAACAAGTTGGGTTAAAACCCCTGGCAGGCGGTAGTTCTATGGCCCAGATGAAAAAAGACGGGGTGCTGAATAAGATGATAGAAGAAGCTCATTTCTTTGAAAAAAAATACCTGGTTTGCTATTGGCCCTGGATGGATTCCGGCAACGATAAAAAACTGGATGATTTTAAAAAAGCTGCAGAAGACCTGAACAATCTCGGTGAGTTGTGTAATAAAAAAGGCATTCGCCTGGCAATGCACAATCATGATAAAGAATTTGTTCCGGTACAGGGCTACGAGTGGGGATATGAAGTTCTTTTAAAAGAAACCGATCCTGCCAAAGTAGTAATGCTGCTCGATTTATATTGGGTAACCAAGGGAGGTGGAGATCCTATTCGCTTATTAAAAAATTATCCTGATCGCTTTGAACTGTTTCATGTAAAAGACATGGATAAAACGCCGGAGAAATCTTTTACATGTCCCGGTTACGGCAGCATCGATTTTAAAAAAATTTTTGCACAAGCAAAGAAAACAAATATCAAACATTACATTGTAGAGATAGACGAGACAGCAAATCCCATGACCTGCATTCAGGATAGTATTTTATACTTGAAAAAAATAAAGTACTAATATTCATTTTCTAAGAAGCTGTATAAAAATAGAATTTTCATTTACCATCTTGAGGTTGGTGAATCCAACCTCTGCTTAAAGGAAATAATGGCGGAGCTGAACTGGGCTGTTGGCGAGATTGCCGAAAAGCACCTGAAAGATACCGGTCCTTTTATTGAAAATACCTTTTACGTGGGGGATGATAAATTTAATGCGATAATAGTGGAATCATGTTTTAATACAATTTATAAGTGAAAAAAATAATCATTGGTTGCATGGTTTTATGGCTGGCTTTTGGCTGCCAGGTATATAAAACAAAATCCGAAAAATCTTTAATTGTAAGTAAAAACGGTCGCTATCTTCAGAATAAAGAGGGAGCCCCCTTTCTTTACCTGGGTTGTACAGCCTGGGAACTATTTCACCGGTTAAACCGCGAAGAAGCTACTGATTATCTTAAGAACCGTGCCGAAAAAGGATTCACAGTAATACAGGCTGTTGTTTTAGCCGAAAACAACGGGTTGAGGACACCCAACGCTTACGGTGAAGTCCCTTTAGTTGATCTGAATCCTGAAAAACCTAATGGTAAATATTTTGAACACGTTGATTTTATTGTGAATAAAGCAGAAGAACTGGGTTTGTACATCGGTATGCTCCCTACCTGGGGCGATAAAGTCCCTAACGAGAACGAGGCTGCCGGACCTATTGTTTTCAATAAGGAAAATGCCTTTATCTACGGTGAATTTTTAGGCAGGCGTTATAAGGACAAACCCATTATATGGATACTTGGTGGTGACCGTAACGTTCACAACGATACGGTTTTCGAAATCTGGAAATCGATGGCTGAAGGACTTTGAAAAGGAGACGGTGGAAATCACTTGAAGATTTTTCCCCTCTGGGGTGCATCGTAATCAGGTGATTTCCACCGTCTCCTTTTCGAAGTCCTTCAGCCATCGATTTTCAGATTT
>JBBRCW010000505.1:0-3450 GCA_038204535.1 Chitinophagales bacterium | reverse complement strand
TATTTTTGAAGTTCAATATGCTGTTAATGATGGATTCGGGGCCAGCAACGCTAACCTTGGCGACGGTCTTAACTCTTCGTCATTCAAATCATCCAGCAATTTTTTCCAGCCTTCTCATTCGCTTGTAAGCGCCTTTAGAGTAGATGACAATGGTCTTCCATTAAAAATAGATGCAACTGACTATAGTGCTGCTGATATTCTTCCATACGATCCTACAGGACAAACCGTTCCTTATAAGCAACCTGTAGATCCCCGCCTCGACTGGACAGTAGCAAGGCCCGGTGTACCTGACTTTGACTGGGGGATTCCAACAATCTCATGGATCCGCGACCCGAATAATGGCGGTCCTTACATGAGCAAGAAGTCTACTTATTTAAAAGCTGAAAAGAATATTTATTCAAGCACAACGCAACGGCCCGGAGCCAATGCAAATAACTTCCGTAAATTCAAATTGAGCAATGTGATACTTTGGCTGGCAGAATGCGAAGCAGAGGTAGGATCATTGCGCAATGCAACTACGCTTGTAAACCTTATTCGTAACCGGGCTAAAGGTTCTAATGTAGTTAAGTTCGACAATGGTACTCCCGCAGCAAACTATAAAGTTGAACCTTACCCGGCAGATTTCCCCTCAAAGGAAGTGGCTCGATTAGCTATCTATAACGAAGAACGACTTGAGTTTGCTCTTGAAGGTGTTCGCTTTTTTGACCTGGTTCGCTGGGGTATTGCAGGGCCGGTGTTAAATAAATTTTTGAGTGTAGATGGTAAAATTATGCCTTCTCTTGCTAATAAAGCGTTCCTGGTCGGACAGCATGAGGTGAGACCGATTCCTCAGGCTCAGATTGATCTATCTAAAAAAGATGGAAAACCTGTTCTTGTTCAGAACCCCGGTTACTAATGGTACTTTTTACATTCTTTGTAGTTAGCAGGCAGTAATGGCCGATAAAGGGCGAATCAAAAAAGCTGTTCTGCTAACTTTCCAATATATAAACTGTTCGATTAACAAGCTACTGCATCCATCCTTTACTGCTGATATCAATATTAATGCACATTCGGCAACCGCTTCGAAACGGAAGGCTAAATAAGCGTTGTCAGTTGGTTGAATGATGAAAATTAATAGCAATATATTTACTCAAAAATTAAATTGATTGCCAGAATACATGATGGGGCAAAGCTTAAATAATAAATTAGCAACCAAACGATGATTCGATCTAAAATAACAATTGCAGGGCTTTTTATACTTTCAGGCTTTGTTTTCTTTGGTGCAATCTCCTGTAATAGTTCTACGGAAAAATATAAAAATTGGGGTATTTATGGAGGCAGCAGTGAAAACATTAAATACTCCGCCTTAACCCAGATTAATACTGACAACGTTAAGAAACTTAAGGTGGCATGGACCTATTCGTCCGGGCAGGCATCGGCAACAAACACTACCGATATGAAGACCAATGCTATTGTGGTTGATGGCGTTTTGTACGGACTGAACCCACAACTTAAATTGTTCGCGTTGGATGCCGGTACGGGTAAGGAGAAATGGGTATACGACCCCGGAACTGTTTCTGAGAAAGGTAAAAACACTGGCCGCGGGCCATTTGCCTCTTCAACAAAAATCTCCAGAGGTGTAGCATTTTATAGAGGCTCCAACGATGATCAGCGTATTTTATACACTCCGGGAGGAGGACACGTTTTATATTGTATAAATGCCCTTAGCGGCAAGATCATTCCAACATTTGGTAATAATGGAATGGTTGACCTACATGAGGGGTTAGGGATTAAAAACGAATACGATCTGCATATCTCAAACACAAGCCCAGGTATTATTTATAAGGACCTGATCATTTTAGGTTCACGTTTATCAGAATCTGCAAAGTCTGCACCGGGCCATATCAGGGCTTATGATGTACACACCGGCAAACAACGCTGGATCTTTCATACAATTCCGCATCCCGGCGAGCCCGGTTACGATACCTGGGAAAATAAGGATGCCTACACCTATGTTGGAGGAGCCAACGTTTGGGGTGGATTTAGCCTCGATGAAGGTAGAGGGATGGTATTTGCCGGAACCGGATCGGCTACTCCTGACTTTTACGGCGGCAACCGGAAAGGAAATAATCTTTATGCCAATTCTGTGCTTGCCCTGAATGCTTCAACCGGAAAGTTGATCTGGCATTACCAGCTTGTTCACCATGACCTGTGGGATTGGGATATTCCCACCCATCCAATATTAGCTACAATAACGAAAAACGGCAAAAAGGTAGATGTGGCTGTGCAGACAACAAAACATGGTTATATTTTTATGTTTGACAGGGTAACAGGTGTACCTATTCACCCGATCAATGAAGTACCAGTACCTCCATCTGAATTGGTAGGTGAAAAAACTTCGCCAACTCAGCCGGTTCCAACATTTTTTAAACCTTTTGTACGGCTTGAAATAACAGAAGCAGACCTGATGAAGGAAGGAATACCGGATTCTTCTTACCAGGATATCTTGAAAAAGTTCAGATCTTATAAAACCGGTAACATGTGGAATCCGCCTTCTATTCAAGGCACCTTACAAAATCCCGGATGGAATGGGGGCACAGAATGGGGAGGTCCATCTTATGATCCAACCACCGGTATCATGTATGTCAATGCAAATGAATCGCCATGGGTGGTGCGCATGACCGACGTGAACAAACCAGATACATCGATGGCCAACATAAGAACAAACATGCTGGTTGGTAAAGCCCTGTTTGATGCCCAGTGTAGCAGTTGTCATGGATTAGATCGGAGAGGAGGTGAGACAAACAAGGCATTAGCGGCTAATCCATCCCTGGTTGGTATAGAAAAAAGAAGCAATTTAAGTTCCGGCGTAAAATATGACGAGGCCTCGTTCAAAAGTTTGATCACGACAGGAAGAAATAACATGCCTCCATTTGGTCATTTAGGGGAAGAGCAAAAAACGGCGATAGCTTCTTACGTACTGAACATAAAATCAAAGCAAAATATGCGGTTTATTATCTCCGACCGGGAAGAACTTCCTCTTCACTTCAAAAGTCCCTACCGGATGGATGGAGGCAAGTTTCTTACGAAAGAAGGTTATCCTGGTGTAAAACCACCCTGGGGACACCTTTCTGCCATCAACCTGAATACAGGTGAAGTGATGTGGAAACAAACAATAGGAGATTATCCTGAATTAAAAGCAAAAGGTATCCACGCAGGAAGTGAAAACTTCGGTTCTTCAGCAGTTACAGCAGGGGGGGTGATTTTCATCGGGGCAACAAGAGACGAAAAGATCAGGGCATTTAATAAAAAGACAGGCGAGTTATTATGGGAAGCAGATCTGCCTGCCGCAGGTATTGCCACACCTACTGTATACCAGGCCAACGGTAAGCAATATGTAGTCATCGCTTGCGGAGGCGGGGGAAAGCAAAGAACGAAGTCGGGAGATAAATATGTGGCTTTTGCCCTTCC
>JBBRCW010000504.1:0-3467 GCA_038204535.1 Chitinophagales bacterium | reverse complement strand
GAGTCTGCTATTAGTAAAAAATAAAAAAGCCTCCTGATATGGAAGCTTTTTCTCTAGTGCCCGGGATCCCGGTATATGGTCGGGACACATCCTTGCAAAAAAAATAAAAAAGCCTCCTGATATGGAAGCTTTTTCTCTAGTGCCCGGGACTGGAATCGAACCAGCACATCCTTGCGAATGGCAGATTTTGAGTCTGCTGCGTCTACCAATTCCGCCACCCGGGCATTTTTGAATTGGGATGCAATATTAATACATCATTACCTAGCTGCCAAAATACATTTGAAAAATTTTTTCTGCTTGATTGTTTTATAAAAATGTGTTGGTCGCCAACAAAAATTATTGTAGGTACTGACTTATCTGTCCAACAAAATTTTGAAAGGGATCGAAGGAGCTAAATGCATAGCTGGTGATCACTAAAAAAGCTACACCTGCCAACGCCCCAAAAAAGTGCGCTTCATGGTTTATATTATCCCGGCCTTTTTTTGCCATGTAATAAGATATGCCAAGGTAAATTAACCCGAAAATAAAGCCGGGAATGCCAATCGGAATGAACAACAGTCCCAGCTTAGCTGTTGGATATAAGATAATGGTAGCAAATACAACTCCCGATACCGCACCGCTTGCCCCCAGGCTGCGGTAATGATAATTGTCTTTGTTTTTTAGATATGTTGGAATAAGGCAAAAAAATTGAGCGAATAAGTATAAGCCGACGTATAAAAATGCCCCGGTATTTGGAAAGATTAATTTAAAGGCTTCCTCCAGGCTTTCACCAAAAATGTATAATCCCCACATGTTAAATGCCAGGTGTGCAATGTCGGCATGTATAAGGGCACATGAAATAAACCGGTACCATTGGTTTTGATTGGTGATGGCGGGCGGATAGAATATCAGGTCGTTGATTACTTTTTGATTGTTCATTGCCGTAAAAGAAATAATGGCCGTTAGAATAACTATAACTAATGTGATACTGATCATAAGATCAAAATAGATTTATTGATGATGATATTTTTCGTTGCGGTTTATGGTGCATGCCCGGTAAACCTGTTCGGCAAGTATTAACCTCACTAACTGGTGCGGAAATACCAGGCTTGACAAAGACCATTTAAAATTAGCCCGCGCAAAAATAGCATCATCTGCCCCAAATGCACCACCAATAAGGAAAATCAGGTTTTTTATGCTTTCGTTGGCACGTTTTTGCAACCATTCGGCTAAATCTGTAGAACTGAGTTGTTTACCCCGTTCATCTAATAATATCAGGTAATCTTCCTTTTGCAATGCCTGCAGAATATTGCTTGCTTCTTGTTTTTTGACGTCCGTTTCAGTCGTATTGATGGTTTGCCTGGCAGGAGATATGATCTTCCATTCAACCGGATAGTATTTGGATATGCGCCGGGTAAAATCGTCGATGCCTGCCTGTACGTACTTATCGTGCGATTTACCAACGGACCAAAACTGTATTTTCATGACCGAAAGATAACAATACCCATTGGGGTAATAAAATGGAAAATACGCAACGGAAAGGCACCTTAGCCTTTAGCAGTAAACATTTTTTTGATCAGAGATTTATCATGTCCATAAATGTCATCCCTGAAATTTAGTTTGCCCTGCTCGTCAACCCACGTGGTGTAATAGGTAATAAAAACCGGAACCGGTTTTGAAAGTTTTACCACCTTTTCAGTTCCGCTGTTCATTGCGGCATTTATTGCGGACGGTGTCCATTCTTGCTGGTCTTTTAATAAAAACGCAGCTAATTTTGTTGGATCGCTTAGCCTGATACAGCCGTGGCTATAGGCCCGCTGATCTTTATTAAACAGGCTTTTTGCCGGGGTGTCATGAAAATAGATATTGAAACTGTTAGGAAAAAGAAATTTCACTTTACCCAACGAATTTTTGGGGCCGGGTAACTGCCTGATCACTGGTAAATCTCCGTCATTTTTCACAACCTCCATATTTTGCCGGTTTAGATAATCGGGGTCGCTTGTCATTTTGGGAACAATCTCGCTTTTTACGATGCTCGGCGGAACATTCCAGTAGGGACTAAAAACTATTTGATTGAGATCATCTGTAAACATCATGGTGTTATGTCCTTCTTTGCCAACCACTACATTCATATCCCACAACTTTTGCGGCCCCTTTTTCACATGCAATACAAATTCAGGAATGTTTACTATAATCATATTACCTTCCGGTATCGACGGCATCCACCGCATACGGTCAAGGTTAATGAGCATTTGCTCAATCAGCGTTTCCGCGGGCACATTTATATCTTTTATTAACCTTTGGTTAATGATACCATCGGCAGTATAACCATATCTGGACTGGATCGACTTTACCCCTTGCTCCAGGGCTATGTTATATTCGGCGGATGTATCGGCTGCCTGCATATCGCCGGTAATTTGTAATCGTTTTTTTATAAGAAGAATTACGGGTGAAGAGGTGCCGGGTTTCAGGCCTTTGATATTATCGGGCAGGGTAGCCCAACCGCCTTTCTTTTGTATCTCTATATAGCGCGCCAATTCATTTTTCAGTTTCTTAAAGGGCTCGCTGATATCTTCAAAATATTTGTTGTCCTTATGTTTTTTATTAAGCAAAGAGTCGGCAAGGTAAACGGCATCCGTTTTTTTTATGGGGATAAAACGTTCCATTTCTTTACGTTTTACATAACAATCTTCATACATTTCCAGCCCATGATCTATAAACAGCCGGGTAAGTTTTAGCTCAGTTTCCCGGATAAAGCGATTGGCGGTATCGATGTTTAAATTTTCATTGGCAAATAGATCATCCATAACAGCCTGAAGTTTTTTGTCGATAGCCAGACTGTCCGACTTGTGCTTCGCATCAAAAAGATATAAATTATAAAATCCCCGGGCTTGTTCGGTAAGCCCGTCTTTTGCAAACCAGGCATATTGATAATTGCGGGCATTATAGAAACTCAGAAACCTGCGTGAATGTTTTTTACCAAAATCCTCATCGGTTGAAAGATATTTTACAACTGCCAGGCTGTCTAAAAACAGGCTGCTATAGGCGTTTGAAGCATTGATGCTTAAGTCTCTCGAGGTTACATTTTTGTTTTTAGAATCGGGATCATTGTCTTGATTTTGATCGTCGTTGGTATTACTGCAGGAAGTGCTGAAGATGGAAAGAAATAATAAAGGACAGAAAAATTTTATCATGGGATTACGCATTGCAAAAGTTGTGCCTTGTTGTATTTGGTCAGCAACACTATCAAAATTATGGGAGGATATTTTTGGTTGAATGGTGTCCCAGTGGATTGTGAAGAAGCGTTGCGCAGTTCAGGCGGTACCTTTAAATTTCACATTTCCTTTTAAAGGAGTGGTAATGTCAGACGAGTTTTCACGGATGTAAACTTCAATATACTTTAACCATCAGTTTACATTACAAAGCTGGCAGCCGTTTTCTGCAACCCTATCTTATTCTTGTGAAGCAGAAAATTAGACAGCGGACTT
>JBBRCW010000503.1:0-3476 GCA_038204535.1 Chitinophagales bacterium | reverse complement strand
TATTTTACGCAATGGTGTTTTACCAAAAACTGAAATCGATCAATTCATAAATGGGCCGAGCCGATGGCTCTCTTAAATATTTTGTTTCCCTAAACCTCGGATTAAAATCCGGGGCCACCAAATTGACCGGACTTATGGCTCGCCAAAAAACTGCTCTATTTTACGCAATGGTGTTTTACCAAAAACTGAAATCGATCAATTCATAAATGGGCCGAGCCGATGGCTCTCTTAAATATTTTGTTTCCCTAAACCCCGGATTAAAATCCCCCGGACCAACATCCGGGGCTACCATATTGATCGGGCCGACGGCTCTGCATTCAAATCGCAAAGGTCTTAACAAAAAAAAACCGCCACTGGCAGTTCTTTTAATTTCTTAAAAAATTTTCTATCCCTGGATTGAAATTCCCCGGATTATTATCCCCGGAATATTATGCTGGGCTACCAAATTGATCGGGCCGATGGCTCTGCATTCAAATCGCAAAGGTCTTAACCAAAAAAGAACCGCCACCGGCAGTTCTTTTTATCGCTCAAAAATTATTTTAAAAAATTATAAATTCCAGGTAACCCAGGCTTTACCGTCGGCTGCACTTACCATATCATACTCAAGAGCGTCTTTTTGTACAAAATAATAGCCGGCGCTGTTGTAAAGTAAAGTTCTTGATTGACCAGCTGCGCCGGTTGCCGGGTAGGCGCCATAATTACCCAACTGAACAAACACTGCTCGTCCGTCGACTGTAAAGGTGGGAAGGCGCGGAGCCGTTCCATATTGGATCGTAAGACCGGTTTGGGCGGCATTCAGAAATACCGGGCCAAAAAAGTCATTATTGGCGGCATACATTGGCCAGTATATCAGGTAATAATAAGTATTCAATCCGCTAACCAACGCGTTTATATTAAAAGCGTCATCTACGCCATCTACGTGAAAACCATTATCCGAAATCCAATAGTCATTGCCATTATTAACCGCGAAATCATACCAGCGTTTTGGCGCCGCCGCATCAACCTTAATAGGTGTAACGACACCCTTAATTACAGCGGGTTGGCCACCGATTGTAGCAGTAATAGTGCTGGTAGCAGCATTATAAGATATTCCGCTTATCTGCGAAATATTTCGATTGCCCACTTTTACAGGTTTGAGAAAAGTTAGTCCACCCAAAGTTAAATAGTAGCCGGTCTGCAAACTGGTATCCATCAAATTGCCCTGGGCGTCGGGTTGCGAAACCAGGCTGGATAGCGTGTTAATGTTTATGTCGGCAGAATCAGTTCCGTTTATAACGATACGTTTGTAATAATTCACAATTTTGGCGATCTGCAATGCACTGGCTAACTGGCCGCTTGTAAAAGCAGCCGCTTCCTGCGCCGTCGCCTTTATCAGAATTGCTTTGCTCCCGTTAAATCTTCCTACCAGGCTCACGGTATCCGCCGTTGTTTCCAGGTCGTTGAAGTAAAATTCAAAATCAGACACCAGGCCCTGTCCTGTTGCACCCCCGTTAACAGCGCCATTAGGATCGGCCAAAACATGCAAATAACTGTAGGTGTCAAATAGGAGGCTCGGCTGCTGCAACGCCTTAATTCTGTAGCTGCTTTCTTTTAATGCAACGGCTGAAACTGAATCGAAACTTGAAAGCATCTGCACCCTGTTGGAGTCATTAAACTTAAAATAGAAGCTGTAAATTCCGCCGGTTTTTGTATAAATAAAACCTTTCCAGCCATTGGTTTGCCCCGTCAATCTTGCCTGGTAGGCGGCCAAAGCTTCTGTAATGCGCTGATCAGCTGTTTTCTCAAATATCGGGTTGTCGTCAACTTTTCTGCAGGAGACAGACACTATTACAATGAATAATAAACCCGTTAAAATAACTTTCATATTATCTGATTAGTAAAGTAAAGAATTGATAGCCGTTTTGGTTCTTGCCTGCAAACTGTAAAAGTCAATATTCCATGCCTGCTTAAAATAACTTACTACACTTGCTTCCTTTTGCCTGAGCCTGTTTTGAGCTTGTACGGCCGTTGTTCCATTTGGCGTAGTTCCTGTATAACTAATGCTGTTGACATAATTATCAAAATAGGTTTTTCCATACACCAGCATGATCGAGATCATTTCCGCCCAATCATCATCTTTTCCCGAAATAGAATATTGGGTGATAAAACCTTCGTTCCTTGCTTCGTTCACAGTAACGTTTAACCAATCTGAAGTATAGGAGTTAGCGCTGGGACCGCTGAAAGTAACCGGAACTTTTACGTTCTGATCCAGAATGTGTGCAAATTCGTGCTGGATGGTCGCAAACATTCTTAAAACGGCGGCTGTATCTTTTGACGGCGTGTAACCAGGCATTCCCTTAATCCTGAAATTATTTACATCGTATAGAACCACTTTACGTCCGCCCTCGGCAGTACCTAATTTAATAGCGCCTCTTTCGTAGGCCGGGCTGCCCACTAATACAAAAAATTTCGGAGAGATGTTCTTGATAAACAGCAATCCGGCTTCACTGATATAGGTATTGATCCATGCCTTTTTTATGGAGCCCATTACTGGTATAACCTGTTCCTCCTTGGGCGGTACAAGTGTTTTATCCTGGTCAATTTCTGCCTGGTCCCATTTGTACTTTACTGCTATATTATAAGGCAGGGTAAGACTGTCATAGATCCAATTGTCAATCGGGCCTTTTGCCCATGTATCACCCCCTAAACCCGGTATGTTTTCAAGTGGGGACAAGGCATCTTCCTTTTTACAGGAAGCCAGCGATGTTACAAATATGATTGCTACTAATCCGGTTTTTATGTTGTTCATATCACTCATTTAATGTTAACGTAAATTTGGTTCAAGTCCTGCCTGTGTAGTTGCCTGGGGCAGTTGCAAAACCCGCCTTGGATCGGTTGGGCTAAGCGTTATAAAAGTAATATTGCTGGGCCCCACCACAATGTTGTGAACAACAGGTAATTTATACCGCAGAATATCAAACCAACGCATTCCTTCGTGTACAAAATCGGCACGTTTGTAAAACAAAATAGCCTGTATAACGCTGGGTAATCTTTTTGAACCGGCATCGCCTGCCACTACCGGAAAAACCGTTTGGATTTTTGCCAGGGTAACATTATGGGTAACGGCGTTGTAGTTGTTTATTCGCCTGCCTACATATTTATTCAGTAACTGTATCGCTCCATCAATGTTATTAGTGTAGTACAAAGCTTCTGCATGATTAAACAAAACATCTTCTACTGTTAACAACGGCACCATAACATAAGGCTGTCCAAAGTTGGCATTTACAGATTCCCTTACAAAGTATTCGTCTATCTTGGGTATCAACTGGTGTGTTCCGCTGGTGATGCTGTAGCGTTTGTAGGCAAAATTTCCGCCCGACAACGGATCTCTTGAAGGATACACTTCGTTTTGTTTTGCCTGCCCCACGCCATACCGCTGGGTATAAAAATATCTCGCCCAAATTGATGAAGTTTCTACTAAAAGAAGATTAGCATCC
>JBBRCW010000502.1:0-3483 GCA_038204535.1 Chitinophagales bacterium | reverse complement strand
TACAAAAACAATGGTTCCAACAGGTAAAGGTGTAACTGAATCTAATGGTGCAACTTCAGGCAATTATGAAGATATGCTGAAATGGTTTGACAATTTAATGGCTGACACTTTCGGGTAATAGAAAAGTACCAGGTTTTGCATATAACTATTGTTTAGTGTGAGGCTAAAACCTGCAGTAAAATAAAAACATTAAGCAAACAGCTTATAGTATTATCGGTAAATCGTACCAGTGGGCAAGGCTCGCAAAGCCCCGGGCTTCTTTCTCAGCAACGTCTTTATGCAGAGCATTGTGTGTTGCCATGAGACGTTGCGTTGTTATATGTTTCGATGTAAATTTCGCAGCGGCCCCGCCCTGCAGTCATCACTATAAAGGAGACGTTGCGGCGAAAAAGATTTAGTGTGTTGGCATCGTAAGCATTGTCTAGTAAACCCGCACAAGACACTACGCACAAAGCAACACCTCAGTCGTGCGTTAGCATTGATTTTTATTTTTACATGCTTAACCCTACAGGAGGCAACATTTCTGAAAAAGAAATGCTGCAACAAATGTGGAACAACCAGGACCATCCACCTGTAACAGATGCACCGCAGGTAACAAAAGTTAGCAATGGGTGTAAAGCTGTCCTGCCCTACAGAAGACGCCACTATCGGTTATCGGTTTATTAAAGCCAGTACAAAACCAGAACAGAAAAAACATATCATTCGGTCGTGGGATTATGGTTTTGCTTTCGGCAGAAAGAATGTTGGATATTCAGATGCCAAACCTGTTTGGAATGGTTATAACGGTGAAGTAATTCAACTTTATAAAGGCGATCTGCTACAGGTTAATGCCGTAAAGCTGCGATAAAAAGATGCGGCAAAAGGGAGTGACACAACAATGGTTAATAGAATTCATGCTGTTTGTTCCAAAAAAAATCGCTAAGTTGACACTTATTCGCCTGGGCGGTAACGGTTGCCTAATTATAGCAATGTAGTCTGGTTGAAAAAAAACAACTCACCTTTTTTCCCTTGTACGCTCTAATTACACAAAAAACATGTATAAATTTTTATGAAAGCACGAAAATTATTAATGATTCCTGGTCCCATAGAATTTGAACCAGAGGTGATGCAGGCGATGTCAGTTCCTACACCCAGTCATGTTGATCCAAATTTTATTGAAAAGTTTGGCAAGTCCCTCGAAATGATGAGAGAAGTGTGGTTATGTCCGTCGGGTCAGCCATTTATCATTGCCGGAACAGGTACCCTGGCCATGGATATAGCGGGTTCAAACCTTGTTGAAAGCGGGGATAATGTTTTGGTGATCTCTACAGGTTATTTTGGCGAAAGATATGCTGACTTACTAAGCCGTTACGGTGCAAACGTAGATATTCTTAAAGCACCGGTGGGTGATATTGTTCCATTCAATGAAATTGAAATTCAGCTTCAAAAGAAAAATTATAAGCTGATGACCCTTACGCATGTGGATACATCAACCGCCGTGCTAAACAATGCGAAGTCGTTTGGAGAATTGGGGCAAAAATATAATGTGCTTACCATTCTCGACGGCGTATGTTCTGTAGCGGGAGAAGAAATCAGGCAGGAAGAATGGGGAATAGACGTAGTTTTAACCGCATCGCAAAAGGCAATTGGGGTACCTCCGGGACTGGCGTTACTGGTTGCCTCTCAAAAGGCAATCAAGGCATTTGACGACAGAAAAACGCCGGTTGCCAACTACTATTGCGACTGGGCAAACTGGCTTCCCATTATGAAGGCTTATGAAAAAAGAACTCCCTCTTATTTTGGTACACCGGCTGTAAACCTGGTCATTGCCCTGGAAACCAGTTTGAAAATAATTTTGAATGAAGGCATGGAAAACAGGTTTAACCGGCATTTGCAGACTGGTAGAGCATTCCGTGCAGCCATGAAAGCTTTGGGTTTACAAATGATACCAGTAAATGAGGAAGTTTCTGCAAATACGCTTTCCGCTCCTTTTTATCCTGAAGGCATTAGCGGTGGCGAATTGCTGGCAGGTATTTCCAAAGCCGGAATTATAGTTGCGGGAGGATTGCTGCCAGACCTTAAAACAAAATATTTCAGGATTGGACATATGGGCTCTGTAAATCGCGGCGACTTGCTGGCTACCGTCGGCGCTATTGAATCCGGGCTTTTACAACGTAAATACCAGTTTGATTCTGCTAAAGGACTGCAGGCCATTCAAGAAGCGTTTGAATAAAAAGGGGCAGGATTTGGGAATTTCTGTTCGGGTAAAGGCAAACCGTCATACTAAACTTGTTTCGGCATCCACTGGATCGAAAATCATTTAGCGGTGGGTTTTCATTGAAGAGCTTCTTACATAGGTTAAGGGAACCCGCAGTGCATTAGTTACCAATGGCGGGGTCCACTGCGCACAAGGCGTGGCGGTGTGACCCCAGAAAGATAAAACACTCAGGGATAATTGCCAGATCCATTACAAATAGGTTTCGTTATTTGTAAAAAGATCTACGCAATACTGATAAACTTCGTGCAGTTCGGAGGAACTTAATTGCCTGATCTGTGTTTGTCCAGGTTCGTAATTCACATTAAATACAGATAACTCATCTCTGGCATTTTCCAACAGGTCGTTTAAAATAAATGGGCTATGTGTCGCTATAAAAAACTGGTTATCTTTTTTATGAATCAATTCTTGTGTAAGGTGTGACATGTACGGAGGAAGAATGCACGCCGCTGAGCCATCAATTGACAATTTTAAGCGGGCAGTTTCCCCATTGTTGTTCAAGCCAGGTAGAATTAATGGCAGGTACTGCATCGGCAGAAAAATACAACAATTCGGTTTGCAAATTTTGAGACAATTGCGTAATCATCGTTGTTTTACCTACCTGGCGGGGCCCCATGATAACCTGAATGAACCTTCGGGGTTCCTTCATCCTGGTTATAAATGCCTGTAAATGTTTACGTTGGAACATAAATTTACATTTTACTCAATATAATGAGTAAAATTGCTCAATTGGAAAGGCAAAGTGAGATAATAATTTATGTCCTAAACTTTACATTTGGATATTGGGGGATGCTGCAACCTGATCCGCCGCGGCGGACTACCAATTTCGCGACCATAAAAAAACCTAACACTTATGTTGAGGTTACCAGGTTTGGTGCCCGGGATCCCGGATTGGCCGGAACACATCCTTGCGAACGCTGCGACCTAATCCGCCACGACGGATTACCAATTTCGCAATCATAAAAAAACCCCAACAATTTTGTTGAGGTTTCTATGTTTGGTGCCGAGGATCCCGGATTGGCCGCATTGGCGTCAACTTAACTTTTACAATTGAATATTGTTGATGCCATATTCCCCCTTTTATTTCTTTTTTCATAGCAACAATTCTCAAAAGCCGTTTCTGTAAATTTTCTCTTACTCATGGCTAATATCTCAGCAAAATTTTCACACACCCATGCAAACATTTTAATTATGCTAATGATTTTCTCTTTCGCCTCTTCTTCTGATTT
>JBBRCW010000501.1:0-3507 GCA_038204535.1 Chitinophagales bacterium | reverse complement strand
AGTTTCCCCTCCTTTTCAAAGATGGGGACAGAATGTTTTAGATACTAAAACATGTGGGCGTTTGAAGGTATCACCCGGGTGTTAGAAAAAATTAAAGCGGAGTTTAACCACCCCTGATTTTATGCTGCGCATAAAATCGGTCCCCTCCTTAAAAAGGAGTGGAAACTTTACAAGTGACGTATTAACCCTATAAAAGTTTCATTCCAAAGTGCCCGATCATTGTAAACGCTATACAGCGGACAAGTACACCTATGCAGCACCAGGTAATCAACTTTTGCAGAGGCGCCTTAAACCCAATACCTACAGCAAGGCTAACAGGTGCTCCCACTGTCATTGTTCCCAGGAACCCCAGCCCTATGATACCGTATTTATTCCATATGCGGTACACCAGGCCGGTTTTCGGCTTTGGTTTCTCCAACGTTTCTTTCTTCGAAAACAATTTGCGGATATTGTCTCCTAAATAAGCGGCTACAAAAACCCCAGCCACTCCCCCCACCACACTGGACAGAAATATAATCCACGGCGACAAGCCAAAAGCAAAACCTGCAGGAATAGCCGCATAAATTTCGAAACTTGCCAAACCGGCCACCGTCAATATTTTCAAATACATTATAATCTGCTTGATAAAAACGTGAAAGCTATAGGATATAAAGTAGTGCTTTTGTTAAACTGCACACTTCACTCATAAAGCAAACTGAATTTTTAATACGAAGTAGTTGGGCTGGTAACTATGAAATTTTGTTTCCGATAATAGGTCTTTCAGGGGTAAAAGAAGGGTCCCCCCATGGTAGAAAGTAAAGCGCGATACTTTGTAAACCTCATTACCTGCTATGTGCCATACTATGATTACTATGTGCCTATGTGTTACAAAACTCAAAACCACATAGGCACAATAGAGAAACATAGGTTTCACATAGACTTATTAAATAACTTGTTGAAGAAAGTGGAAGCACAATTGAAACTAAGCAAATAAGGTTTCGTGAGGATTTTTGCAGATTGCTTTCCCTAAACGAGTTCGGGGCTCGTATTGAAGAAGGTAGTGCATCTATGTCTGCTCATTTCTCTTGTCTATACCTCTCCCACTCCACACTCGCCAGTATAAAAGTCCCAATTGCCTTTCCTTCGTTTTGTACAATAGCAACATCAGTCCCGCATAAATAATAATTTATAGTTCCGGTGCGGCTTGGATTGCCCGCAGGGCCAAGACCTGCGGAAGCGCAGGTTTGAATAATATCCACCCCGGTATTCTGCTTGCGAATAAAGGTTTTTAACAGTCCCTGATAAGCATTTTCGGCGGTTGACTGGTACGTACCTTTATCCAGCAAACCCAGTTGCACGCCTTTTAAAAATGAATAGGTAAAGATGGAAGAGCATGATGCCTCCAGGTAATTGGGCGCGGTACATACATTGTATGTTTTACCATTTACGATGTCGCCTTTGCCATCGCCGTGCGTGGTGTTGTCATATTGCAGCAACTGATACCAAACACCTGATTGCTGATCCTGCCATCTTTTTAAACCGGCAGCTACCTGGTTGTAAATATTGCTGATAGCGGTATAATCTGGATGGTCTTTTGGCATAATTTCCAGCACATCCACCAGGGCTGCAAAATACCAACCCATACCGCGACCCCAAAACTCTTTACTGCACCCCACGTAAGGCCCGGTCTTGTTTGCCCAAAAGGCGTTGGCATCGTTTGGGGTAGCCGTCCAGGCATGGTAGTTTAATTGTTTATCAGCGTCATAGGTGTGCTCGTGTAAAATTTTAAATTGATGGGCGATGTCTGTCCAGCTCTGCTGGTTTTCCTGTGCATTGGTAACACCAAATGCGGATTGCCACATGGCATACACCGGTGCGCCCATATACAACCCGTCGAGCCACATTTGGTTAGGATAAGCGGCTTTGTGATAAAAACCACCTGCACCGGGCAGGCCTACAGGTATACGTGAATGTTCGGTCTTTAATTTATTGCGGATGAGCGTCGCCGCATTTTTATAACGTTCCGCATCCTTACTATTGCCACGTTTCAATTCTTCGTTATAGAGGGCGAAAAATATTCTGCCGGCGGCCAGGTCATCAATATTACTGGGGCCTAATGCGGTTTCACCCTTTGAGTTAATGATCATGGAACCATCGGCATTTGTATTTCTATCTGTAAAAGCTTTCACTGCGGCATAATATTCTGTTTTATCGGGGTATTGTTTCCATGCTTCGGGCACCGATATAGCAATTAAGCCGGTAACATAATCCCAGCCGGTATTCGATAATTTTTCGTGCGCTACGCGGTTGGTATAAAAATCTTTCAAGCCATGTGTTTCCACCATTTGCTGGGTCCATATTTCGTTTTGCGCAACTGTTTGTTTGTTTTGAAAGGCGGAAGAACAACCGGTAAAAATAGATGCAATTGTTACTGCCAGGCTAATACCTACAATGTATATTAATCTATTTTGCGGATACAATTTTCCAGTAATCATTATCTGTTTTTGATATTTCCTTAATCGGTTAAAAATAGGCGTTTTGACCGAATCGGCTGTACAAAAAAGAGATTGGTGAATTATGCCGAACTGGCACACTGGTTTTGAATAGACTGTTTAAATGAAGGCCGCCAATTTTCAATGTCCCGGTCATTACCTCGGCAGAAGATATCGATATGAGTGTGGCTAGAAATGCAGCGGGGTTACTTTTTAAAACCGCTGTTCCATTGCGGGCAACATCACCCGCAACGGTCCAGGTTCAATATATCTCATCATCGAAAAAAGGCCTTCAATCGCACTTTCCTGGCCCTAGTCGTCTACCCCCTAATTACTTTGGTAACTAAATTCCAGTTTTTCAACATACGGCATTTTTCCTCCCGATAAAATGAGCTATTAAAATTTCGAATCAATTCAACTAATTCCAGTTTTTCGAAAACACCTGTTGTAATAATGGGGTAGTTCTTGCGGTTGCTTCAGTTCGCACCTGCACTTCTTTCTCTGCAATTTTTCTAAACATCGCTTCTGCAACTAAGCCAGCCATCAGGTTGGGCAGTTCAACGTTTACCTTCTTGCCGGTTAATGCCTGCACGGGTTTAATAATCTTGTTCCATTGTTCATTCAGCTTATATTCATCCAGCGTAGCCTGCATAATAGGAGTGATAGATACACGTAGGGAATCGCCTGCATTGGTTCGCAAATAATCCGTTGCAGACGTACCGCCATTTTTTACAATTCTGATGGCATCTGTAAAATTCAGGCGATTAATGCTGCTGACAAAAACCGGCACTGAAGCGGTAGCTGTTTTTTCGGCTGCCGTGCTTAAAGTAGATGTAAACCTGTCCACCTCACTGGTCAGCCCCAGCACATTCAGCGTGGTCAGTACCTTGGCGACCTGGTCAGGAAACAAGGTATTCAACACCTGGTCCTTACTAAATGAAGCGGTTAAATTTTCCTGCGAACCGAGGGAAAGCATTTGACGGATAGCTGCCCCTGCATCGCCCTGGTTTAAAATATAAGATGCCAAACGTGAAGG
>JBBRCW010000500.1:0-3512 GCA_038204535.1 Chitinophagales bacterium | reverse complement strand
TCTGGGCACGATAAATCCTAACCCTGCAAATACTACCAACACAAACAGCTTTTTCATGTAATAAATTTTAATTAGCGAGTAACTTTCCGATACATAGCCGCGCCCACATACAATTCATTCTTATCAGGACTGAATGAAATGATACTGCCTTCCCTTGTTTCATTAAGCACTTTATCGATGCGATTGTAAATGCCTGTAGATTTTTCCATTTCGTTCTCCACTGGCAATACTTTTCCATCAATAATTCTCCGATACGAAGTATGCCTGACAATTTGGTAATTATTTCCCGGGTTACTTATCAAACTAATAAACAGGGTGTCATTGCCGGTACTAAATTCCTGGTTAATCGTCTTAACATACGTGCCAGGTATGAATGATCTTACTGTATCACCTCCGCTTAATTGGCAGCCCATTAACAGCACCATACTAACTAATGTGGTTTTCATAATTCACGGTTTAATTGAATAAATCTTTTTGCCAGTCATAAATGCCCGATTAGAAATTACGCATTATTCCCCCCTCATTTCCGCAGCCAGCGCTGCAATCCCTTTTTGTATATCCCCATACTTGCTGGCGTACGACGCTACCTTCATTTTCTCACTTTCTTCCGTGGTATAAGCCAGGTATTCTTCCAGTGAAACTTCGGTACGATAAACCTTTGATAACATCCCTCCAAGGCTAATGAACACTTCCTTGTATCTACCGCCGGGTTCGTTTGATTTGTTAACGGAAAGTACCAATGCTTTTTCTTTGTCTGTCAATCCTAATAGTTCCTGCACCTGGTCAAACTTATTTTGGTACTTACTCTGATCTAACAATATTTTACAATCCGAATTATTAATGATCGCCTGTTTGACCACCGGAGAACTGATTATATCTTCCACCTCCTGTGTTACCACCACCGCTTCCCCATAAAATTTTCTTACTGTTTTAAAAAGGTATTTGATATATTCGGCCATCCCCTCCTTAGCAATAGCTTTCCAGGCTTCTTCTATTAAGATCATTTTTCGAATACCTTTTAGTTTTCTCATTTTTGAAATAAACACTTCCATAATAATGATAGTTACCACCGGAAAAAGTATGGGATGATCTTTTATATTATCCAACTCAAAAACAATAAATCTTTCTTTCAACAAGTCAAGGTTCTCAGCGGCATTCAGCAAGTAGTCAAATTCACCTCCCTTGTAGTAGGGCCTCAGGACATACAGAAAATTACTTACATCAAAATCTTTATCCTTCACTTTCTCTGCGGCCAGCGAACCAACAAATTCATTTTTTACAAACTCATAAAACGTATTAAAACAAGGAAACAAATCTTTATCATTGCTTAGCTTCTCAAAGTAAACCTGCAAAGCATTAGACAGCGCCACATACTCTGAACGGTTAAAAGTTTCGTTGTCTTTCTTCCACAATGCAAGCAGCAGTGTTTTTATACTTTCCTTTTTTTCAGTGTCCAGCACATCCCCCTCCCCTATAAAAAATGGATTAAACCTGATTGGCTTTGTTTCGCTGTAGGTGAAATAGTATCCTTTTACCAGATCACACAGCCCTTTGTAGGAATGGCCTACATCCACCAGAACGATGTGTGTTCCCTGTTCGTAATACGAGCGGACCATGTGATTGGTAAAAAAGGACTTTCCACTGCCAGAAGGGCCTAATATAAATTTGTTTCGGTTGGTGCATATGCCTTTAGCCATCGGTTCGTCGGAGATATCTACGTGCACCGGTTTGCCGGTTAAACGATCTCCTAACCTTATACCGATCGGGCTAAGTGAAGACCTGTAATTCGTTTCTAGATTAAGAAAACAGGAAGCCTGCTCTGCAAAGGTGTCAAAGGTTTCATTCAAAGGAAAGTCACCCTCGTTACCTGGCATTCCCGCCCAAAATATTTGTGGCGCCCCATCCACCTCCTGTTTTGCTGTGGCGTCCATCTGGGCAAATGCAGATGTTACCAGGTTTTTCACCTCTTTCAATTTGTCTTCTCATTATTCCAAACCAGTACATTAAAATGAGCCTTTACCGGTAATCTTTGCGAACTAAGGGCCTCATTTAAAAAGTCGTTGGTGGCATCGCGGCCAATTGCATTTTCCCTGGAATAAGCCGACAATGATTGAAGCCGAAGCCGCTTACTTTCCAATTTTTTAATTACCTTCTTTTGATCGTCAATAAAAATGTATTGGTTATAGAGGTGATTACAGCTTAGTAATTGGCCCAATGAAGAAGCAAAGCCAATACTGAATTTTGTTTTGTCTGTTGAATACCGGTCGTAATTGATTCTTGAACCGCAATAACCTGGCAGGTCCTGGGCATCGGCCAAAGTATATAGCTGGCAATAATCATCTCCTATTCGCATCTCATTTTTAAATCTCATATCTCTGACTAAACGCATATTGGCCTGAGGCTGAAGTGTACAATAACGCTCAATCAGCCCGGTGTTCTTCTCGTCACCTGTCAAATCTAATTCCTTCAATCTGCTAAGCATTATGTGCCCGCTATCATTAATTATTCTTTCAAACTGAGCGGCAGTATCCAAAAAGTCCTGCACCAGGTGCTGTTTAATGGTTTGCTCCGGCACTATTGAACGCCGCAGTAAATTTGAAAACAAAGAGGTGGCCGCCTTGCGACCAGATGGCTTTTTTGTGATCATTATGAAGCAATCGTGATCAAGGTATGGCCGCTCATTAAAAAACCTTTCACTGCTTCGCGACAAAAAGCTGTCTTGAGTTAATCCAAAATTTGCTTTGTATTCACTTTCCAGAAACCAATCCTGCTTATGAATAATGCTGTTATCAGGTAAAACTTTGATTGCCTTTATAAATACCTGGTGCAGGGCTTCATAATCATTTTCAGACAGCGTAAACAATTCTGGCAGCGTCGCCTTAAATGCAACTGTTATATCGCCTATTGCCGATACGATTACATCGTGTTCAATACAGGAAAGGGGAAATATGTCATAGAATTTTTTCTCCATTACCTCTTAATTTTTGCTTTATTCAATTCGACAAAAACCCTCCTGGATGACAGGATTACTCTTTGAGGTATTTGCCTGGCCGCTACTTTTTTCATCATGCCATATTGCCCGTAGCGGTTGCTTAATTTATACACTTGCATAAACAGGCATGTCGCCAACACCACCACCACACAAACGCAAACAAAAGGATTGACTTCGCATATATATAAAATGGCGAACAACATCAGTAAAACAACCAACCCACCACCCAGGTACCAGATAAACTGCGCTTTCAATCCCTTAAACTCTATAGGCTTGTTGATGTTCTTATTGATGCTATAAACACTTGTATTCATCTCAACTGAATTTTTTAAACTGACTTTCGTCTATTACGGCAAAAAAGCTATATCCCAAAGAATGATTTAATGACAGTTGCAACCACGACCAAAAACACGCAACTGCCAAACCATGCTGCCGCCACTTTACCGGTATCCTGGTCTCCGGCATTCCATTTCTGATATACCTTTACCGCTCCTATTAAGCCCAGAATAGCACCCACCGC
>JBBRCW010000499.1:0-3538 GCA_038204535.1 Chitinophagales bacterium | reverse complement strand
GTCCTGGTGGAGCGATCTCATCATAAATGGTTTGGTGGCCGGCTTAAGCGGCATACTGGTTTTTGTGCCGCAGATCATGATTCTCTTTGGACTGATTACCATTTTAGAAGACACCGGTTACATGGCCCGCATTAGTTTTTTAAGTGATAAATTGATGCGCAAGGTTGGTTTAAACGGTAAGAGCGTTATGCCAATGATCAGCGGGCTTGCCTGTGCGGTACCGGCCATAATGAGCGCCCGCAATATCGAAAACAAAAAAGAACGGTTGCTGACCATTTTAGTTACGCCCTTAATGAGCTGTAGCGCCCGGCTGCCGGTATATACCATTTTAATTAGCCTGGTAATTCCCGAACGTTACTTTCTCGGCTTTTTAAGTTTGCAAGGTATCGTAATGATGTGCCTGTATTTGCTGGGCACCGTGCTGGCATTAATGGCCAGCTATGTTTTTAAATGGATTATTAAAATAAAGGAACGCAGTTTTTTTATTTTAGAACTGCCTACCTACCGGGCGCCCCGCTGGAAGAATGTAGGCATTACCATGGTTGAAAAAGCCAGGATTTTTGTGGTGGATGCGGGTAAAGTGATTATGGTCATCAGTCTCTTGCTTTGGTTTTTAAGCAGCTATGGACCTGGTAAGCGCATGGATAAGGTGACGGCGCATTATGAAGCCGTGAAACAGCTTTCTAATGCCAATACCGATTCGATTGAAAAAGAGTACCGGTACGAAAAACTGCAAAATTCTTATGCCGGCATTTTGGGTAACGCCATAGAGCCCGTCATCAGGCCATTGGGCTACGACTGGAAGATTGGCATAGCGCTCATTACTTCGTTTGCGGCAAGAGAGGTATTTGTAGGAACGATGGCTACGTTATATAGTGTGGGCGAAGACAATGAAGAAACTTCTCTTCGCCAAAAAATGGCCGCCGCCCGGTGGGAGGATGGAAGCAAAGTATATACACTGGCCAGCGGACTTAGCCTGATGGTTTTCTACGTGCTGGCCATGCAATGCATGAGCACCCTTGCGGTAGTAAAACGCGAAACCCGAACCTGGAAATGGCCCATTGTGCAATTAATATATATGACAGGGCTGGCTTACATAATGAGTTTATTGGTTTTCCAGGTGATGAAGTAACTCCATTTTTAATAGATCCTGCCTCAAATACCTCCTTAATTTTCATGCCTTATAGATCGGATAAATAGCGGCAATGCGGAGATTAATAGGACTATTCTCCGCAAGTATTACTGATGTTACCTTTGTTATATGCGGAGATTAAATGGTATATTTACCGCATAAAATGCGGAGATTAAAATGTATATTTATCAATTTGCAGATTGGCCAAATTTTACCTGGAGTCATGATACTTTGTCACTCTTGGTGGCTAATGTGCGCCACAGGCAAGGCCGATTATTAGGTAAAATGGAAAGTCTTGGTTTTAGCCTGAAAGCAGAAGCGACACTACAAACCCTGACTCAGGATGTTTTAAAATCAAGTGAAATTGAAGGTGAATTACTTGACGCCAGCCAGGTGCGGTCGTCTATTGCCAGACGATTGGGTATGGAGGTGGCAGGCCTTGTGCCTTCTGACCGCCAGGTAGATGGCGTAGTCGAAATGATGCTGGATGCCACACAACGATATGAAAGGGCACTTACTGAAGAACGCTTATTCGGATGGCATGCATCCTTGTTTCCCGATGGCCGAAGCGGAATGTATAAAATTATCGTTGGTAATTGGCGCAACAACACCGCAGATGATCCCATGCAGGTTGTGTCTGGAGCAATGGGGCGGGAAAGGGTTCATTATCAGGCTCCGGATTCGCAGCTGATCAATAAGGAGATGCAGCAATTTCTAAGGTGGTTTAATAATACTGTCGATATTGATCCGGTTGTAAAAGCAGGTATAGCTCATTTGTGGTTTGTAACTATTCACCCTTTTGATGATGGCAATGGACGCATCGCCCGGGCAATAGCTGATATGCAGCTTTCGCGTTCTGAAGAAAGCGCTCAGCGCTTTTACAGTATGTCTGCTCAAATTCGGGCGGAACGCAACACTTATTATGAAATGTTGGAAGAAACACAAAAAGGTCCGCTCGATATAACCACGTGGCTTGAATGGTTTCTATCTTGTTTTGATCGGGCTTTATCAAACACTGAGCTTATACTAGCGAAGGTATTAGCGAAAGCCAGGTTCTGGGAAAACGCTGTTACGTTCAATATGAACGACAGGCAAATTCTTTTGCTCAATAAAATGTTAGACGGATTTGATGGCAAGCTCACCTCATCCAAATGGGCAAAAATTGCGAAATGCTCACAGGATACAGCAGGGCGTGATATCCAGGATTTGATGGAGCGTGGCCTTTTGGTGAAAGAAGCTGCTGGGGGCAGAAGTACCCATTATGCCATTAACAAACAACTCTAAAAGACGTTAATTAAAGGAATACATCATCAAAGGTTTTACCTACCCGACAGTGTATTCAAAAAATAGAACAAACTGAAAAAAAATTAAATCAGTAAATAAGAATGATACCCAAAAACAATCAACTCATATTTTACTCCACCCCCAAGGCAATGTAAAAGTGGAAGTGGTTTTTGAAAACGAAACTTTTTGGCTTTCGCAAAAACGCATGGCAGAATTGTTTAATGTAGAAGTGCATACCATTAATTATCACCTGAAAGAAATTTTCAGCAGCAAAGAATTAAGCGAAGATTCAGTTATTCGAAATTTTCGAATAACTGCCGCAGACGGTAAAAAATACGAGACAAAGTTTTATATGCTTGATGTAATTCTTGCAGTTGGTTACCGTGTAAACAGCAGTGAGGCAATACAATTTCGCATTTGGGCTACCAAAACGCTAAAGGAGTTTATCACCAAAGGTTTTGTGCTGGATGATGAACGCCTGAAACAAGGCAAAAAATTCGGCAAAGATTATTTTGATGAATTGTTGGAACGAATCAGGGAAATCCGTGCAAGCGAACGAAGGTTCTACCAAAAAATTACTGACTTATATGTTTTGTGTGTTGACTACACCAGGGATTCTAAGACCACAAAAGATTTTTTTGCTTCCGTTCAAAATAAATTGCACTGGGCAATAACAGGAAAAAAAGCAGCCGAAATTATTTACACTGAAGCCGATGCAAAAAAAATATTCATGGGATTAAAAACATGGAAGCAGGCGCCACACGGAAAAATTGTAAAGAGTGATGTATCGATAGCAAAAAATTATTTGAATGAAGCGCACATCAAAGAGCTTAACCGCATTGTATCTGCATACCTCGATTTAGCAGAGAACAATACCCAACGCGGCATATTGATGTATATGAAAGATTGGGTTAAATTCCTTGGCGACTTTTTAAAACTTTCCAATTATCCGATATTAAAAGACAAGGGCAAAGTATCTATGCTGGAAGCTAAACTAAAAGCCGAAGGCGAATTTGAAATGTATCGAATTATACAAGACCGTGAATATGAATCGGACTTTGACAAGGCAATAAAAGAATTGAAGAAAAATAAATGACCATCACCGATAAAAATAGAATTCTT
>JBBRCW010000498.1:0-3555 GCA_038204535.1 Chitinophagales bacterium | reverse complement strand
TGTAGGTTAAACCGTTATCTGCCAACATTTTTTGAATAATCATTTCCAACGTATCGCCTTTGAGCACCGCAATTTTCAATTTCTTGCCTGGATTAGCTTTTATATAGGCAACCAATTGTTTTATATCGGAAATACCCAATTCACCTTGAATTACCACTTCTATTATACCTAAACCACCGGCATTTGAAATAATTCTCATTTTTATTCCACTATTTGCAGCAAAATAAGGCAGTGTGAATGGATTAATGCTAAACTGTAAACTCCCGCCCGCTAAAGCCTTATTGTTATCGCCGGGATTGGAAAAGAAAACAGTTTGAACATCCAAGCCCTCATCTTTAAAGAAACCTGCTTCTTTTGCAACAAATAAAGGAGACATATCCAAAGCGACCAGATGACCTACTTTAATTGTACCCTTATAAAAACCTTCTTTGCTATCGGTCTCTCCACCTAAATTACATGAGGACATACCTAAGAATAAGGCCATTACAATGATGGTGATATTAAATTTTTTCATTTTACTTCAATTTTGTGTTTGATAACTACTACAGATCCTGCTGTTAGTTAGTAACCGTTAGGAACTTTGTTGGGAAGGGTACGGAGTGAAGCAAAAGCATATCATCCAGCATTTATTCAGCTAAAAATCAAGGCTTTATGAAAGGTTTTACAAGGCTTTTACAAAAACCACAAATTTTCCTTACCAAATTCCGGCAAGAAGTTTTGATCAAAATGGGGGAATATTTCGGCTACCATTTCGGGATACTTGGTGGTGACAGGCAGGTTTTGTTGACTGATGCTTTTCCAATACATACGGCTGAACTGATATACCTGGTCTATTAATTCCCGTATCACTTTCACATCCTGTACCAATTCTGCTTTGGTTGCTTTGATGGAAACTTTTATCGGGAAATGATAATCTCGTTCTTTTAGAATGGCGTTCTCGGAGTAACGGGTATTGTTGAATAACAAATACTTGTTGAACCCCACTTTTACATACGAACCACTCACCGGCATCATGCCCGGACTTTTCATGTCGAAGCCCAATAACTCTCTGCTGTCGGTTTTATTAATGGTAACCACTATTACCGGAATATCTCTTGCACCTATGCTTTCCAGCATATCCAAAATGGGCTGCAGTTCGTATTTGTTGGAGATTTCTTTGTAAAAGTGAATGATTACCCTTTTAGCAGTGATGTTCTTCTCTATAAAACGGTCTACTGCATTTTGGATGGAACCTGCCAACATGATGGGCTCATCATCCCGGAAACAATCGAAGCCCTCAAAGGTGCCTTCGTTACTAAAGCAGAAAGCACTGCCGAGGAAACGGTGTGCTGCTCCTTGTGGTTTGAAAGCCCCAATGCCTATGATGATTTCTTCTTCATGGGTTCGGGCTAAACGCCAGGGTATGCCACCAATTTTGGCTAATAACGCCACATAAATATTGGGCATGAAGTAATAAAAATCTTCTCTGCCCAAATGTTCCCTGTACACTACTTGCGATGAAATGCCTTTATGTAATAACAGCTCTTTTATTTTGTAATAGGCATGGTGTTGCGGATGCTCCTTATCAGATTTGGAAATTGGGGTAATATAGATGGCTACATAAGTAGTATTGGGTGCCGATACAAAGTTTTTAAGCTGTGCCGATACTTCCTCAAAAATGGTTAGGGTGTTTTCAAATACGATGCGTTTGCCGGGGTCAATGCTCAGGGGCTGGTTAATGAACTTTTGCAGGCTTTTGGTATGCTTCATTACGTGGTTCACCTCTTTGTGCCAACCCTTGGTGATGTATTCGTAAAAGGTGTCTTTAATTAACTCTCCATCATCCTTATGATAAATGAAAAAGAGTTTCACGTGGTTCTTTGTAAATGCTTTTAAGGGCTTGTGCAGGATAATACCTAAGCCCGGATTGATATGGGTGTTTTCTAAAAACTGTAATTCATTGGAGTGCTCCGATGTTTGGAACACTTTATTGTTGGGCACTTTGTGGAAACCGTCTTTTGAAATGTCTATTACCTTTTTGAAAGCAGGTGTGTTGAGATAGGTTTTGTAAAAGGTATCTATTTGTTTGAAGTAGGGCTTATACCTGTTTTCGATTACGATTTCATCGGGTGCTACATTAAATTCTTTCTTTAGCGGATTGCTCAATACCGGAAACAGGGTTTCCATATCCTGCTTCAGATCATCAGGCATTTTATCGTACCGATATATCGTGCCGTTGCAATTGATCAGGTTGTATTTGTCAGTATCAAAATCGGCAATGTCGGCAATGCTTTGTTTTAATACTTTGGAATTGCCATCATAAGCCAGCACCAATTCATAACCATCTGTCACTTGCCTGTACTGTACTTTGATGGTGAATTTGTTGTATTGCCTGTATAGCTCTTTATTGACTGTTGCATCTTCTAACCACACTTCAATATCTTCGGTAAAGTTGGGAAATACCACTGCACCGGGAACTGACCTGAAATAATTAAGTATGATGTAACGGAAGTAATGAATGGAGAAGCCAACGGCTTCAGTAAAAACAATTTCTTTTTCTATCGCTCCCTGCCTTGCCGGTTGAAAATCGCTGTAATAGTTTTTGAACCGGGCTTCTCTGCCTTCGGGAAATGTATCCAATAATTTATCCCAATAAATAGGAGCAAACCCTTTTTGCTTTTCGTCATAAAAGGCAAAGCTCAGTTTATCAACTAAGGGTTTGAACGAGATAATATTTAATTGAATTTGCTGCATTGAAAAGTTTTATGTCATTTAATTATCCAAAGAAGTTTTTAATAATTCTATACCTTTTGGAATATCAGCATGATGAACAACTACCACCTTATAACCCAATTTCTTCAGCTTAGACCGTTTTCTTTCATCATCAAGTTTAATGTGTGCCTTATCATGATCAGGGCCATCAATAAATACACAAATTTTTGGTTCGTAATACAAATCTGCTTCTGCTATGGATTCGCCATCTTTTGAAACAACTTTGTGCATCTCGACCGGCAATTTTAGACGTTTTTCTTTCAATAATCTTAATACTGCTTTTTCTAATGTTGAAACTGCTTGCTGCATATAAATATCAAACATCACATTATCATCCTGCGAACCCTGGATGGAAGAAACGGCAGCAAGTCCTAAAAGGAAATCTTTGACAGCTTGCCTGTCAAATAGTTTGTGATCTCTTTGGTTGAAGAAGTTACAGATACAATTGTAGCAAGACTTGGCACATGCTCCATCTTTATCGTTTCCTTGCTCGTCAAAGTGTAAAATATCTAAAGCTTTAATTGCAATCCGTCTTAACAAATCTGTATCTCTTACAATGGAAGAAAGCGTACCTGTTCCACCTTCTGAGGTTTCAAAAATCATTAGCTTTCCATTTTGGCTGGCAATGGGTTGATAATAGCCGTTGATTTCATTGTCATCCAAATTCATTACGGTACAAATACTCTGTATGAGTGCATTAAACAATGTTTTGGCAAACACTTCTTCGTCTCCTACATAAGGTGATGTCAGTTGAATAGCTATGATGTCGTTTCTGGACTCTGTTAGCAATGAAACATTTCTATT
>JBBRCW010000497.1:0-3591 GCA_038204535.1 Chitinophagales bacterium | reverse complement strand
ACGTACACCATCCTGTTCGCTGTAATGCACCAGGGGCATATCCTTATAAAGAGGACGGGTTATCCCGATGATTACATCCCAATAATTTAGCGCCTTATTCAGGTGATTTATCGCTACCTGTTTGTTGTTTTCGCCACCCTTTAACCTGTAGGTTTGGAGGGCAATTGCCGCTTGTAGTTTTTCCGCGAAATGCAAACCCATATTGGCCCAGGTTTTAATGTCGGCCAACTCAAAACGAAGCGCCGGGTTTTTACCTGCATTAATTTTATTGACTATTGCCAAAGCCTTGTTGCAATCGTTTTCGAGCATTTTAATCAACACAGGCGGCGTTACCCATTTGCTGTCGTAGGTTTTTCCCGAAGCAATACCACTAACATAATCTGCCACCGATACATAGGTGGGATCAGTAACAGGCTGGTTGATGATTCTGTCAATGGAAATATATTCAACCCGTTTAATCTTATTGTCCAGGGCCATAAATCCTTCGGTGTACAGGGTCAGATCCATAGTAAAATCAAACAAAGAGGCTAAACTTAGTGGTGTTTTACCGGCCAGCGATGAGGCCTGTAACAAATTGGCCCCGCTGTTTCCATAACGTCGTGTAAATTCTGCCTGGAAAATTGAATTGGGTGTTGCAGGATTATACAACAGCCGCCCCCAGATTTTGTAGAATAACCATTGCCTTTCGAAAACATATTTCCAATTAACCGGAATGCCAGGTTTGGTAAAATAATCTTTAGCAGGGATATAGGTTTCTGATCCAATAAAATATCCCCCTACGTACGATTGGTTGTTTGTGTTGATGTGCGCCCTTACAAAATCCGGCACACCCCATCGCAGGCAAAAAAAGTCTTCATTTCTTGCCGTCCAGGTTACTTTATAATTTTCTGGTTCGGGTTTAAAATAGGTATCGTACAATTTTCCACCATGTACTTTAACCAATGTAGGCGTTGAATGGGCATGCGACCAGTTGTATTTCAGGTCGGCATAAACAGGTGGCTGCAGAAAAGGAAAGGCGCCTTCTTCATCAATTGCTTTACGGGTTAGTTTTTCTGTTTCAATACTGGTTACCCCTAATGAACCGGTTGTACTCGAAAATGGAATCCGGTGAATGAGTTTGAGCTTTCGGCCAGTCAATCGCATGCCTTCAATAATGGTTTGCCTCATCCAGTCTTCACGGTCCTGGGGTGACATTCCCCCCATTCCCTCCCCCAGGGTTAAACCCATTCCTGTTATTTCGGGATATTCCTGCAGCATCTGCGTTACACATTCGCGGGTATATCGCTTTACCAGTTCTGAAGTATCACCTTTTATAAAAAAATGGTGATCGAGGTTGTCTATGTTTACATTGTGTGCCTTTGAAAATTCGGGGCTGACAAATATGTTGAATGGAATGATATAGATATCTATCGCCCGTTCTTTCGCCATTTTAAAAATGCCGGAAAAAAGGGCTTTCCATTCTTTCAATACAGCATCGTTGAAGGGGGTAGCTTCCGGGAAATTTTTAGGCCTGATCATAAAAGTATATGGATGCAGGTTCCATAAGGTCAAAGAATTTATCCTGTTTTCCGCCAGCATGTCTAAAAAAGCCTTCCAGTAGTTTAAATCTTTGCAGGTTTCCATATGAAGATCGAGGGCCTCGCTGTGCCGGTACGTATCCCAGGGAAGGTCGTATTTTATGGCCCGTAAAGAATAATTAGGTTTTTCGCTGCGGGAAAGAATGTTTTTTAAGGGTGTACCATTGCGCAGGCTTTCAGCAAGTTCAAATTCTCCATAAACCAATCCGCGCTCATCACCACCTGTGATTATTATTTTACCAGGTAAACTTTCAATTGAATACGCTTCGTTGCCCAATGTTAATCCGTCGACAAGAAGGCTGATTTCAATATCCCCATTACTTTCTTTTAGTGCATAGCCTTTTTTAGCCAATGCCCCTTTAATAACTCCGGCAGTATAACCGGCGGGTGCAATTGTTTTTGTATACAAAATATTAACGGTCTGGGCATGTAAGTACCCGGACATTCCAATTATAATGACGACTAAAAGGCATGTTTTTTTCATACAAAAACAGTAATGTAAATAAGGCAATGTCATTAACTTAAGACATTGACATTCGCCCTTCTGTCCACCTCGACCGATCGTGATCCCCTGGCGTTGAGCTGTCCAAATCCAGGGGATGCTGAAATAAATTCAGCATGACGGACAACGAACCTCAGACCGTCATCCCGAAACTGTAAAAATGATTCGATGACGGCATTTTAAACTTTAGGTTCCCACCCTTTTTCATATTTGCGGCTCCACAATTTTTCCGCTTCCGGATCGCCAATAATGTGTCCATTGGCAGGATCGGTTTTTATATCGCGGCCCAATCGCCAGGCTATGTTACCCAGGTGCATGGCTACACAGCTTTTGTGCCCCAACTCCACATCGCAATTGGGTTTGCGGTTATTGCGAACCGCATCAAGAAAGTCGGCAACATGCAAACTGTCTAATCCTAAACTTGGGCTTGCAGTATTACGGCCCTGCAAGGCATCCTCTTTCATAACCGATTTCACATCTTTAACCAGTTTACCATCCAGGTCGTACACCTTGTATTCATCGCCCCCTGTATCAAGACTTCCCTTATCACCATAGAAAATTATGCCTCTATCACTCCCTTCAATCTTTCTTCCGTTGCAACTCCTGTTTTCCCACATCAGCGAAACGCGGCCAGGATAATCCATGGTAATGATTTGTGTATCGGGCGTTTCCCAATCATCCTTAAACTGGTAGCGTCCACCAACTGAACTTACCCGGGTTGGATAGTCAACACCTAATCCCCAGCGGGCAACATCCACTTCATGCGTACCGTTATTGAGTGCCTCCCCGGTTCCCCAATGCCAGAACCAATGCCAGTTATAATGTATCAATCCATCTTTATAGGCAACCCTTGGTGCAGGGCCCTGCCATAGGTCATAATCCAGTTCAGGCGGTACGGTGCCGGGCTGCAAAAACGTTTCTTTGCGTTTGTTGGTATACCAGGTTTTGGCCAGGTAAACACGGCCTATAATACCATTGTGCAATTGGTTGATTCCTTCGGTAAGCACCGGAGCTGATCTGCGCTGGGCGCCCATTTGAACAATGCGGTTGTATTTGCGTGCAGCAGCAATAGCTATTTCTCCTTCGCGGCCATTGTGGCTTAAGGGCTTCTCAACATACACATGCTTGCCCGCCTGGCAACCCATTACAGTTAGCGGCGTATGCCAATGATCGGGAGTAGCTATGTAGATTGCATCAATTGATTTATCCTGCAAAACCTTGCGGCAGTCTTTTGCTGTTTTTGGGGTATTAATTTGTTTGGCATCCATGACAGATTTTACCGCTTTGGGAAGCACCCTGTCGTCCACATCGCAAATAATGGAAACCTCCGCATTGGGTTGGCTGGCAATGGTTGCCGCCATGCTGGCACCTCGTCCGTTTACGCCTATTACAGCCAACCGGATTTTGTCGTTTGCCCCTATGATATTGCGGTAGCTTTTAGCGCTAAACGCTGCAACGTTTTTCCCTAATACGGTTTGCCCTATGGCAAGACCTGCTGTTCCCAAAGCCATG
>JBBRCW010000496.1:0-3650 GCA_038204535.1 Chitinophagales bacterium | reverse complement strand
GGACAATTTTCATGCATTTCTACATTATCCTTCAGCCGGAAAGGCTTATCCGTTTTAAAAATATTACCCGATCTGCACCTTGGACACTTGTTATTGAAAATACCCCATAAATAGGGCGGTTTTTTTTCACTCTTACTCATTGCAACTATTTAAATAAAAGGTGCAAGTTACTTTTTAATATGTTGGCGGGCGGTGATATTCGTCACGTTAGTTGGCGCTCACTTTTTGTTGTATGATTGATTGCAACTGTTTAGCTGACTGCACACCGGATTGGCGCCATAAAACCTGTCCATTTTTATATAAGATCAGGGTAGGCACTCCGGAAACATTCAGGTTGCTGGCCGCCGCCGGGTTCTTATCTACATCAATTTTTAAAATACGTAAGTTATCGCCCATTGCCTGGTGTAACTCTTCCAATATCGGTTTCATCATTTTACAGGGGCCGCACCATTCAGCCGTAAAGTCAACTAAAACAGGTATTTCCCCTTTAATAATTTCTCCAAATGTTTCTTTTGCCATAACATTCATTTAGTAGTTAAAGTATATTTTACCATAGTAGTCATCAAAGCCTTTGCCAACAGCTTTTTTGAAACTTATTTGGCAGGCTTTCTGCCTTCATCGCCGGTTTTAGCTATACGCTTCGTTTAAAATTTTTTCCATTTGCATACTGCGGCTACCTTTAATTAGCTGGCAGGTATTGTGAAAATGCTGGCCTTTATACCATTTGGCGGCTTCAAGTACATTTTTAAAAAACCGATAGGGGTGCGTTAATCCACTAAAGTCACCTCCAACCAGCACTACTTCTTTCCAGGTGTAATTACCTATCAGATCTAGCAGAGCCTGGTGTTCTTTTATGCTTTCTTCACCCAGTTCCATCATGCCACCCAGTAATAACATTTTATTTTCGGCGTTAATAGCAACGATGTTTTTAATCGCGGCCGCCATGCTGGATGGGTTCGCATTATAGGCATCCAATATAATGTGGTTAGTGCCTTTTACTACCATTTGGCTGCGGCTGTTGTCGGGCAGGTATTGCTCCAAGGCATTCAGTATTTTGTTTGCTTCAATATTAAAAAAGTTGCCCGCTGCCACAGCGCATAAAATATTAGGCAAATTATAATCACCTACCAGTTGGGTGCTTATTAACCGGTTAAAGGGTTTTTGTATCTGCACCTGCAAAAAAGGGTCACTCTGTTTTACATGGCCCAAAGTGGCTCCAGTTGCCGTTCCATAAACTACTTTGGTTAATCCTTCACTCATTTGGTGCAGGTAATCATAATCGTTAAAAATAAAGGCAGTGCCCTTGTTTAACCGTAAGTAATCAAATAATTCGCCTTTGCCTTTTCTTACACCTTCCACGCCTCCAAATCCTTCAAGATGGGCTTTGCCGCAGTTGGTTATGATGCCGTGAGTAGGTAATGTGTATTGGCAATATCCTTCAATTTCTTTTTGGTGATTGGCACCCATTTCAACGATCGCCATTTGTGCATCGGGCCTTATGCCAAGCAAAGTAAGGGGGATGCCAATATGATTATTCAGGTTGCCTTTTGTAGTATAAGTAATGTATTGTGAAGACAATACGGTATGTACCAGCTCTTTGGTAGTGGTTTTTCCGTTACTGCCGGTTATGGCGATTACCGGGATATTAAATTGGATTCTATGTTGTTTTGCCAGTTGCTGCAGGGTTTCTAAAACATTTTTCACCAGCAGTATCCTGTGATTACCGGGGGCGATATCCTCATCAACGATGGCATACGATGCGCCCTGCTCCAATGCCTTCAAGGCAAAAAGGTTGCCGTTAAAATTTGGTCCCGACAATGCAAAGAAGATATCACCTGCCTGCAATTTGCGGGTATCTGTTTGTACTGATGGATGCTGCTGGTACAGTTCGTATAATTGTTCGATTGTCAACTGTGTTAAGTTTAGTTTTCAAAAATAAACACAAAGCGTTTCCTTCTATAATTGATTTGTAAAAGTGACAGGTATTAATATGTGGAAGGCTTAAATGGTTTCGCACCGATTTACGTATAAAAGGGCAGCGCCATGAAACCTATCGAATGGATCCAATTAATAATAGTACACAGCCGACACGGATTGAATGGATTAAACGGGTACTTGCATACTGCGATGAAGCGTAATCCGAAATTATTCGAATATAAAACCCGATTTGTTGATTGTGTATTTGCGTTTTCGAAAAAAATGAAGAAAAATCAATTTTATCAGCGCTATCGTGTGCAATTTTTCTTTTTAACCGATAGCCGTAAACAACAAAGCCACCCGGTCGGGGGTGGCTTCATATTTATAAAAAATAAGGTGATTATCGTTTTTGTCTGCGCTGCGGAAAAAAGTTTCCTGTTTTAAATTTCTTTCCTTCGGGTGCGCCAAAGTGCGTCATTGCACAACGGAAACCAACGGTGCTGCTGCTTTGCTCTTCCTCTAAAAAGCGACGAGTTCCGGGACTTAACCAATAAGGCCTGTCGTTCCAGCTTCCGCCTTTTATTACTCTCGACTGGTCAGATATAAGGCTGGTTACACCATATCCGTAACCAACAGCGCTTAAAGAGTCACCATCCATATAGTTAATGGCATAAGACCTTTGGTAATTGCGACGGTTACGCAGGGTTGAGTCAACTTCATCAATCATTTTGATACGTCCAATGCTGTCTCTCAGATTTCCTTCTCCGCCAGTCATATCTATCTTTTGGAAACGGTTACCGCGATAAGGGTTAAAATCGTCCGCTTCAAGATTGGTTAAAGGCCTGTAAACATCGGCTACCCACTCACTTACGTTACCACTCATGTTATATACACCAAAACCGTTAGGGAAGAAAGAAGATACTTCTGCAGGAATAGCGCTGTTGTCGTTCAAGCCGCCGGCAACTCCCATGTTATCACCGTTGCCACGCTTAAAGTTCGCTAAAAAACTACCTTGCCAGTTGCCGCGACGGGTAGCACGTAAATTGTCATAGCCATCATTTTTCCAGGCGTAGATCTGTTTGTTGGTAATCAATTCCTCACCACGTTTTTTCTGTGTTTTGGTGATTTGCGGGTTTTGATTAATATATCCCAAAGCCGCATATTCCCACTCGGCCTCGCTTGGTAAGCGGTAACCCGGCAATAAAATACCGTCGTCGAAATTGACGTGTGTACGCGGACGGCCTTGTGCATCAACCAAAGCGCCTTTTTTAGGTTTTCCCGGAACACCCTGGTATTCACCCATCAAATAGGCCTTCGTATTAAAGTTCTCCTGTCCGCCGCCCTGTAATTCAGATTTCAAAACGTTTTTATTCTGGTATCCGGCTGTAATTAGTTCAAGCTGGTTAACCCTGTCGGTACGCCAAACGCAAAAGTCATGGGCTTGTTTCCAGTTAACGCCCACTACCGGGTAAAAATTATACGAAGGGTGACGGAAATAATATTCCACATATGGTTCGTTGTAGGCCAGCTCACTTCTCCAAACCAATGTGTCGGGTTTAGCGCCCTGAACTACTTCTTCATATTGCGGATCTGAAAAAACATTTTCTATCCAGTAGATATATTCGCGGTAGTGTATGTTGGCAACTTCGGTTTTGTCAATAAAAAACGAGTTAACCGTAACACGACGGGGAATGTTATTCCATTCGCCCATAACATCTTCGGTAGTGGCGCCC
>JBBRCW010000495.1:0-3656 GCA_038204535.1 Chitinophagales bacterium | reverse complement strand
TGCATCGGCCGTTCTGAAAACACTGCCCACATTATGCATACTCCTGATATTCTCCAGCACGATGACCACAGGCGTTTTTTCCGACACTTTAAATTCATTGACCGATTTACGCCCCAATTCATCCATACTTAACTTACGCATAGTGCAAAGGTAAATACCTTAATCTACCCGATTGCTTTCTTTAGTATTTTTCCATTTCAACTTTTTATTAAAAACACACAAATGAGAATAATCAAATTTTTGTTAGTTGCCGCTGCACTGCATACCATGCCTTTTGCAATGTTTGCGCAGGAAAAAATTGACCTGGCGATCGTTAAAAAAATCACCGATGAAGAAATGGAACGTTCTAAAGTAATGGATATAGCGTTTCATCTGACTGATGTAAGCGGCCCGCGCTTAACCATATCGCCGGGCTTTAAAAGGGCTGCAGATTATGCGGTGTCTAAATTAAAAGAATGGGGTTTGGCCAACGCACAACTGGACCCATGGGGAACGTTTGGTAAAGGCTGGGAAATTGAACGTTCGTATGTAGCTATGAAGACGCCCTATTACAAAAGCCTGATTGCCGTGCCCAAGGCCTGGACCGGCGGCACCAACGGACTGCAGATAAACAATGTATTGGTGATATCAGCCAGAGACTCTGCCGAACTGCAGGGCTATAAAGGCAACTTGAGAGGAAAGATTTTAATTATGGACAGAAATGACATATACAGTCAGAGTTTTGAAGCGGATGCAAAAAGGTATACTGCCGCAGACCTTGAAAAGATGGCAGAGTCTAAACCTGCTGAAAGAGCTGGCGGCGATTCTGCCACACTGGCCCGCCGAAGAGAACAATTTACAGCCATGCGTGCTTCCAATGCCGTTGGTGTGCTTTTAAAAGCAATGGCCGAAAAAGAAGGAGCGACAGCCATGATGAGCGCCTCTACCCGCGGACACGACGGCACTTTGTTTGTACAGGGTGGTGGTGGCTTTAAAGTGTCGGATCCCGAAAACTTTTTAGACATCGTTTTGGCAAACGAGGATTATATGACCCTGCTGCGTTTGGCTAAATCGGGCATACCTGTATCAATGGAAATGGATGTGAAAACAAAATTTACCACCGATGACCTGAATGGATACAATGTGATTGCTGAGATACCCGGCACCGATAAAAATCTAAAGAACGAAGTGGTGATGCTGGGCGGCCACCTGGATAGCTGGCATGGCGCTTCTGGCGCAACGGATAATGCTGCTGGCTGTTCCATAATGCTGGAAGCGGTACGGCTGCTGCAAACGCTTGGCCTAAAACCCCGGCGCACCATTCGCATTGCCTTATGGAGCGGAGAAGAAGAAGGACTGTTTGGATCGAGGGGATATGTAAAGAAAACTTTTGCCGACCCCGCTACCATGAAGCTGTTACCGGCACACGAAAAATTGGCGGCCTATTTTAACCTGGATAATGGAACCGGTAAAATACGAGGCATTTACCTACAGGGAAACGATGCCGTCATGCCCGTTTTTACCGAATGGCTGAAACCATTTAACGATATGGGCGCTAAAACGGTAACTATTAACAATACGGGCGGCACCGATCATTTATCGTTTGACGCGGCGGGATTACCAGGCTTTCAGTTTATACAGGATGAGATAGAATACAATACCCGTACACATCACACCAATATGGACACATTCGATCATTTAATTGAAGCCGACCTTAAACAGGCCTCCGCTGTTGTGGCCTCATTTATATATAATGCGGCACAGCGCGACGAAAAGTTACCGCGAAAGGAATTACCGAAAGCAAACCCTAACTCAAGAGGGTATTAGTTCAGCGCTGTCATTTTTCTAAAAGGTCCATAGTTTCTTCAAATGACTATGGGCCTTTTTTATGACCATTGCTACTGGATAAAAAACAATTTCACGAAAATGCAATAGCCCCGTCAATAAGTTCACCGCTTATTTCTCAAAAGTTAAACCCTTCTGATAAATCGGTTGTTTTAATTTGGTAATGGTATTTTTAAATTTTTTGAAATCAAATGAAGCAGTTAACTACGGCGTTGGTTACCTTACTATTTTTTGCCCCTGTGTTTTCCCAGGCAAATCATCAAAAGACAAAAATATTTCGCGGTGTATTGGTTCGCCCCGATGACCAGCAAATAACCTTTAGTTTTGAATTGGATACCAGAAATCAGTTGCCGGTTATTTATATCCTCAATGGCAAAGAACGGTTTAAGGTAGACAGCGTTCGCTTTGTAAACGATTCGGTTTTCATAAAAATGCCTTTGTTTGAATCGTCGTTCAAGGCGGCGGTCAGCAAGAATAAATGGCAGGGTCTGTGGACAAAAGAAACCTCCGCCGGCACGCAGGTGATGCCGTTTTTTGCTGAGCGCACCAGCACCAAATTCGTCTTGGATAAAGGGCCTGCCGCCTATGATATATCTGGCCGGTGGGAAGCCCATTTTTTGAGCGACTCGGGCAAAAACATAATTTCGGTCGCGGAATTTGAAAACAAGGGTAATAAACTTACCGGCAGCTTTTTAACCCCCTACGGCGATTACCGCTTTTTAGATGGCGTGGTCACTGGCAAACAGCTTAAACTTTCCACTTTCGACGGCAGCCATTCCTTTCTGTTTACCGCCGACATTACCGGCAAAAACCAGATCAGCAATGGAAAATTTCTTTCGGGAAAAACCTTTACCGATGAATGGACCGCAGTAAAAAATGCCCATGCCACCATTCAAAGCGATGTATCGGCTATGTACATGAAACCGGGAGAAAACACACTCAATTTTCGCTTTCCCGATCTTGACAGCCACCTGGTATCAATAAATGACCCCCTCTTTAAAAATAAGGTGGTCGTAATACAAATAATGGGTTCGTGGTGCCCCAATTGTATGGATGAAGCTACTTTTTTGGGCAACTATTACGAGGCCAACAAAAGCCGCGGTGTAGAAGTGCTGGGTTTAGCTTATGAGTATAGTCCCCGTTTTGACGTTGCAAAACAGCGGCTGCTAAAATTTAAAAAACGGCTAAATATTCCCTATCCGTTGCTGTTTACCGGCGTTGCAGTTACCGATAGTTTACGTACCGAAAAAACATTGCCGCAGGTTACGCCGATCAAAGTATTTCCTTCCTCTATTGTTGTTGATAAAAAAGGGATCGTGAGAAAATTAGACAATGGCTTTTATGGCCCCGGCACAGGCGAACACTATGAAGCGTATAAAAAGGAGTTTCATGCGCTGATGGACCAGCTATTGAACGAATAAGCCTCATCCCCCTTCCCCCTTCTCCTAAAGGAGAAGGGGCGGTGCAGTGGTTTAATCTCAGACATTATATCTTCCAATTCTTCAACTGAACCCCTTTGCAAGCTTTTTAGGATTCGTTTTTCCTCTTCGCGTTTCTTTGTGTCTTATCGCCTTTGTGGCCTATTTCTAGCCTCATCCCCCCCTTCCCCTTCTCCAAATGAGAAGGGGCGGTGCAGTGGTTTAATCTCAGGCATTATATCTCCCAATTCTTCAACTGAACCCCTTTGCAAGCTTTTTAGGATTCGTTTTTCCTCTTCTCGTTTCTTTGCGTCTTATCGCCTTTGTGGCCTATTTCTAGCCTCATCCCCCCTGCCCCTTCTCCAAAAGAGAAGGGGCGGTGCAGTGGTTTAATCTCAGGCATTATATCTCCCA
>JBBRCW010000494.1:0-3658 GCA_038204535.1 Chitinophagales bacterium | reverse complement strand
TTATAGGCGACAAGTCAGTCAGCTTATTACCAGACAGATCAAGTTCTTTTATATGTGGAAGGCCATCCAGTCCTTTGCACGATACCAATTGGTTCTCACTTAAAAACAATCGCTTTACACTTTTCAGTTTTGAAAACGGCGTGGAAAGGGTCTCTATCGAACACTGGTTCAAATACAAGTTTTCCAGTTGGTTTAAATGCGATAAAAAATCAACGGACTTCATTTTATCAATGCCGGTCAGAATAAGATCTTTTAGTTTGGTAAGGTTTCCGAGGAATTCAAAATTCACTGTCTCTTTTTCATGCCACATTTCATCTATCCAGCTTATATCCAGGTATTCGAGGTGATGCAGTTGTCCGATTTCATAGAACCCCCGCATGTCGGGTATATGGTGATCGGCGTCAAAGCCTTTTAAAGCCGCAAATGCAGACATGCCTATTTCATCCCAGGAAGAGAAACGGGTACCCCTTATATTCAGGAATTCAAGCGATGCCTTGTTGACAAACTTCCATTGCCATTCGTCGCAGGCATATTCAATATAGCTCAGGTCTAGTACACGCAGGTTCAAGCGAGGTCCGCCCGCTTTCTTCTCTTTCGATTTGCGAAATAAGGGGAATTGAAGTCCTTTATTTTCATTGAGGTTTAGCATGGAAAGTCTTGGCAGATCGTAGATAAAATCAAAGTATTTAAGTTTAGCATTAGCCAGGTTGAGGTATTGAAGATTGGTGAGCGCCTGCAACCCCTGGAGGTCAGCATTTTCAAAATTGTTATGATCCCCTTCGCCAGGCAAACCCCATTGCCTGAGACGTTCAAATAGAGCGGGGTCAGGCTTGTAAATATCGTACAACGACGAGTTGTGATGATTACCCAGTTTGAGGTCAGTCAGCCATACCAGATCTGTCAGACCAGCAGGCAAGGCAGTTAAACCGCAATCTCCCAGGTCAAGAATGCCGGTTTTATTTTTTTTCTCGCTGAGGATGCGTTTTATGGCCAATTCGCTCATGATAGTTTATTTACCGGGTTGCCGCCTGGTTAACAGGCAGCAACCCTCTTCCGAAAAATACAATGTTTTATGGAGAAACGAAAGGTTGATGAGAATCAACTTTAGGGAACGCTGATAGCCTATGTGTTTTCTTCTTATGTACGTTATGCTCCCATGTAGCTTTTTAAATTTCACCACATAGGCACAGTAGATAACATAGGTGTTCACATAGGGTATCTAAGAGGTCACTCATTCTTTGTGCTGCTTTGTGTGCCTGTTGTCTTAGACGTTCAAAAAAATTTCACCACATAGGCACAATAGAAAACACAGGCGTTCATATAAGATCGCATTGGGTCACTAAGCCTTTGTGTTACTTAGTGCCTTTGTGTCTTAGTGGCTCCAACGGATTTCATTGAAACACGAAAGGCGACCAAAATATTCATATCGAACATTTTGATCGCCTATTTTATTATCATCTGATTATTGCTGCTTATGCCTTCAGGCTATAGCCATCGCGGTATTCTCTTTTTACAAACTGGTTGGCATCATCAAAATTGGTGATCTTCATATTGTCGGCGTCCCACAACAACTTCTTTCTTCCGGGAAACTTCTTACCCGAAGAATCTTTTAGATTCCAGCTGCGCAGGGCCAGGTTAGCAAAAAGTACGGTTTCGGTTAATGGACCTGCATAATCAAAATTGGAGCTCGTAACACCTTTACCATAACCGGCAATACAGGCATTCACCCATTGGGCATAATGGCCTTCCTGTCCGCCGATCACTCTCGGTGCCTTTTGCGCAACATTGCCTGCTTCTTTTGTGCGGGATGTGGGCAGCAATGTTGGGTTTTCTCCATAACAGCCGCACATCATCTTTCCTTTTGTACCTTCTATAATAGCGCCTCCGTCGGCATTACCCATTTGTTCATCAGCCCCCAGTTCGTCGGGTCTTTCGGGGCGAATGTTGCCATCCATCCAGGTAAGTTTTACTTCGGGCTTACCATTATGTCCCGGAAATTTCATTTTAATAGAAGAAGCCGGCGGGCAGCTTTCCGGGTGATAAGCAGCTGTCCACATCTTTTCATAAACATCCGCTACGCTGCACTCCACTTCCGAAGGGTAGCCCAGGCCAACAACCTTAAATGCCGGATCGATGATATGGCAGCCCATATCCCCTAAAGCACCTGTGCCAAAATCCCAATATCCGCGCCAGTTAAAAGGCACATAGGCGGTATGGTATTCGTGAAACCGGGTAGGGCCAAGCCATAAATTCCAATCCAGTTCGGCGGGTATTTCATCTTTGGTGGTGGGGTAACCATTTCCCTGCGGCCATACCGGGCGATTGGTCCAGCAACGTACGGTATGGGCATCGCCGATCAGGCCGGCATTGTACCAATCCTGCATTACACGTACGCCATCACCACTCGATCCCTGGTTGCCCATCTGGGTTACCACTTTATATTTTCGCGCCGCTTCTGTTAAAACCCTGGCTTCATAAATATCATGGGTCAATGGCTTTTGAACATACACGTGCTTACCCATTTGCATGGCTATTAAGGCAGGTATCGCATGCGCATGATCGGGTACTGAAACCGAAACTGCATCAACGTTTCCTTTCTCTTTGTCGAGCATTTCTCTAAAGTCTTTGTAATATTTGGCTTTGGGAAAAGATGCCCTCGATTTTGCTGAAGCACGGTCATCCACATCGCACAAGGCTACAATATTTGCATTGCCCGATTTAAAGAAGTTGGCGATATCGCTCTGCCCCTTTCCCCCGGCACCAACGGCGCATATATTCAGCTTATCGCTGGGGGCAACAAATCCCCGGCCTAAAACATGGCGGGGAACAATAAAAAACCCGCTGGCGGCCAAAGCGGTGTTCTTAACAAAGTTTCTTCTCGAAGAATTCAACGGAGTGTTACTTTCCATACAGCATCTTTTGTTTAATTGTAAGCAATCAAAATTAAGTGTGTAATTAAATCATTTTTTATGTATCGGCATTGATAAAGTTTAATAAAAATTGTTATTGGTTTGATTAATCGATTGAAATGAAAATTTTCTGCGCCACCTGCACGAATGTCAGACTCCTGTTGAAATAATTTTGACACATGCCGGTTTTGAAAATACAGTATCTTTCATTTTTGCGGATAACCTGCAGTTATTGCAATTAAAAATAAAGGACCTAACGCCACATAAACGATTTTGCAAGACTAATGAGAAAGCTATACCATTTTTGCCGGAATAGAAGAAGGATATTGCTGCTCTCTCTTTTTATTGTTTTGATATTTGTCGGTAACCCGCTTTTCCAGATTTATTCCTATGCGGGCGATGTACCGTTAAATGTTCAGCAAAGTGTTCCCCTTCCCCCTTCCCAAAATTCATTCTGGCTTTGGAATTTCTTAGGACGACTCCATCCGCTTGTTGTACACTTTCCGGTGAGCCTGTTGCTTTTAGCTGCGGTGCTTGAACTGTTTGCTTTTAAAAACTTTCATTCAAAACTTCGGCCGGCTATCAGCCTGCTATTAGCAACAGGAACAGTTGCTGCTTTAATTTCGGTTGTTTTTGGTTTGCTGCTGGCAAGGGGTGGCGACTATAACGAAGACAAGCTTTCAATCCATCAATGGACTGGCATAGCGACAGCGGGAATGGGCAGTATTTGTCTTTTTATCCTTTATAAA
>JBBRCW010000493.1:0-3689 GCA_038204535.1 Chitinophagales bacterium | reverse complement strand
ATAAACCGTATTGCCATTATAGGTATAAGATGAAATATCATTAGCATGATAATGTCCTGTAAAAATGAATTTTAACCCGGCTTCCGTCAAAGTATTTGCCACATTCTGCCAATCGTCAATAACATAACCGGGATCTAATTGCGACTGACCTGCATAATGTTCTATAAGGTTATGATGCATCATTGCAAATAGGGTGACGTTGTCTTGTTTTGCCTTTGCAATTTGTGTAAGCATCCACGTTAGCGTTTGCGGCTTAATCCTTCCTGCCGCAACATCACCTGATGGTCCATATTCCTCGTATTTACTTGCATCAATTCCAATAATGCTTCAATATTATTTGATAATTTATAATGCAGCGCACTTGTAAGCTTTAAATTTTTCGTAACCGGATCTACAATATCACTTTCTGCATAACCAGTCCTGGAAACGTTGATCGTTTGTTGGGGAAAAAAGCCCTGATAAGCTGCAGGGATATAGGGCTTTATATCAGTGGTTGTTTCATCGCCATACACATTCACGCCATCGTAATTGGGGTCGGTGTTTCGTGTGCCAGGCACTACACGGGCCGCATCACCTATTCGTAAATAATTGGAAGAATCGTTAGCGAGCCAGTCTTTAGCCCGTATAAATTGACCAGCCACCTTAAATGCAAACCTGTTTCCAAATGCTTTTGCCCACCTTAAAGACAAATCGTGGTAGGGAGTAATGCCGGGTCGTTGCCGTTTATCCACGTTCATTATTCCTTTTTTAACCTGTATGCTCAACCCCTGGTATTTGAACGGGTTTTTACTGTTGATAGATATCGTGCCGTTCATACCACCCGCACCATATAAAGCCGAGGATGCTCCAGGAAGCAGTTCAACATTTTCCACATCCAACCCGGTTAGTCCAACAAAATTGCCTACGAAGAAATTAAGCCCGGGAGCCTGGTTATCCATACCATCTACAAGCTGGTTAACGCGTACGCTGCCGCTTCCATTAAAACCTCTGGTAGAAGGAGTTTTAAACATCAGGCTTGATGTTGTAAAATCTACTCCTTTCAGGTTAGCAATAGCATCGTAGTAAGTAACTGACGGCGTTGTTTGTATAGCAGTTAGTCCCAGCTTTTCTATTGATACCGGCGATTCAATAAGGCGTATAGGTGCCCGGGTAGCACCTACTACCACATCCTGCCCTACCATACTTTCAACCTGCAGTGTAACGCTTATTGAATTCGTATTCGTTACCGGCACCTGGTAACTCTTAAAACCTACTGACGTAAACTCCAGTGTTAAAGGAAAATCTTTTTTTGTGGTAAGTTTGAACTCGCCGTTATTACCAGTTGTAGTTCCCTCGCGGGTTTCCTTCACTATTACTGATACGCCTGCCAGATGTTCACCTTCGTTATTAGTTACCTGACCCCTGACTTGGTTTGATTGTGCAAATACATGCAGGGCTAATGAATTAATTAGCAATAAAAATAGCATTGTTTTCATGGCGTTTGTATTTAATGGATTAAACTTGATCTGAGACAATCAAAATTTTGTTTGTCACCTTTTATTATGAAGGTTTTGTGCGCCACTGCCCCAACTGCTGTTCCAATGGCGCCTCCCGTAAAACCAAACATAACAGCTTCCTAAGCCGACTTTTTCTGCAGCAGCAAAGCATAAAAAGCAATAGTCGTTCCCGATATAATCACTGCCGTCTGCTATTCCAATCAATGCACCGGCCAGTGCACCACTTGCGGCTCTTCCATTCGGATGCTAAACTATATACACAATCAATCATTTGGAAGACACAGTTAACGAGATGCCCGATTGGATTGGTAATTCACTTACTTCAGCTTATAACCCAAACCTGCTCCTTGATTTGCTAATACGATAATTAATACAATTCAATAAAAAAAATAAAGAGGGGCTATAGAGAAGGGATTAACTTTGCATCGACCGGAGAGCACCGGTTACATTGCAATACGGGACAAATACCAAACGATTAGCCTCAACTGTTACCTGAAATCATCAAAACATCAAATGGTATTGCAAAACATGTTTTTATAGGTTATTTTTAAAAGAAACTACAGCCAGCTTTTTTTTGATATTTTATTGAAAAAAATGAAGATGATAGATGCAATAATCATAGATGATGAACAGCACTGCATTAACGCACTGGTAACAGACCTTACTAAAAATTGCAGTAATGTGGCCGTGGTGGCTACGTGCAGCTCTGCAAAAGATGCCATCTTCGCTATAAAAAAGCATAAGCCGCAACTTCTTTTTCTGGATGTGGAGATGCCGTGGATGAACGCCTTTGAAATGCTGGAAGTATTACCCGAAATAAATTTCAGTATTATTTTCATTACCGCTTTTGACCGGTTTGCGGCGAGAGCTTTTCGAATTAGCGCTATTGATTTTTTGCTTAAGCCGGTTGATGCTACCGACCTTATTGCAGCCGTGCACAAAGTGGAAGAAAAGATTTATTCTGCTGCCGGTATACACAACATACAAAACCTGTTAAACAATATTAATAAACCGGCACCACAACAAAAAATAGCGCTGCCCAGTTCTGACGGACGAGTTTGAACAGGTTTCTTCTATCCTTTATTGTTCTGCTGAAGGAGCCTATACAAGGGTTGTTTTAAAGGACAAGCTGCCAATGCTCATTTCACGTACTTTGGGTGATATAGAAGAGATGTTGCCTTCTGAAATTTTCCTGCGCATACACCATTCAACCATTGTAAATCTCAATGCCATTACACACTACAGCAGAACCGACGGGGGATATGTTGTTATTACCACAAAGGAAAAACTAATGGTATCCAAAGCAAGAAAGGAAGCTTTGCTTCAACACCTGGGTCTGAAGTCCTCATAACAAATAAATTCTGAATGCAAGTGGATAAGATGCATATTTCACGACCCGATGTTTCCGAGTTGAACTAAATGGTTTGTATGCGACATTTATTCCTGATGTTATTGGTATTATTCACTGCTTTGGCTAAAAGCCAGGTAGTAATAACCAGCTCTGATACTTTATACAACCTTGCCTATACTGCTGAGTATATAGAAAACCCTGATGGCAAACTGGAGATAAATGATCTTTTGCAAAAAAATCAATCGCTTGCATTTAAGGTGGTCGGCAAACAAAACGTTGGTTTTGGTTTAACCACTTCTTTCTTTTGGTTAAAGGCTATAGTACGCAACGAAACCAATGAAAAGTTGTTCGTTGAAATTGACAATAATTCCTTAACCGATATACTGGTTTTTGAAACTATGGCTGAGCAGGTAAAAAAACAATATCATGCAGGCAATTGGTTACCATTTAATAAAAGGGTAATGAGAAATATAGATTACCTGTTTCCCTTAGAGGTTCAAAAAGATTCATCAGCCACTGTTTACATTCGTGTAATGCATTTTAGAGGAACTCAGTTTCCCTTGCACGCAGGTACGCTTAAAGCGTTTTATAGTGTTGATGTTGAACGAACGTTTTTTGATGGTATCTACTATGGTTTAATGCTCTTAATGATTTTATACAACCTCTTTATATATTTTTCAATAAAGGATAAATCGTATCTGTATTACGTATTTTATGTTTTTCTAATCGCATTTTTAAATGCATCGATGGATGGATATTCATTTCGGTATTTCTGGCCATCACTGCCTGTCATCAATCGTTATGAAGACATAATTGCTGCGCTGGTTGGAATTGCCGGAATC
>JBBRCW010000492.1:0-3689 GCA_038204535.1 Chitinophagales bacterium | reverse complement strand
GGCCGGTAACGAAAAGGATGTGCTTTCGCAACTGCAGGCGCTGGAGCATACCAGCACTGCCGCTATCGTAAGGATTGAAAGCACGGAACGACAAAGGATACACCGGGTGTTAGATGTTGGCGCGGAAGGCATTATGTGCCCACATGTAGATACAATAGATGATGGTAAGATGATGGTAAGCGGGTTACGCTATCCGCCACATGGTACAAGGGGTGTAGCTAAAATGGTTAGAGCCGCAGGCTTTGGTAAAAACTTTGCCGAATATAGCAGCAACGCCAACGATAATATTGTTGGTGTGGCCCAGATTGAAAGCATTGAAGCGCTTGATCATCTTGATGCGATAGCAGCGCTCGATGGTATCGATGTGTTATTTATTGGCCCTGCCGACCTTACAATGGCCCTCGGAATTTTCGGCCAGTTCGATAATAAATTATTTATTGATGCGGTCAATGCCACTGTAACCGCTGCTCAAAAAGCAGGCAAGACTACCGGTATACTTCTATTCAACCCCGACGACTATAGCACTTATTACGAAATGGGTATAAGAATGATTGCCTGCGGCGCCGATGCTACTTTTGTAGCAGACGGGGCCCGAAACATGTCTGCCAGATTACACTCTATCAGAACCACACTTAAAAAATAAAATTAATGGATTTACCGTTGTTTTTTTCTGACCCCTTCTTCATTCTGGCGATAGGCGTTTTAATTGTCGTGGGTGGAATAATAGGTTTTAAACTGCATCCCTTTCTTGCCCTGCTTCTGGCTGCTTTTGTGGTAGCATGGATGACACCCGCCGCTACCATTGAACAGTTTGCTTTGGCAAAAGGAACCGTACCGGCTGCCGCTTTAAAATTGTCGAAACAATCTATTGGCGAAAGGGTGGGCGCTGAATTTGGAAGCACGGCCGGCAAAATCGGAATATTAATTGCCATGGCGGCCATTATAGGCAAATGCCTGCTTGAAAGCGGCGGTGCAGAGCGCATCATACGGTCTATGCTGCGCCTTACCGGTATTAAAAAGGCTCCCGTGGCGTTTTTGGTCAGTAGCTTTTTTATCGGCATCCCCGTGTTTTTCGACACGGTCATTTTCTTAATGATGCCCCTGGCCAAAGCCATGTCTATACGAATAGGTAAAAATTACCTGTTGCTCGTTTTGGCAATACTGGCCGGTGCGGTTATGGCAAACTCGCTGGTTCCCCCGGCTCCGGGTCCCTTGTTTTTGGTGGGCGCCATGCAGATTCCGATTGGCTTAATGATGGTTGCCGGCACAATTCTTGGCCTTATGACAAGCGCTGCCGGATATGTATTTGCCGTTTGGGCAAATAGAAAAATGATCGTGCCGGTAAGGGATTCATTGGATGCCCGGCTGGAGGATATAAAACTGAATAACCTGAAGGAAGATTCACAGCTTCCCCCCTTATGGTTTTCACTGCTTCCGATATTAATTCCGCTGGTATTTATCTGCGTGGACACATTTATCAACCTGTCTCCTTCTGAAAGCAGCAAACACTCCTTTCTGGTTGAAAAGCTGGTACAGGTTGTTCACTTTTTTGGAGATAAAAACATAGCCCTTACTACCGCGGCTTTTGTTGCCATGCTGCTGCTGATTTATCATAAAAAAGAAACCAAAGGCGATATGTCTGGTTTTGTTGGCGCCGCTTTAATGAGTGGAGGCAGCATTATTTTAATTACTTCAGCAGGTGGAGCTTTCGGAGGAATGCTGCAACAAACAGGTATCAGCACTCAAATTGCTGATATGACCAGGCATTACCAGATGGCATTGATCCCTTTGGCATTCATAATCGCTGCAATAATCAGAACAGCCCAGGGATCGGCAACAGTTGCATTGATAACCGCTTCCGGCATTTTATCGGGTATGGCAAACAGCGGCCATTTGCAATACCATCATTTGTATATAGGCCTGGCCATTGGCTGCGGCTCTAAGTTAGTACCCTGGATGAATGATGCGGGCTTTTGGATCGTTTGTAAAGTAAGCAACCTGACCGAAAAGGAAGCACTGAAAACCTTATCCCCTTTAAATACGATCATGGGAATTACCGGCCTGGTTATTATTCTTATTGCAGCCAAACTTTTCCCTTTAATCTGATAACGAACCAGCCGTATACGCCAATACAATTCTATCAACTTTGACTTCAAAACTTTTTAAAACTTAAATATGGAAAATAGTAAAGCAGGAAAAAATGCAACAAGTATGGAGAGAAGAAGCTTTGTTAAGGCGCTCTCTTTATCCTCGGTTGGAGCAGCGTTTTTGGGCGCTGGCACAACGGCTTTAGCGGCTGCCAAAAAGGAAGAAACTTTTGAAAAGCCACCGATGGCAAATAAAGAAGTTTTAATGAAAGTAGGATGCCAATCGGGAGGCACGTCAAAAGAAAACCTGGAATTCAAAGCGAGGCATGGGGTTTTCAATATTGATGGAGGAGCGCCAAAATATATTAAAGGCAAAGGCTGGGATCTTGATGAATCGATGAAGAAAAGGGAAGCCTGCGAAAAGTACGGCATATCGCTGGATGCTTACCATCTCACTTTAACTTCAGCCGGAATTGATAGAATTGAAACGCCTAACATTATGCTGGGCAAAAGCCCCGAACGCGACAGGGAGATAGAAGATATTCAGCAAATGATTTCGGTGGCCGGAAAAACGGGTGTACACTGTTTGAATTACAATACCATCATTTTACCCATACTGCGTACCGGGCAAACGGTGGATACCAAAAGAGGCAACGCATCGTACAACACGTGGAATTACCAGGAAGCTATAAAAAAGAATGAAGGTTTGACAAAGGCCGGCGTTGTAAATGTTGATATGATGTTTGAAAGGATCACTTACCTGCTTGACCGCATACTTCCTGTTGCTGAAGAATACAAGGTGCGTTTGGCCAATCACATTGCCGACCCGCCCACACATGCAAACTACCGCGGTATTACAAGGTGGAACAGTCCCGATGTATTTGAAGGCATTAAACGCTTTGCGAAATTATACGACAGTAAATACCACGGCTTTAATCTTTGCCTTGGCACCACTGCGGAAGGACTTAAAAATCCGCGAACAGAAATACTTCCAATTATTAAATGGGTGGGTGACAGAAAGCAGATATTTAATATTCACCTGCGTAATATAAAAGGCGGTTTTGATAACTTCATGGAAGTTTATCCTGATAATGGTGACATGGACTTTTTTGAGGTATTGAAAATGCTGAAAGAGGTAGAATATCCTTACATGGTAATGCCCGATCACGTTCCGCATCACGCTGATCCGGCATCCGGCAACCAGGCATTTGCATTTGCATACGGATATATTAAAGCAATGTTACAGGCGGTGGCGGCTTCGTAGTTAGGGGTGAGGGGTTAGGGGTGAGAGGTGAGAGGTGAGTTGTGAGTGGTGAGTGGTGAATGGTGAGTTAAGTGTTAAGAGATAATTTCATTAACTAAAGCTGTTGTGGGGGTGTTATTCCGAAACAGGATGTCATTCCGATCCCGATTTTGATCGGGAAGGAATCCCCTCCAGACCAGCAACAGATCCCTCGTGCCTCGGGATGACACTGGCTTTGTCATTCTGATCCCGATTTTGATCGGGAAGGAATCCCCTCCAGATCAACCATGGATGCCTCGTGCCTGCCAATGACACATTTTGTAAACAATTTGTGAAGTTTCCCCTCCTTTTCAAGGAGG
>JBBRCW010000491.1:0-3711 GCA_038204535.1 Chitinophagales bacterium | reverse complement strand
CCCCATAAGGCAAAATGCTCTTATTACAAACGAACATGAAGATATTATCCTCCATCGCGTTAATGGCGTTCTTATTAGTGAGTTGTAGGAACAACGGCGGTAATGCTTTAGAAGGAGCAGTTGCCGCGGCAAAAGATACCGCACGATACACTACTATACAATGGATAGACTCAATAAAAGATATTGGCAATGTAAAATTTGGCGATACGGCTACCATACAGTTTAAGTTTAAGAATACAGGAGCACTGCCCTTATTTGTCATAAATGTTGAACCGGGTTGCGGATGCACGGTTGCTGATTATCCAAAAATGCCGGTAGCGCCGGGAAAAGAGGGGATCATAACAGCGGCTTTTGATTCAAATAAAGGACATGAAGGTGACTTTAGAAAAAACATCAACGTAACTACCAATACCATTGGAAGTACAAGCCATGTTTTGTTTTTTAGAGGTGTTATTGAAAAGGAGCAAGGCGCGGTTTCGGCACCAGGTAATATGAACTAAACACTTCTTGGGCGGCACCTGTAAATAAAAACGGATAAAATCTCCTAAGTTTGCACACAATTTTAAAATCAATAAATAATGTTTCAATTTTCTTTTTTATTATCAGCAGATCCTAAAGGTGGTGGTTCAATACAGTTACTTATGATGGGTGCTATTATTTTGGTTTTTTGGCTGTTCATGATTCGACCACAAGCAAAGAAAGCAAAAGTGCAAAAGCAGTTTATCGCCGATCTTCAAAAAGGTGATAAAATTGTAACCATAGCGGGAATACATGGTGTTGTTCATAAATTAAACGATGATAATACCATTCAGCTTGAAGTGAATCCCGGCAGTTACATTAAAATCGAAAAGTCTGCCATCAGCCTTGAATGGAGCCAGCAGATCAACAAACCAGCCACTTTGACCATCGACAAAAAATAACCTGATTTTTCAGATTTATAAAAGGCTTGATCTCTCAACCCCTGTTTACCAGCTTAAGGCTTTCGGTACATTAGGGGTTGTGTATTTTATAGCGAGCTTTAAACGCAAGTCCCGGCTTATATAATCAATTTGGAAATCCACCATTTATTTTAAAGTAATATGCTTGCAATTGGCCTGACAGGTGGAATTGGCAGCGGGAAGAGCACCGTTGCCGAAATTTTTAAAGTTTTGGGCATACCTGTGTTTGATGCAGACAGCCAGGCCAAAAGATTGATGGACGAAGACCCGGCGCTTCGGCTTGCCGTACAGCAGGCATTTGGTGAGGACACCTATACCAATGGAAAATTGAACCGCAAAATACTGGCAGAGTTGGTTTTTGGCCATCCTTTTGAATTGCAGAAGCTAAATGCCATCGTACATCCTGTTACTATAAGGGCTGCTAAAGACTGGATGATGAAGCAAACTGCCCCGTACGTTATTAAAGAAGCTGCTTTATTATTTGAAGCTGGTTCGGCCAGCGGCCTCGATTATATTATAGGCGTTTCAGCGCCGGTAACCATTCGCATAAACAGGGTAATGCAACGGGACCATGTTACCAGGCAGCAGGTGCAGGAGAGAATGGACAGACAGATAAACGACGAAATTAAAATGCGCCTGTGCGATTTTATTTTAATCAATAACGAACAACAACTGCTGACCACCCAGGTGCTGGATCTTCACCATAAATTACTTGCCCTCAGCCAATAAAAAGAATAACACTTTAAACCTGGTGCTACCAGGCAAATATGCGTGTAAGGCTGTTATTTAATGTCATTGAACTGAGGTTGTTTCAAGAGAGATTTCCGGTGAAACGCGGTTGGATCTAAATAAATTTACACTGACGGGTCATTTCAAAATGCATTTTGAACCTAACGACCTTCCCCAAGCCTTCACCCATTCACCTACTGCCTTCTTTCAACCACAATAGGTTTAGCGAAAAACAGTCGTAAAGAATCTTTCACCTTTAGCGTATCGGTAAACCGCAATGTTTTTGGTACATACATTCGGTAATTCAGTTCGTTATTGAGCGTTAGCGTATCAATTTTAAATTTAATTCCTTCTTTCTTTAAAAGTTCAGTCCGGCTTAATATCCGGTTACGGCTGGTTGTAATGTCAAAAATGAATTTAAAGTCAACACTGGACGTATCCGTCATTAATGAGGGGCCGGACGTAACGCTGCTTGTATTTGCCAGTGTATCTTGTGCCAGCGCTATATTGTTTTGAATGGTATCTGCCACTGCTTCCTGGTAATTATCGCCGTTATTTTTATTCACCAAAAAGGTTATTCCCCAAATGATACCACCCAGTATGATCACCGCACCGACAATTACCAATATGATGGTGGCCGATCGGCGGTTTTCGTTCTTTTTAGCCCTCTGCCGCTGCAGACGCTCCGGGCTGTCTTTATGCTGCGACAGTTCTTCCTTCGCTGGTAAAAAATTACCCGGAGAAAATTCGTATGTTCCTTTGTTGTTTTTTTGGAGGGTGCCAATACCTTCAATAGTGTAGGGTTTTCCTATATTTATAAACTGCTTTATGTTTGAAAGGTAGCTCTCCAGGTCGCTGCGTACCAGGGGCTGAATTTTTCCCAGCTTTTTAACCAAAAAGGTAATAAGGTCTTCGTTTGTCTGGTCTTTTGGGCTAAACGTAAATTGAAGCCCTTCTATGGGGTAATAAATTTCTTTGTCCTGTGGTTGAGGTAAAACAACAGCTCCATCTAATTGAAAGGTCCCAATACCCTGCAACTGCAATGATTTTTTTTCGTATAAGTATTGAGCCAGTAAATCATCAAATTTCACAAATAGAAAATTTAGTTTTTACAAATGTATCTATATAAAGCTTTAACATTTTTAACCCGCGGGTTAAACACTAAGCTGTCCGCAATGTAGCTTTTTTGATGTTACCTTTGCCACATGCTTACTGCTGAAGAAGAAAAATTTTTAAAATACTGGGAAGAAAACCGGGATAAAAAGCAAACCGGCTTCAGGCAATATCGCATCGGCCTTTCAATTGGACTGGTTTTTGGCATCGGACTTTTGATCAACTTTTCTTCGGGCTGGTACTCAAGGGCCAATATGGTCGCCAATAGCCAATCAACCCCACTGGTTTTAATTTTTGCTATATTAATTATAGCTGTTTTCTGCGCTTATTTTTATCGGCAATTTTCCCGCGAAACCAATGAGCAGCGGTATAAGGAATTGATTTTTAAAAAAGAAAGACAGAATCTTACGCAGCAGGTGCAGCACGAAGAGATAAATAACGGTCAATAGGATAGACGATAAATTGAATATAAAAAGGAATGAAATTATTAATCCAATTATTAATAGCAAGCAGTTTTTTACTTTCAGGTTGTATAAAAGATGATAAGGGCTGCAGCAATATCAGTCCTTCATCAGAAGATGCCCAGATGATGGCCTACGCATCGGCAAACGGTATTACGCCTTTAAAGCACAGCAGCGGAATGTATTACCAGGTAATAACTCCCGGCACCGGCCCCGCACCTACAATAAATTCTACGGTTACAGTTAATTATACCGGTAAATTTTTAGACAATACCCAATTCGATAAGTCGCCATCGCCCGTAAGTTTTCAGTTAAGCCAGGTAATTGAAGGCTGGATAATGGGCATACCGCTGATAAGCAAAGGCGGAAGAATAAAACTCATCATTCCATCTTCTATGGCATATGGCTGCAACGGCGCCCGTACCATCCCTTCAAACTCGGTGTTGTTTTTTGATGTTGATCTGTTAGAT
>JBBRCW010000490.1:0-3718 GCA_038204535.1 Chitinophagales bacterium | reverse complement strand
AAACATTTGGCTGATTGGTTTTCGCTAAGGCTTTTTCACTTTGTCTTCGGCATAATCGTACCCATAACCAAATATTTTTTCTTTCGATTTAGGGTAACGCCCCGCCTCAAAAAGACGGTCGTACCTGCTTAACTTACTTTCTAAAATAATTATTTTGTTGCGCAGACTATCAATTCTAAATAAATATTCAAAGTCTGTTTTTTTATACTCTTCTAATTGCTTATTAATTCTATTATTGTATCCCATAATCATTTTTAATGAGTCGGATACACGGGGAAATGTGATATATTTTTCTGACTGCTTTAATAAACTATCTAATCTGTTTTTAAAATTTTTCTTTTCTCGTTCAATAATTGCTAGATCAGCAGTCAGTTTTTCCTTTTCCTTAGTCAGCGATTGCACTTGGCTTTTATTGGAGTTTTGGGTCCCAATTAAGCTATCTTTCAATTTTGAAATTGCGAGACTGTTCGAATCTAATTTTAGCCCATCTTCGGTTGTGAGAGAGTGCTGAGACCGATCGGTATTTATATTATTTTTTTGGCTAAAAATTGATTTTGCAATGTCATCTTTCAAGCTATCATTTTTTGCTGATAGGCTATCATTTGTCGTTGTCAAACTTTCATTTGTCGCTAAAAGTTGATCATTTTTAACACTTGCTTCATGGGTAATATACAACCACGATGCTATGGCCAATAAAATAGCCAGAATGCTAATAAAGAACACTCTCCGTTTTGCCCTTCGGTCGGCTTCAGCAACCGCCAGTGCTTTTCGTCTTTTATCGCGGTCGGCAGTTACCAGGGCTACAATTACATCATGGGTCAGTTCAATGGTGTCGCCTTCTTCTCTTATAAAATATTTTCCGGTTAAAAGGTTTATGCCAGGCTTTAATGCCGTCTCTATTTTATGGATAATATATCTTGTTCTAAATCCGTCGTCAGTAACCAGATTGTCCTCAATAAACTCCTGCAGCTGGCCTTGCAACTGATAATTGTCTTTTGCGGCCCTGGCAATTGCCTGGTCACCCTCCACCAAAACTTCGTTGTACAACGACCTGAGAATAATATTCTTAGGATATTTTCGCAGAAAACCTGCCGAGACTTTTTTAAGGCCTTCTATTTTGCGGTTTTTATCTATAAACGAACAGACCTGGCTTAATAGCGAAGGTTCTATTACCATGCTCTCAAAATCAGTTGAAACATATTTGGAGGCCCCTGTAGTTTCTCCCGTTGAATGGTTGGTTAAAAAGTGAACAATCTTTGCCGCCTCTGCCTCTTCAATGGCATTTCCCCAGGTTTTCGTAATTACTTCAAAAGCCTGTGACCCGTTCATGGGCATTAATCGGAAACGGGCGTTTTTTATGGAAGGTATCCTGGCGGAGAAACTTTCAAATTCGGGTAAGTAATCTTCTCTGAAACTAAAAATGATCTTTACTTTTTGCTGGTTGTGTAAAAAAGAAATATGTTCATTTTCTTTTAAGTATTGTTCTTTAACTTTTCTGGGCACTTCGTTCTCTATTACCGACGACAATTCTTCTACGAACGCTTCAAAATCTTCTTTTTTATACTGAGGATTTTTTTGAGCCAGCGTAAATATTTCTTCGAACTGATCAAATACTAAAATGGGCGTTACCAGCTTCCATAATGGCTCGCGGTGAAAATACTCCCATAAGGTTTCTGTTCCGGGATAAGATTCAACATTAAAGCCATATTCATCTATTTGAGACTTTAGAACCTGTTTTATTTGTGTTATGATATCGGGGCTGTCTTTTAAAAAGTTCAGCCGAATTCTAAAAGGCATGCAAAACTCTTTGCGCAAAACCGGAAATACGCCGGCGTTTAAAAGAGATGTTTTTCCGGTTCCTGATTTGCCAAACAACAGGGTTAGCGAACTTATTTTTACCAGGCTGGATAGTTCAGTAATTTCTTCATCCCTGCCAAAGAAAAAATCGGCCTGTTTTTCCGAGTAGGCGTTCAATCCTATAAACGCGGTCTTGTCGTCCGCTTTTACTTTTGTTACCGTTTTGTTTACTTTGGGTGGTTCAGCTTTCATACGCAGTTCGTTTAAAGCAAATTGAGATTAAGTTTTAGCTGGTTTAAAAACGCCTCACCTGCATTTCCATCAGGCACCTGTTCAATGCTCATATTTTGATAATATTTAGTGACCGTGCTATTGGTAAGATCGGCCTTATCAATTACAATGGGCATCAGGTATTTATTATTCTTATCGGCCTTTACTATATTAAAAACATGCGCTCTTTCCCACTCTCTTAAAACGTATTTGTCGGGCTGGCTGATGCTGTTTTCAGAGATAAGAGGAATAAATATATCTGCATTTTTTATGTTCTCTGTAATATCTATCTCGTAATTGTCTCCCGAAAATAATTTCTCCTTATCGTACCAGTATTGCAGGTTATTAATACCGGAGATGGCTTTTATTAAATTTTCAACAGCTACTACATCCTTTTGCGTATAACTTAAGAAGACCATTTTTGGTTTGCCCTTATCGGGAAATTGAGTCCATCGGTCGGCCAGTTCATTTACAAATCCGCCGGTGCTGCCGGGGTAGGTTAAGGTGTTGTAGTTATTTAATAACTCAAATTGCTTTTCCCTGTTTTCCGATTCGTTGTTTACTACTATGATATTGCTTTTGCGGCGCGGCCAGTCGTACATTCTTTGGTTTGATAATACCCGCATAAAAAACCGCATCATCCATTCGGGGTTGCTGCAGCCCAGAAACAAAAGCGTTTTGGTTTTTAAGGCATCCAATATTTTAACGGCATATTTATTCATCCGCTCCTGAAAAGAGGCTGTAAATTCCAGCATTTCTTCCTCGGTAATGGCGGCATCCAGTTCGTTGGACAGAGAACCAAATACGTTAAATACGTGGGGCTTGGTCAGCGTTGCCATATCGCAATCGTCAAAAAGGCTCTCTATTGAGTAGGATATGGAAACCGGTGCCTGCTGCCGGACTTTTTCAATTTTTTGCTCAAATAATTTTGTGTAAACAGCGGTGTTTGTATAAAATGAGAACGCATTTATACTTAGCAGTTTGTCTATCAGCGGAAAAGTGAAGGGCAGGTTTTCGGAGAGATCTTTCAGGGTATCGGTAACATCGTTCAAATTTTGATTTTCGTTTTCAACCAGGTGATCAACTGCGGCGGCAATCGTGTTAATTGCAGGTTCGGTTACATCGAATTTACCCATTAACTGCCGCGCCAGGTACTCATCGGTATGGGTAAGCTTTCCATTTTGTTCAAATTGGTACATTTCGTTACCAATAATAGGAATGACTGTTTTTTCAGCAATACGTTTTAGTAATCTTTCCCAGTTATTGGTTGTAAATGATGTGTTCGTCATAAATGATCAATGGCTTAAGCTATGTTTCTGGCAAACTATTTCCAATAAGAGGCCGGGGTGATAACGGTTAATTGTAAAATAGGCGGTGGTTGAATACGGCACCGTTTCAGCCTCTTTAAATTATTCAATTTAGCGCTTTTATATCAATAATAATCGTTTTGGCCCCCCTTGCTTGTGCCTCCTTAACCATATGGCCGGTTCCGCCGGGGCCATCGCCGCCCTGTCCATCCCAAAGGGCAATCATGGTTAAATTAAGGCCGCCACAAACCAAAGCGCTATGTAGCATCCACAAATTATTGCGTTCCCAAATGGTATAATTGGGTTTGGTCTGCAGCCATTTGGGCAGGTCTTTGGTTTCGGAT
>JBBRCW010000489.1:0-3791 GCA_038204535.1 Chitinophagales bacterium | reverse complement strand
AATAAATGGGGAAGGCATCAAAATTTTACCTGCTATTCTTGACAAAGTAGCGCGCATTCAATATGGAGTAAAGGGTAACGGGCCGCTAGATCAAAATGGTTTTTTGGTTAATAAGATACCCGTTTCCAAAAATTTTTATGTTACGGCTGTTGGACTTGGGTTCATATATGCGCCCTACGAAGTAAAAAGTTTTGCAGATGGAGAAGTAAACCTGGTGGTCCCTTTTACCGCGCTGAATACGTGGCTGATGCCGGGGTATAAGAAGTGATGGGCTGAACAAATCTGTAATAAATTTCGTTTGCGATTTTTGGCAGAATGAATGTCGATACCACCAATTTAGAATTCCATGTTAACGGCAGTAATGGCAGTCATTAAACACAACGTTTCATTCAACCTTTAACTGATTAACAAAATCTTCATCCAGCAACAATTTATCTATAGCATCTTCCAGTTCACGTATTAGCTTATCAGTGTTTTCAAATAAAACAGGGAAGTGTTCCATTTCGTTTAATCGCGCCAAAAATTCGTACCGGCTATCGGCATCAGTTTTATTTATTTTTCTGGGCAAGTCTATATCCTTCTGGTAAACGCATATTCTTGGCATTGCTGCTTCATCAAACAAAGCTTTGGCCTTTTCAAATTCCTCCGAAGAGTACTTACCAACCTTTGAATAAAACACCATTGCGAATAAATTACACTGTTCAATTTCGAGATTATAATTGTCTTGGGAGCGAACTGATTTACCAATGTGTTTGCCATCTTCCCATATCAATAGATCAACCAAAAAGCCCTGTTTTCTCAAAGCGTCGTTTTTTCTGCTGATTGCTATTTCAATTTGCTGCCGCTCACTTTCTAATTCATTTGACGAGGCAAGGAACAGATTAAGTATACGAATTTTGGCAGGACTTTCCTTTACCACATTTAGTTTTAACTGTAGCATACGTCCTTCTTTGAATTTCTCAAACACAAAACTGTTTTCAAGCAGCGCTATCACATTCACTGTTTGTAAAGACTTATCGCATTCTACTTCATGGCGACCTCTTTCTAAACGGAACTGAAGATTAGAAAAGTCGAAATAATGTTGTTCATTTGTTTTGGTTCTGCAACCGTTACAAATACAGGGTACTTTTTCTTGGAATTTAATGCCCTTGTATTCCGCATGCAACTCTCTAAAGGTTTTCAATATTACCGTCATCATTCCCTTCCGGTTATTTCCCTGTGTCCGGATATAAAAAGCATCCCGGCCCTGTAATTTGGTTTTCGAAACTTCGGCAAGCGCTTCATCTTCCCATGTAAGAATAACTCCGTTTCGCCAAACAAGGGTCCTGCCCTTTGCGATATCTGCCTGACGGGTAACGATGAATTGGGTTAACAATGCTTTGGGTAAAAATTCGTACTCAATATACAATTCCAACGAATCCAGGTCGGGCCAATTGAAACCAGCCGGACTGGCAGGTGGCAAAAGTGGTGGAGTTACAAATTCTTCCTTACCTGGCAATTGGTAAGCCAGCTTAAACTGTTTCATCAATTCTAAAAGCTGGGGGCGCATATCTATATATTCAGGACTATCCCATATCCGCTCTAAATCTGGCAAATTAAAAAAACCGCATTTGTCTTCAGCTACTACTTTGTCATCTAAAATCTTATATACTGCTTCGGTTGCCCACTCATTCTTAAGAATAATAAACTGTTTTAACAATTCACTCTTTTCGTAATGCAGGCAATCTCCAATTTTATGAAGCACAGAACTGAGGATCAGGGCACTTTCCCTTTCCGGCAAATTATTTTCGGTACATATTTTAAGGTATTCTTTCAGGGATATAAACTGCTCATTTCTACGTTCATTTAAAACTCTACGGATTGCAACCCAATTGGAAGGGAAAACATATTTGGTATGGGGAAGGGTTTGGGCAATTAACTGAATGTATTGTTCAGCAGCAGCAAAGTTTTGTTTTGTGCCTAAATTAACGGTGAACACTTCCTTTAATAGATCCGGAAATTGTTTTTTCCAATAATTACTGTCAAAGCTGCCCATGCCAATTCCAGACTTGAATTCATTAAACATCAATACCAACGGACTGCCTTCCCCAAAAAGCGCCGCAGTCTGAAACCAATCATCATAATCAGTTGTCATATTGCCACTTTCTGCTACCATTACGTAAAGACTACTTTCGGTATAAAACAGTTGATGCAGGGTTTTGTATTTGTCCTGGCCGGCAAAGTCCCAGATATTTATTTGGAAATCCTTTTCATCTGCCAGGGGGAAACTATACTCCCCGATGACAATGTCAACGCCTTGTGTGCGGTCAGTTTCTTTAGGTAACTCTTTGCCCAAAAGACGGTTAACAAGAGATGTTTTTCCTGAACGGCCATCGCCTAACAGGATCATTTTGGCTTCATTTAATACCTCTTCGCCACTTTTTTTACGTTGATCAAAATACTCCTGTATTGCTTTGTTTCCTTGTTTGATGATTTCCGGAGGGGGATTTGTAAAAGGATTATCATTAACATAAATACCTTCTTCTTCCCATAGGTCTTTCCACATAATTGGCAATCTCAAACTTAATATGTATTCCGGGATTTCTTTGAATTGGTTAGAATTTAAATTAAGGTCGGTGAGTTTTGTAAGTTTTTCTAAGCCTTTTATTTCAGTAAGTCGATTACCGGCGAAATTAAGCAACTGAAGTAGAGTGAGTTCTTGTAATCCATTTATTTCAGTAAACTGGTTCTCGCCTAAATTAAGCTCGGTAAGTTTAGTTAGTTTTTCTAAACCTTCAATTTTGGAGAATTGATTCTTCTCCAAATATAGCTTTGTGAGTTTTGTTAGTTGTGCTATGCCCTTTATTTCGGTAAGTTTGTTTCTTCTCAGATCCAGTACTTTAAGTTGAGTAAGCTTTTCTAATCCTTTTATTTCTGTTAGTTGGTTATTATATAAGGAAAGCGAAGTTAGCCTTGTAAGTTTTTCTAATCCTTTTATTTCTGTGAGGTCGTTTCTACTGAGATCTAGTTCTTTAAGTCTCGAAAGCTTATCTAATCCTTTTATTTCGGTGATTAGGTTATTATAAAAGGAAAGCGAAGTAAGTTGAGTGAGTTTAGAAATCTCAGAAGGAATTTCAGAAAGTTGCAAGTTATCTAATTCAAGGGTAGAAGCGTTACTTTTTCCAGCTTCTCGAATTTTTTCTAAGGCTAATTTCAATGACATAAATGCAAAATAATTCTGATAAATCGTAATAGTTGTTCAGTTGTTCACAATCAAACCCTCAAGCTGGTTTCAAGTGTTTAACGCAACGTCCAATGCAAGGATTACCATTAACGGCTGCGGCTTGTTAATATACCGGCATTTAAAACCGTCCACCCAAGCCGAAGTTGAAAATAGTAATAAAAGTTGAAGTTTAACTGCCAAAACTTGTACCAGTCAAAAGGAGGCATTTTTAGCGTGGAACATAACAAAAAGGAAGATCGTATTCAGAATGTTTTGAAAGACAAAAAGATTAAAATTAAAAACCTCCGCATTAGAGGTTAATCATAATAATGAAGATAGTTTTAGCTTAATAGCTCACAGGCACCTCCTGACGCGTAACAGTTCCGTTGGCAAATAATATCTCTCCCACGGTTAGCCTGGCATTGCTATTCATCACCTGATACGCTATCAACCTTTCCTCCAACAAACCCGCAAAAGTCTCAAAATAAACGATCACATCTTCCCGCTTATTTTTCCTTAACCACCTGAAACCGCCGGGCAGGTTTTTCAACACTTTTTTATCATCCAAATACTCCAGATTATGAATGTC
>JBBRCW010000488.1:0-3833 GCA_038204535.1 Chitinophagales bacterium | reverse complement strand
CGTTTCAATTTAAATGCATGAAAATAAGGCAGAGCAAAATAATTTCGTTCCTGCCAATGACACATTTTTACTCTGATTGATTTATGATTCACCGTAGTTATACCGGAAGGCGGTTTTTCACGCAAAGACGCAAAGTAAAATCCACGCAAAGGGCGCAAAGAAAAATCTTTGAAGCATACAAATAAATACACTTATACATCTTTGCGTGAAGCTCTTGGCGGCTTTGCGTGAAAAAATGTCGACTTAAATATCCATTCAAAACAGGTACCCATTTTTTACGAATGGCCTTATTTATAACGCTTAGTATTAAGAGAGATCCATATGAAAAGAAGAAAATTTATACGCCAGGCTTCGCTCGGTTTGGGAAGCATGTTGCCCGTTGTTAACTCGTTAAAAGCCCTGGAGATAAACACCGGGCCGCATTTTACCACAGGCATTAAAATAGGTGAAGTAACCGAAACATCCGCCATCATTTGGGCAAGGCTGGCAAAAAATTCATCACCAGTGGGCAAACAGGCCCTCATACCTATTGTTCGCTACCTCGACGAGGCCAATGGAGAATGGCATCCTGTTAGTTATTTTAAAGAAAAATACAAACAAGACAGGCCAGACAGAAAAGTGCAATTGACATACCCCGATGGCTACAATATAAACAATATTGAAGGTGCGGTACCAGGCATGCCAGGCGAAATAAGAATCTTACACCGTAAAAAAAGTGATAGCCACTGGATAACCGGCGAATGGAAAAGGGTAGAACTTTTAGCCGATTATTCAAACCAAATAAAACTGCAAAATTTACAACCCGGCACGGCGTATCAAATAAAAGTGGAGGGCCGGGCGGCGAACAGTAAAAGCACTAGCGCGGTGCTGACCGGTAAGTTCGCAACCGTCGAAAATGCCGGTTCTTTAAAACCCATTCATTTTATGGTGACCACCTGCCATGAATACAATGACCAGGATGATGCCGGGGGATTTAAGATATACAAACACATGCAGGCGCTCAATCCTGATTTTATGGTGCATACCGGCGATGTATTGTATTACGACCACCTGGCTAAAAACAAAGACCTGGCGCATTGGCATTGGCAGCGAATGTTTGGCCTGCGCAACTGTGTGGAGTTTTATAAAGAGGTGCCTTGCTATTTTATGAAAGATGACCACGACACCTGGATGAACGATTGCTATCCGCAGTCTGCCAACCGGTTTATGGGCGACTTTACCTTTAAGCAGGGTGTTACAATTTTTAAACAACAGGTACCAGCCAGCAATAAACCCTACAGAACTTTTAGATGGGGTAAAGATGTGCAAATATGGCTGGTAGAAGGAAGGGAATATCGTTCGGATAATACGATAGAAGATGGGCCTGACAAATCAATTTGGGGCAAGGAACAAATGGAATGGTTTAAAAGAACTTTTAACGGCTCAGATGCTACATTCCGCCTACTCATTAGCGCCAGCCCTGTTGTTGGGCCAGACCGGCCTCAGAAAAAAGATAATCATGCAAACAGTGGTTTTACCTGGGAAGGCAATGAGATAAGGCAGTTTATGGCAGCCCATAAAAATACTTTTGTTATATGCGGCGATCGCCATTGGCAATATGTATCAAAAGACAGCAAAACCGGACTCATGGAATTTAGTTGCGGCCCCGCCAGTAACGAACATGCCGGTGGATGGAACAAAGACAATGTATTGCCCGAACACCAATACCTGAATATTGTAGGTGGATTTTTAGGAGTGAATATAAACAGGCAAAATAACCAACCGAGCATTTCTTTTACCCATTATAGTGTTGATGGCGAAAAATTGTTTTCAAAAACATTTGGGAGCATAGCATAATGATATATAATCTATCAACGCTGCCAAAAGCAGCTATTGTTTTATTAGTGGGTTTATTAATTGGTTTCGCCGGCCATGCGCAAAGCAGGTCTGTCTATAACATGTTTCTGCAACAGCCGGTCCCGGCAAATGGCGTTCGTGTTGATTTTAATTCTCCTGTTTTGCGGTGGCCTTACCAAAAGGGCAAACAGGTAACTTACGAAATAAGGCTATCGCAGAATAATGCCTTTCCATCAGCAACAACCATAACAGCATCGGGGCTGAAAGGCGCGGTTTTTAATCCACATCAAAAACTTTCTACAGGCAAATGGTTCTGGCAATACAGCGTTACAGGCAAGCCCTGGTCGGTCGTTCAATATTTTTTAGTGGATGACAAGGCATTGCCTATGAGTTCGCCTGCACCAGCCACCTTGCTGGCAAATGTACAAACCGCTCACCCGCGTATTTTGGTGGATGATCCGGCAACCAACCTGTTACTTCTTTCAAACAAACCAGCCGCAAAGGCTATTATTGCCGAAGCCGATAAAGCCCTGTTAGAAAAGATACCCATTGAGGCTGATGTAACAACGGCAGCCGAAGGCGCCAACGAACAGCAAAACGAAAAAATAATGGCCGATGCCATTGTGGCCTTTGGCAATCGCGTTAATCATTTGGTGCAACCGCTTTGCGAGGCATACCTTTTAACCAGGCATCAAAAATATATATCCAAAGCCGTTGAAATTGCTATGGAAATTGCCCGGTGGGATCCTGAAGGCGTGTCGGGCTCAAGAGATTTTACAGATGGCATCTGCATGTACGATATGGCGCTGGTGTTCGATACCTTTTACGATCAGCTGACCAATGAGCAAAAAGACATGCTTTTAAAAGCTATCACAACCAGGGCATCAAAATTTTATAAAAGCTGGGTCAATAATATCGAATCGAAAGTGCTGAGCGGTCATGTGTGGCAGTTGCTTTTAAACGAGTTTTTTAAAACGTCCATTGCGCTCTGTGGCCATCAGCCCGAAGCTGCCAATTGGCTATCGTATGCTTACGAATTGTTTGTAGCAAGAGCGCCTGTTTTGGGAGGAATAGACGGCGGGTGGGCCGAAGGTGCTTCGTATTTTACCATGAACATGGAAATGCTGACCTACATCCCCCAAAAAATAAAACTATACACCGGTTTTGATTTTATAAAGCAACACCCCTGGTATTATAACAATGCCAATTGGATGATCTACCAGTTTCCCGCAGGTTCATCGGCAGATGGTTATGGCGACAATACAGAAGAACTATTTGAACCGCCGGCAAGCTATGGCGCCTATGCAGATGTTATGGCAAGGCTAACGCAAAACCCCCGCTATGCGTGGTATGCTGATAAGCTGCAGCAATCGCGCAAGATCGATCTGTCGGCAGAACCAATTCTGCGCTGGTACAGGCTTACCCAAAGTGATGCGCTGCCCTTGCCCGAGGCAAAAGATTCCATTCATTTGCCCATGGCACAATTAAATAAAGAGGTGGGCGTGGCATCTTTACACACCAACCCGTCCAATGCCAAAACAGATGTTATGGTGGCCATGCGGTCCAGCCCATTTGGTGCTTACGGGCACATACTTGCCGACCAAAATACCTTCAACATTTTGTATGGTGGCAAACGGCTGTTTTATCGTACCGGCTATAAAGTTGCCATGAACGATCCGCACCGGTTGGGCTGGAGCAAGCATACCAAAGGCCAGAACGGCATATTGATCAATGGCGAAGGCCAGCCTTATACTGTAGAGCCATACGGCAATTTCAGCAGGTTTTTGCAGGGCGAACAATTGGCATATATAAAAGGCGATGCATCTAACGCCTACCAAAGTGTTGAGTCAAAAGAAGACTATGGTGTGAATAAATTTTACCGGCACATCGTTCTGCTGAAGCCCGGTATTATTGTACTATACGATGAGTTAGAATCAGCCGCTGATGCAAACTGGTCGTGGCTGATACACAGTTTAAAAGACATGAAACTCGATGCG
>JBBRCW010000487.1:0-3837 GCA_038204535.1 Chitinophagales bacterium | reverse complement strand
AAGAGATATTAACCACAGAGTAAAACAAGAGTCTTTCACAGAGTACACAAAGATTTAACGCTGCCTTTTCTCTGTGCTTCTTTCTTTGTGCACTTCTGTGGTTACCTTTTTTTTGACGTTAGTTAGATGTGTCCACAGGATAGGTCATACCTGCGGGGTCGCACACCCGTTCGAATGGAGTTCAGCCAAGGGGGCTTATACCTTTTTTTCATTATTCAGCGCTGCGAAGCGTTCTTTACTCATGTACCGTTGAATTCTAGTTTCAGCCAAACCGAGCAGGTTTTGGTAACCTTGATTTTATCCTCGTTAGCTCAATTGTATCCTAATTAATTTAACCTGTAACTTTATTAGATGAAAGAATATGCTCAATATATCTCTATCAATCCCGATATTAGATTTGGCAAACCTTGCATTGCAGGAACTCGTATTGCCGTTGGCGACATTCTATCATGGCTTGCTTCTGACATGTCTCACCAGCAAATCCTGGAAGATTATCCTTTAATAAAAGAAGAACATATAAAGGCGGCGCTGTTATTTGCCGCTAACCGTGAAGCAATGGTAAAAATTGTTGCAGGATGAAATTGCTGCTTGATGCAAACTTATCATGGCGCATAATACTTACACCTATCAAACATGGTGGAGACAAGGCAAAACAACATAAATAAAATCTTATTTTTACTGATGCTTTTACAATTAGAAAATACCAACCAGGAAGATGTAAATAAACTGCTGGCCTATGCACAGCAAAATCATCTAAAATTATCATTGATAGATAATACCAATCAATACCATCTCCCTGGCAAACCGTTAACTGAAGATCAATTGACCAGTTTAATAGAGAGTAGTCGCAAAAGCGGAATGGTTACCATGCACCAGGCGCACCAGAACATCCGCAATAGCTACAATGGTTATTAACTACACGAACGACGCATTTGCATCACTCATACACCTGGTAAATTTTATTGAGGATACAAACACAATCGGAGGGTAGCTCTCCCGCTTTGAGGATTTTTTAAAGGAAACATTAAAAAATCCACAGCATATTAAACTATGCAATAACAACACTTTCAACAGGCTTAATCTTAGGTGTATATATTTCAATGATTAGCTAATTGCATTTTCAGTCTACGAAGATTTTACAGTAATCGAAGCAATTTTGCATAAATCGAGAATAACTGATTAACAGTTTCTCCAAAAGAATTAACCCAGTGTTTTGCTTGCGCTGGTGTTGTTCACCGAATGAACAGATTGATAAAGAAAAAGAGAATGAGATTTTGTCATTGAAAGCAGTTTCCTGAAATTTACCAACCACAACTCACTACTCACAATTCACTACTCACCACTCACCTTCATCATCCATGTTACTCCTTCACCAATTTTAATGTTACCACCTTGCCTCCCTGCGCCACCTGCACAAAATAAGTGCCTTGTGCCAGCGCACCGATGTTTAAAGTAGCAGAACTGCTTTGTGTTAAGTGCTGGCTGGAAATCTCTCTTCCCTGCACGCCGGTGATTTTTATGATGGTAGCTATATTTTTATTTAAACCTTTTATCGTTACCGTGTTTTTTGCCGGGTTTGGATAAAGGAAAATAATACCGTTATCATTAAACTCCACTTTAACAACCGGGCTAAAAGTGTTGCTGCCATCAATCGCATTTTCCCTAATTCGATAATAATTAATGCCATCCAAAGGATTTTTATCTGTAAAGCTATAACTGCTTGCAACGCCTTTTGCCGGAACCGTATTAATGCCCACGTAATCCGATGCATTCCTGCTTCTTTGCACGGTAAAGGATTTTGTTTCGCTTTCAGTGAGTGTTTGCCAGGTAATGGTGGTGGCATCGTTTTTTTGTTTGGCTTTAACGTCTATGAAGTTGGCGGCAAGCACCTGCTCATTCCAGCTTGCTACATTCCTTGCATTAAAAGCATCTCCTGCAGTATTAAACAATCCACCATCAATCAGGTTCTGTCCATAAAGACAAAGGGTGTGTGTTCCAAATACATTGCCGGGTTCAAATAAACCGCTTCCCATAGCGCTCCATGCGGAGCCATTCCATTTTGCAATTCCATTGGTTAGTATGCCATCCGAATGGGTGAAATAACCGCCTGCAATAAGACTTCCCATATAAGTTTTCAAGGCAAACACATACTGGTAAAATATGCCACTCATACCGGTGCCCAGCGCCGACCATGATGTGCCATTCCACGAAGCAATATTATTGGCTGGTACTCCACCTGCAAAGGAAAACAAACCACCCGCAATAAGATTGCTGTTGTAGTTGGTTAATGAGTATACAATATTAGAGATGCCGGTGCCGAACGCCGACCAGGTTGTTCCATTCCATTTAGCAATATGGCTGGCAGTTGTTCCACCGGCAGAAGTAAAGAACCCACCCGCTACCAGGTCATTGTTGTACACTTCCAGGGCCATTACCGAGCCCTGTGTTCCAGCCACACCGCTGCCCATAGTAGCCCAATGTCCATTAGTATATTGTGCAATGTTGTTAACCGCCAGACCATCCGCTTCAATAAAATAACCTCCCGCAATCAACGTGTTGTTATACACAGCAAACGAGGTAACAATATCACCCATATCCCCCAAATCATTTAACCAATTGGTACCATCCCACCTTGCGATAAACAACATTGGGGTACCGCCCGCTTCCGTAAATTCGCCCCCAACATACAGGCTGCCACTAAAGGCCATTAACGCCCAAACTTTAGCATTTACACCCAAGCCCAGCGCATGCCAGTTTGTACCGTCCCAACGGGCAATATGATTGGCGCTCACTCCACCGGCATCAGTAAAAGTTCCGCCAACAATTAAATCGCCATTGTATACGGTACTTGCATATACCCAACCATTCATTCCGGTGCCTAAGTTTGACCATACCTGGGAAAACGCTTTCTGAGAAAAAAGGAAAGTGAAAAGAAGGATGGCTAAACACAACTTTTTTACGGGTTCTATTTTTTGTGTTTTCATAGAATTGGCTTAAGAGGTGGATGATGATTTGAAGTTGAGGACAAATGTATTGGTTGGATCAGGCGGAATGTAGGATATCAGGCATGGAGATACATGACATTTATCATGACATTTTCGCTTTGGTTAGTATTCTTGATCAACAATCTCTTAAGCCTGGTAGTGGGTTATGAAATTCCACTCGCTCTTGCATGTTTTGCAAAAGGAGGCAGAAGAGTAGCGGTATGCTTCTGGAAACAGGTACATGAAAGTTGGTAAAACAATAACGTATTCCCGCCAGGTGGTCCTGAGTCGCCGCAGTTGATTGAGTGTTTTCCAAAAAGCCTGTTCTATAAAATAATAGAAGCTTATTTCAGCACAAATGCCGCAATACTTGGGCAAAAAGGAAAAGTTGTTGCTTCGCTTGCTTTCGGGAAATGCTGATGCAAATTTTGACTTGGATGACCTGGTAAACATTCTGGTAAGGTTAGGCTTTGAAGAAAGAAAAACTGGAGGTAGCCACCGTATGTTCTCGTTACCAGAAATTAAAGGAATCATTAATTTGCAGAAGACCAAAGATGGCAAGGCAAAAAGCTACCAGGTAAAACAGGTAAGAACCTTTTTGGTAACCAATCAATTAATAAGTGATGATGAATAAATATGAGATCATAATTTACTGGAACGAACCCGATAAGGTATACGTTGCAGAAATGCCCGAACTAAATGGCTGCATTGCGCATGGCGATACACAAGCCGAAGCACTAAAAGAAATAAATGTGGTAGCCCAGGAATGGCTTGCAATGGCTAAAGAAAAAAATTGGCAAATTCCAGCACCAAAGGGAAAATTGATGTACGCGTAGTTCTCTGCCTGCCGTAA
>JBBRCW010000486.1:0-3837 GCA_038204535.1 Chitinophagales bacterium | reverse complement strand
CCTTTGTGCGCATCGCTCCAGGTAAACAGGCTTGGCAAACCCTGGTGCTGCCGCTGCGCGGCCCAGCGCTCAGCGGTGGCCCATGGTACGCACCGCGCTTGCACATGTTTTCACTGGCGATCGAAACGTTGGATTAAACGAAAAATTGGTTTGCCACGATCTACTGACGGCGTTACCCTGATCAACAATCTTTATTTTGTTAAAACCGATGTTACCTCCCAGTACTTTTTGGCCTGGTATAAACTGCGCATTTCCAATTTGGGCAAGCAGGAGAACGACTGCTAATAAGTAAATATTTTTTTGCATTTAAAAGTTTTCGCAAGTGACAAAACGAGCGTAAAATGTGTTGCCTGCATTTCTTGCTTTAACAAAACTTCAACTATTCAATTCTTTGATGGGTCAGGAATTGCTTTTGGGTACAATCAGTTGAATTTCTCTTGATAAGCACCAGGCGTTCCGCTGGAACGCTATCAACTATTCTCAGATAACACCTACCAACCAGTCGTTCCTATTTTACGGATCGGGAATTTCCCTTCCCCCTTTAAAATGAAACTAAACTGTAATTAATCGCTGGCAATCAAAGTTACAAGGCCAAAATTGATATGGTTCTTCATGTTCCATCGGAACATATGGTTAGCAGAAACAATTGCAAATTAGATATGGTCGTTCCATCGGAACATATGGTGCGAATAACTACAGGCGTTCCGCTGGAACGCTTTCAACAATTCGTAGGTAACAACTACCAACCAGTCGTTCCTATTTTACGGATAGGGAATTTCCCTTACCCCTTTAAAATGAAACTAAACTGAAATTAATCGCTGGCAATCAAAGTTACAATGCTAAAATTGATATGGTTCTTCATGTTCCATCGGAACATATGGTTGGTAGAACATAATTGGAAATTATGTATGGTCGTTCCATAGGAACGAGTGGTGCAATGGAACTATTTGCACCATAGAAATAATCTCAAAAGGTGAGCTCCGGAAAATCGGAATTAAATTAACACCCGTCCGAACGGATGATCAGCCCCGCCGGAATGATCAGATCGGGCTGGCGGGCTGGCCTGTTAGCACGGAAAATCCGTTGCTGTTTCTCAATCAATCAAAACAGGTCATTTCATAAGCACCTGTTTCTACAACAAGTTTGACTAACTGCGTAAATACGACGCGCCATTTACATCAATTATTCCTCCGGTCATAAATGATGCACCTTCGCTTGCAAACATGGCAACTACCCTTGCCACCTCTTCTGGTTTTGCCACACGGTTCATGGGGCTTTGCTTTTTTATCAAACTGCCTGCTTCGCTTTCCAATAATTCTGCCACCATATCGGTTTCAACAAAACCCGGGGCCACTACACCAACTACAATATTATGTTTACCCAGCGCCAGGGCAAGCGACTGGCTCATGGCATTCAAACCGGCTTTGCTGGCTGCATATGCCGGTTGATCGGGTTCACCCCGAAAGGCTCCTCTGCTCGAAATATTAATGATCTTGCCATTCTGATGTTTGATCATGTGACGCGCAACAAAATAGCACAGATTACTTACACCGGTTAAATTGGTGGTTATCGTGGCGTTCCAGGCTTTTTGCCATTCCTCAAACGATACCTGGTCTATTTTATGCTCAATAAAAATACCGGCATTGTTTACCAGAATATCCAGTCTGCCATAATCAGAAAATACCTGATTAATAACCCCTTCAACATTTTCGGGTATAGAAATATCCAGCTGATAAGAGCAATTCTTTCTTTCGGCATTTAAAAGGGAAAGTGTATTCTGTGCTTCTGCCAAATTGGTTTTATAAGTGATCAGAACATTGGCTCCCAGGCTTGAAAACAGCCTGGCACATTCCCTACCAATACCCCGTGAGCCACCGGTGATTAATACGTTTTTGTTGGCAAAATCAGCAAACATGAAATGGCAGTTTTAAGATGTATGAAAAAGAAGATCGATGGAATGTAAGTTACCAGAATAGAACAGCTTTAATTCTAAAATGATGCTTATTATTTCATTTTCCCTGCATGCGCGCAGCGGCGGGTTTTTTATAAGTTCCTCCACCTTTTCGGTCAGCATGCCTGCCCTTCAATAGATATTGCTTTACTTATAGCTTTTTGTGCTGCTCGTTTTACCTTTAAATACGTGCTGTTATATAAATACATTAAGACAAAGAGCCGGGTTTGGCCCCCACAGCCTGTCGACTCTTAGTATTGAAAAGATACAAAATGAGCGGAGGGTTGAACTTGCTTTTGAAGATCACAGGGTATGGGATTTGAAGCGTTGGAGAATTGCCGACCAGGTATGGAATGGCAGTACTTCCAACCCCAATGCAAACGTATATGCGTTGTATCCTTACCGTGTAGTTCGCCCCGGCGACCCCAGTCACGGAAAATACATTTTCGAAAAGCTGCAGGCGCCCAGGTTTATTTCGCCGCGGTTTTTTCAGGTGCAAAATTATTATACGTTCATTCCGCAAAGCGTGCTCGACAATAATTCTAAAATTGTACGAAACCCTTTACAATAACCACTTCAATTCAGCAATATGAAAAAAAATATTTTTATCCCCTGTATAGTGGCTTTAATAGTCTTTGTCGGGTGCAAAAAAGATAATAAAGAGCCCCCATCGTTTGTCATCAGTGGCAACGTAGAACACAACGGCCAACCTTTAAGCGTAAGGTCGGGTGGTGTAGAACTGGAATTGTGGCAATATGGTTTTCAGCTACGTAATAAAATACCAGTATATCTTAATCAAGACGGCACCTTTAGCGCCAAAGTGTTTCCCGGAAATTATAAACTTACTTTGCTCAGGGGTAATGGGCCATGGGCCGATAAAACCGATTCGCTTGACGTAGATGTAAAAGGAACTTCAACCATTAAAGTTCCGGTAGACCCCTATTTCATCATCAAAAATGTTAATTACCAACGAAGCGGTAATTCCGTTACAGCAACTTTCAATCTTCAACAGGTAAACACCACAAAAGCACTGGAGCTGGCAAGAATATACATTGGCCAAACCATTGTAACCGACCAAAACAATAATGTGGCAAATGTGTCGAAGGCCGCTTCAGCAATTACCGATCTTAGTCAGCCTGTCACCATTACAGCTAATATACCGGCAGCCAGTGCGACAAGAGACTTCGTATTTGTAAGGGTTGGCGTGAAAACCGCTGGTGTTGCAGAGCTATTATATAGCCAGCCCCTGGAATTAAAGCTTAAATAACAGATCCGGAAACAGATGAATGTGTTCTAAAAATGTTCATAACATAAAAAGAGAAGGCTGTCTTAAAGGGCAGCCTTTTTTTTCATGACAATCTATATAAATAATTTGGTGCGTTATTTTGAGAAAGATTATTATCAGTCGGATAGGTAGTATTTTTTGCATGAACAGTTATATCCATACTTACAACCACCGCCGTTTTCATTTTCAGCACCATCATTAACACGGATACTTTCCTGTAAAATCAGCTCTCCACTTTCTTCTCCAAAGCGTTGCCGAAACCAACAAGTTTGATAGGTACACAGGGAATGTTGGGTTGAAAATGCTGCTCACCATTAATGTATAGAAAGTATAATTTTTCACTTTACTGCTCTACCAGGTTTTCATCACTTTTATTAGGGGTGTTTTGAAATTACCAGGGAAACCATCAGCCGGATTGGCTTTGCTGGTTTACCCATTTTTTCATTGCAATGTTTCTTAATTCTACTTTAACAAAGTTTAAATTCTAAAATCAGTAGACTATATTTTTCTGTAGTATCTATCTATATCATCTTGTCTTCTTTTATGCCGAAGATTCATAATTTCCAACACGTTGTCTTGTTGTGCATATGTTCGGGCAATT
>JBBRCW010000485.1:0-3840 GCA_038204535.1 Chitinophagales bacterium | reverse complement strand
ATATTTTGTGCGATGCCGGTCCCTTGTATTTTACCGGCCTGTGGCATCCAAATGACTTTAAATGCTTTAATGAGCAAATTTTCCCGGAGATAATTGCATTTCTAAAAAACCAAACTGTATCAAACTACCCCAATTTTTCTTTTTCGTTTAACTACAGGGTAAAGACAAAAGATGGTGAGTACCTGAAAGTATTGCAACGATCAACCTACTTTGGGTCGCATGAAAACGGTTGCCCGATAGCTGCTATCGGCTACATAATAGATATCTCAGCTTATAAACCCGATTCAACAATGGTGCATACAATAGAAGAAATAGGAGCAGAGCGTTTTACGTTAGCAAAAATTGTGCAATTCAAATCCATTCATTATCCTGATAAGTTCGACAAAGTGTTGAGTAAACGCGAAATCGAAATTCTACAGTTTGTTCAGGAAGGATTTTCCAGTAAACAGATTGCTGCCAAGTTTTCAATCAGCCTTAATACAGTCAGTAATCACCGTAAAAATATGTTGATGAAAACGGAATCGCGAAATTGCGCTGAGCTGCTTTCTTATGCTAAGAAACACGGATTATTGTGAACCCAGGTTGTTCAAGGTACAACCTGCATAGAAAACACTATAAGCACTTCATTCTCCGGCTCTCCGTAGTGTTCCAAAGGACAACTTCAGAGTCAAATGAATATCCATGATTTGTTGGGCATTTGAAATACTTAAACGGTGCGTCATTCCGAGAGGAAAATCCTTTTGCCATTCCGAGAGGAAAATCCTTTTGTCATTCCGAAGAAAGAAAATCCTTTTGTCATTCCGACGAATGAAAATCCTTTTGTCCGATCCCGATTTTGATCGGGAAGGAATCCCCCCGTTGTTTCCTGGTGTTCCGAAGCGCCTGTCCCGTTTGCTGGCGCTCCCCGATCTCAAGAATAAAAATTACTCTCCGAACACCTCTCCAGGCAGCATTCACAGGCCAGCATCATAACCCCAACCAAAAAGGCACACAAATAAATCTTAAATTGGCTCCGACAGTTTATCACCGACCAAAAACGATCATCATGACTGACATTCAGAAAAAGATGTTTGCCGAAATGGAGGACAAATTTATTTTTAGCAAAGTGCTGCAATATGGCAACGACTACATCGATCATTCAAAGGATCGAAACGTTTATCCGTCTGAAAAGGCAATAGAAGACCTGCAATTTTTTAAGGAGGAACTGCCCATTGAAACCGGCAATGCAGCAGATATTATAGACACCTTGCATCAATATGGTTCGCCGGCTACGGTTGCACAGACAGGCGGCAGGTATTTTGGATTTGTAAATGGTAGCGTTGTACCCAGCGGATTAGCGGCAAAATTATTAGCCACTTTTTGGGATCAAAATACCGCCATGCAGGTGATGTCGCCTTTGGCGTCTGTACTGGAGACGATCGTTGAAAAATGGTTGGTCTCTATATTTAGATTACCTGCAGACACGGTTGCAGGATTTGTAAGCGGCACCACTTCGGCAAATTTGTGTGCATTGGCCGCCGCCAGATACCGCCTGTTAAAAAACCAGGGATGGGATGTAAATACACAGGGATTTCAAAATTCCCCGCCCATTAAAGTAATGACCGGTAAGCAAGCCCACGCGTCGGTCTTAAAAGTCATCAGTCTTTTAGGATTTGGCAGCGCCAACATCACCTTTATTGATACGGACGATCAAGGCAGAATAAACCCGGCGTTTATAAAAGAAATTGACAACTCCACGCTGCTCATATTGAACGCCGGCAATGTAAACACTGGCGCATTCGATCAATTTTCTCTGATCTGTAAAAAGGCACACGATGCAGGCGCCTGGATACACTTAGACGGCGCTTTTGGATTGTGGGCCGCAGCATCAGCTCAGCTAACTCCCCTTACACAGGGCATGGAATATGCCCATAGCTGGGCAGTTGACGGACACAAGACTCTTAATACCCCTTACGACTGCGGTATTGTACTATGTGCCGACAAAGAGGCCCTTACCAGCGCTTTGCATCAGGCGGGCAGTTATTTCGTTTTTAGCCACGAAAGAGACGGCATGTTATTTACCCCCGAAATGTCGAGACGGGCCAGGATTATTGAGCTTTGGGCAACGATGAAATACCTGGGTAAAAAAGGTATGGATGAGATGATCACCGGCATGCACCAACGAGCCAAACAATTTGCAGCGGAGCTTTCAGCTATAAAAGGCTTTAAAATTTTGAACGATGTGGTGTTTAACCAGGTATTGGTTGCGTGCGACACCGACGAATTGACTAACGTGGTACTACAGCACATACAGGAAGAACGCATTTGCTGGGTGGGCGGCTCCACCTGGCAGGGCAAGAGGGTCATTAGAATTAGTGTGTGTTCGTGGGCTACTACAGAGGAGGATGTAACGCTATCGGTAAAGTCTTTTAAATCATCGTTGGACAAGGTTATATAATTTTGTCTTGCAAGATTTTCCAATGGCCCCAAAAAAAAAAGTTTCATAAAAGGTTACGAGATCTGCCGCAATATCCCGTTTGTTAAACCATTAAAAAAGGAAGCTCTTTGTTAATCGCCGCCACGAACCTTCGTTTATAAATAAATTTTCTTTTTGTTACCAAATTTGGCAACTTTGATATTGTTAAACCTGGTTAATGCCAACAGTCCATATAATCAATTCGATAAAAATAGACCTTTATTCCAGAGACCATCCGCCTCCGCACTTTCATGCTCTATATGCAGAACATGAAATTTTACTTGAAATAAAAACACTTAAATCGTATGCGGGGTGGTTACCAGCTAAGCAGCCCAAACTGGTTCTTGAATGGGCAGACAATGAAATTATTAAAGCTTTTCTTTTAGATAACTTCAAAAGACTAAATCCAAATTTGCGAAAATGAAAAAGACGATTAAGATACCCAGAATTCTGCAGATCAAATCTATTAAAGGATTTGAATTATACTGCATTTTTAACAATGGAGAGACAAGGGTTATTGATTTCAAAAAATTATTTGAAAAGTGGAAAGTCACCAAAAAGGATCCTGAATTTCAATTATTGGATGAAGAAGAATTCAAAAAGGTGACTTTAAGAAACCAGACATTATCATGGCAAAATGTAAAACTTGAATTGATAGACGTTGATGGAAATGAAATCATTCATCCCTATGAATTAAGTCCAGACATAGTTTATAATAATAGTCTTTCTACCAATGAAACGGAACATAAATTCTATTTTGGCTCAACAATTAAACAAGCCAGAGTAAAAAAAGGATTATCACAACAAGACTTAGCTGATTTGAGTGGCACAAGTAAGACCTATATTTCACGAATTGAAAATAATCTAATTGAACCTGAATTGTCAACTCTCTATAAAATAGTTGAATTGGGATTAGGGAAAAAAATCAAAGTTGAAATTGCTTAAACTTAATGCTGCGATCAAATATGGATAAATTGCCCTCCGGTTTTCGTAACCATCTTACTGGTTGCATTTCTATTTGTTGCTATTTATTTTGTTGGAACGTGGTTTAAAACCGCTTCGACTTTGAGAGTGATTAATTTTTGGTTCCCAAAAAAGTTCTTTAAAAAAAATACAGCATAAAGCCTCTAATTTCAAAGTCCTTGTGTAAGGATATTTAAGACGGCATGATTTCACGCAAAGCCGCAAAGGGCGTCACGCAAAGATGTATAAGTTTATTAAATGCCTGATTCAAAGATTTTTCTTTGCGGCCTTTGCGTGGGTTTTACTTTGCGTCTTTGCGTGGAAAACCCACGCATGTCTATTAACGATGATTCATAAATCAAACAGACTAAAAATGTCATTGGCAGTGACAGTCTGCCCGCTTCTTCTAGCGACAAAGCTTC
>JBBRCW010000484.1:0-3884 GCA_038204535.1 Chitinophagales bacterium | reverse complement strand
TTTAAATTAAATTAAATGATCACAATAAGGATAAAGAATAGAAGTAAGGCATCATTTAAAATGCTGGGGATTGTGTTAATAGCTTTTATCTCTTTCCAGTTTACCCAATCAAATCCTTCCCCTATAAAAATAAAAAAAGGTTCTCACATTATTCTTATTGGCAACAATCTGGGATCTCGGATGATGAACTTCGGTCATTTTGAAACTGAGATGCACTTGCGTTATCCTGATAGTTTGCTTTACATCCGCAATATGTGCGATGGAGGTAACACGCCAGGTTTTCGACCTCATTCAGGCCGACCATCCCCTTGGGCATTTGCGGAAGCAGAAAAATTTCAGACCGAACTAGCCAGGAAATCAGACAGCCAGGGTTTCTATGAAACGCCTGATCAATGGACCAGCAATCATAAGGCCGACATTATAATAGCGTTCTTTGGATTCAACGAATCTTTCCAGGGAAAACAAGGACTGGAAAACTATAAAGCTGAATTGGATGCTTTTATTAAACATACGTTGAGTGAAAAGTACAACGGAGTTGCTCCGCCACAATTGGCAATCGTTTCGCCTATTGCTTTTGAGGACCTTTCAAACAAGTTCGACCTTCCCAATGGCAAAAAGGAAAATGCAAACCTGACCATGTACGCGGAAGCTATGAGAGAAATTGCAGGCAAAAACAAAGTTCTTTTTGTGGATGCGTTTACGCCAACAAAAGAGTGGTTCCAGGTAGCTAAAACTCCTCTTACAATTGATGGTTCTCAACTAACCGATGCAGGTTATGCTAAGTTTTCTACATTACTCACAGACCAGATTTTTGGTAAGACCCCTGCTACCGCAGAAGCAAATCATGTATTGGTACATGCAGCAGTTATGGAGAAAAACTGGATGTGGCACAATGATCTTAAAATACCAAATGGGGTTCACGTGTACGGCCGCCGGTTCAATCCGTTTGGTCAAGACAATTACCCCACTGAACTGGTCAAGACCAGGCAGTTAACAGCTATTAGAGATACCGCTATATGGAAGGCAGCCAAAGGTGAAAAAATGGATGTAGCTGCAGCGGATGCAAAAACCATCGCACTTCCCGAAATAAAAACCAACTACAACCCCGACAAAAATGGTAGCCTTGATTATTTGTATGGAGATGATGCACTGAGTAAACTAAAAGTAGCGCCTGGCTATAAAATAGAAATGTTTGCTTCGGAAAAGGAATTTCCTGACCTGGCAAAACCAAACCAAATGTCTTTCGATAATAAAGGGCGACTATGGTTGGCTACTATGCCTACTTACCCTGCATGGAAACCGGGGGATAAAAAACCCAACGATAAGATCGTTATTTTAGAAGATAAAAATGGAGATGGCAAGGCAGATAAATCAACCGTTTTTGCTGAAGGCTTATATCTTCCAGTTGGTTTCGAACTTGCTCCGGAGGGCGTGTATCTTTCCCAGGGAACCAACTTTGTTCTTTTAAAAGATACCAATGGCGACGATAAAGCCGATACTAAAGAAATTCTTTTAAGTGGTTTTGACGATCACGATACGCACCATGCACATCATGCATATACCGTCGATCCATCGGGAGCAATTTATATGGGTGAAGGTGTTTTTCTTCATACAAATGTCGAAACTTCTTATGGCCCCGTTCGTGCAACTAACGGTGGTTTTTACCGTTACAGTCCTCAAAGACGAATGCTTGAAAGAACTGCCCAGATTTCAATTCCCAATCCATGGGGTATTGCATTTGATGAATGGGGAGAAAACTTTTTTGCCGAAACTTCCAGTCCCAATGTACGGTGGATGATGCCAAGTACTGTAAAGTCAAGGTATGGAGTATTTTCTCCGAGATCAGCAAACCTTATTGAAACCGACCATATGGTTCGCCCTACTTCGGGTCTTGAATTTATTTCAAGCCGTCATTTTCCTGATGAAGTGCAGGGCGACTTTCTTATAAACAATACCATCGGTTTCTTAGGAACTAAAGAACATACACTTGTAGATGATGGCACTGGTTACAAGAGCAGGCATCGCCAGGACCTTTTGGTATCTGAGGACAAGAATTTCAGACCTGTAGATATGGAGTTTGCTCCTGATGGATCTTTATATGTTCTTGATTGGCACAATGTGCTCATAGGTCACATGCAACACAACGCAAGGGACCCTTTGCGTGATCATGCTAAAGGAAGAATATACCGAATTACCTACCCCTCGCGACCATTGGTTAAACCAGCTAAAATAGATGGTGCCAGCATAGACGAACTATTAAACAACCTAAAGCTTCCTGAATACCGCACCCGTTACCGCACACGTCGTGAACTTCGCGGTCGGCCGGTTTCTGAAGTATTATCGCATGTAACTACCTGGGCTGCGGGTCTTAATAAGAATGATAAGGGTTATGAACATAATTTGTTAGAAGCGCTTTGGGTAACATGGGGCATGAATAAAGTAGATCAGAAGCTTTTACGTCAGTTATTACATGCGAAAGATTATAGGGCAAGGGCAGCAGCAGTAAGGGTTGTAAGATACACCGGGCACCAGGTAGCCGATCAGTCAAACTTGTTGATGCATGCCGCAAATGATGTACATGGTCGTGTTAGACTGGAGGCAATTGATGCAGCATCGTGGTTAGATAAAACAAAGGGACTTCCAATATTAGCAGTCGCTGCCAAAAGGCCACTTGACGAATGGATGCAGCCTTCTTACGAAACCGCACTTGCCCATTTAAACGGTCACGAAGTTCCGGAAAAGAAAATGGCATTGGTTAAAACTGATCTCAAAGGGGCTGACCTTGATCTTTACAACAAAGGGAAGGCAATTTATAACCGGGATGGTTTCTGTAGTACTTGCCACCAGCCCGATGGTAAAGGCCTTCCCGCATCCGGCTTTCCACCGCTTAAGTCAAACAACTGGGTATTGGGTAACCAGGACAGGCTGATAAAAATTGTATTAAAGGGATTGTATGGACCTCTCGAAGTATCGGGAGTTAAATATTCCGGGCAGGTACCAATGACACCATTTGGTGGTATGCTAAAGGATGATGAAGTAGCAGCAGTGATAACTTATGTAAGAAATTCTTTTGGAAACAAGGCATCTGCAATTTCTCCTGTCCGGGTAAAACAAATACGGTCAGATACAAAAGCTAAAATCGGCTTTTATTCGCCTGAAGAGCTTCTCAAACAACATCCCTTAGAAGATAGAGCCCTTTAGTATTCAACCAGGTAATTAAACTTTGTTAAATCACAACTACTTAAAATGAAATATTCCAGAAGTATAACATATTGGTTGTTATTATGCGTGATCCTGGTGTCCACATTTTACTCATGCGCTCAGACTAAGAACAGCGCAAACGAAAAAAAGCCATTGATTGTATTTGTTACCGGCGATCATGAGTATAGCGGAGAGCAGACATTGCCCATAATTGCCGCCGACCTGGAGAAGAATTATGGCTTTCGCACAAAGGTGCTAAAGGCTTATCCGGATCACAATGCCGAAGAAAATATTCCGGGGCTCGAGGCATTGAAAGAAGCCGATGTCGCTGTCTTTTTTCTTCGCTGGCGCCGGTTGCCTGCAGACCAGGTAAAATTTATTGAAGACTATTTAGAAACAGGCAAACCGCTTATCGGGTTTCGTACCACAACGCATGCTTTTAATTATCCCAAAGGACACCCGCTGGAGAAATGGAATGCTTTTGCGGAAAAAGCTTTCAATGCACCGCCGGGCTGGGGCGGCAAGGCCAATCATACACATTATGGTCATAAATCATCCACCGACGTTAGCGTAATACCAGTCGCGGCAAAAGACCCTATTCTAACGGGCGTAACAAATTTTCATGCGCGGTCATGGCTTTACAAAGTGCTGCCTGATTATCCCACCGCGGGTTCTGCCTGGTT
>JBBRCW010000483.1:0-3890 GCA_038204535.1 Chitinophagales bacterium | reverse complement strand
CATACTCGCCTGTACAGGCTATTGCCAGCCTGTAGGTTTTTAACGTTCCACCCACACAAGGGCCTGCCTGAAGGTCATCAGAAGCCGCGCCCCTCGGCATAGCATCGGATAATTGCTTGTCGGTTTCGGTAAAGGTCCTGGAGCTTTTAAAATCTTTTTTGTAATAAACAGTGTATGCTGCGTCAGAGCCCCGGTTATACGGATCTATCAAAACAGTTCCATTTACCGGGCTTAAGATCATGGCGTGAAAACCGTCAGAAGTAACATCCATTACAATAGTCGCGGTTGGGTCATCGATGCCCTGGCCCCTGAATGTTTTTACATCCGGCACCTGGTTGGCCAATCCGGGCTCCAACAAAGACATTTCTACAATACTGAAATTCTGATACCCGCCATAAGGCATCGGTACCGGCATAATATGCTTATTTTGGTATGAAGCACTGGAAAATTCCAGCGGAACAGTATTAAAAAACTCCAGCATACTTTTCTTATCAAGCGAAACTGTACGCCCTTTTTCCGGCACTACAGAACGCTTAAAGCTGGCCGATTGCAGGGCGTTCTCCGAAACATCTTTCCACAGGTTATTCTGGCCTTTAACTATCCCTGCAAATAAAATAAGAACAATAAAGAAGGAGGGTTTTAAAAAAAACTTCATTTGAATAAATTAAATGCAAAAATCAGGATAGCAATTATCGAATTTTGGTTGGTTTTTAAAATTAGTAATATTAGCCGTTAATCCTGAAAAAAAGAGGATTTTCGCTCTAAGAAACCAATTGTAGATGGCCGTAACCATAATAGATATTAATAAATTTTTAACTGAATTGGGCTCTTTCCCGATTATAGATGTAAGAAGTCCTTCGGAGTTTAAACATGCCCATATTCCCGGAGCTTATAATCTTAGTTTATTTAATGATGATGAGCGAAAGGTGGTAGGAACCGCCTACAAACAACAAAGCCGCGAAACCGCCATAAAAATCGGCCTGCAGTTTTTTGCTCCAAAAATGGTAAAAATGATAGAGGAGATAGAACAATTGACCGGATCAAATAACGGGGCAGTTAAACCCGCTATTACAAACGGCTTTAACAATAGAAATATTGTGATACACTGCTGGCGGGGTGGAATGCGGAGCGCCGGGGTGGCCTGGCTTCTTGACCTTTACGGGTTTAAGGTATTTACATTAAGAGGCGGATACAAAAGTTTCAGGCAGTGGTGCCACCGGCAGTTTATTGTTAATTATGAATGTAAGGTGGTGGGCGGATATACCGGCAGCGGCAAAACAGGTGTCATTTCCGAATTGCAAAGGCAGCGGAAACCTGCAATAGACCTGGAAGGCCTTGCCAACCACAGAGGATCGTCGTTTGGAAGTATTGGCATGCCTGAGCAGCCCACACAGGAAATGTTTGAAAATCTATTGGCGCTTGAATTACACAAATTGCAAAAACAGCGTATAGAACAAGACATGTTAGATGAGGCAAACGAATCTGCTGGTTTCATCGGGCAAAATAAACAGGCCGATAATACAGCAGTGCCTTTTGAAGTTTGGCTGGAGGATGAAAGTCAGCGGATCGGCAACCTGAACATTCCGGTTGAATTTTGGAATCAAATGAGGGCCGCCCAGGTTTATTTTTTAGATATTCCGTTTGAAAAGCGCCTGGAATGGCTGGTTAAAGACTATGGTAAGGGCGACAAAGAAAAAATTATGAACGCCATTTTGCGCATTAAAAAAAGGCTCGGCGGGCTTGAAACAAAAACCGCCATTAACCATTTGCTGGAAGATGACCTTTTGGAGTGTTTTAGGGTGTTGCTTACCTATTACGACAAATATTATTTGAAAGGGCTTCAGGGCCGGGAAGACTGGCAACAGAAAACAATTTATGTGCCGTCGGCTGAGGTAAATGCATTTGAAAACACACGGAAAATTTTAAATACGGTAACCGCCGAACAAATCGCGCCTATAGATAGCGGCACTTGACCAGGAGAGGCAGTTGTGCATTCCATCAAAAAAATGTAACAGTTTAGTGCAACCCGGTTGCCCGAATAAAATTATTTTTGAAAACATCCTATAAAAAAGTCCATTGATCTTTTGAGTTATCAAAATCAATCACTTTTCCCTCTATCTTAAATCTATACAGAATCAATAAATATGTCTGAACAAATAAAACTTACAGAATACTCTCATGGCGGGGGTTGCGGATGCAAGATTGCCCCGCAGGTATTGGATGATATTTTAAAGAGCAATCTTTCGTCAACAGAATATGTAAACCTGCTGGTTGGCAACCATAGTAAAGACGATGCGGCTGCCTATAATCTGGGTAATGGCCTTGCAATGATAAGCACGACCGATTTTTTTATGCCTATTGTGGATGATGCATTTGATTTTGGCCGTATTGCTTCGGCAAACGCTATCAGCGATGTGTATGCCATGGGCGGCAAACCAGCAATGGCAATCGCGATATTGGGTTGGCCGGTAAATGTGCTTCCTGCCGAAGTTGCCCAAAAAGTAATAGAAGGTAGCCGCAGTATATGCACCGAAGCGGGCATTCCTTTAGCCGGCGGACACAGCATAGATACCAAAGAACCTATGTTTGGTTTAGCTGTAAGTGGACTGGTGAATATTACCAATTTAAAAACCAACAGTTCGGCCCGTAAAGACGATTTGCTTTATATAACCAAGCCTATTGGAGTGGGCATTATGGCAACTGCACAGAAACGAAAAGTGCTGACCCCCGAACATGCCGAAAAATTAATAAAGCAGCTAACCACTTTAAATTCCATTGGCGAACATTTAGGAAAAATTGAAGGCGTGCATGCCTTAACTGATATTACCGGGTTTGGCATAATTGGCCACTTAATTGAAATGGCGGAAGGCAGCAAACTAAGCGCCCAATTACATTATAACGATCTACCGCTTGTTACAGGCGTAAGAGATTATATTGCTCAAAATGTAGGGCCCGATGCCACCAAACGTAACTGGGCCAGTTATTCATCTAAGGTGGATATGGGCAGCGGATTTGACCATGATGAAGCCTTAAAAATTTTACCCGACCCACAAACAAACGGTGGATTATTAATGTCGGTTTCCCCACAGGCCGCAGCCGAGGTTGAAGCCTTGCTTGCCGAATATGGCCTGGAAACTTTTTGTAAACCGATAGGCAAAATGATTGAAGAAACGGACAAAGTGTTGTTCGTGCTTCCCTAGAGAATCCCACTAAAAAAAATGATAAAACCTGCATGATCACGCAGGTCTTTTCATTTTAAAAGGGCATCAATTTTTACTGAAAGTTTACGGTCCTTTTCTGTTACCACATCGCCTGCATCGTGCGTGCTCAACCAAATTTCCACCGTATTATACACGTTCGTCCACAACGGATGGTGATCCATTTTTTCAGCTGCCAGGGCTACCCTGGTCATAAAGGCAAAGGCCTGGCTAAAATCTTTAAAAGTAAATTTCTGGTATAGCTTATTTTCTTTTTCTGTCCACATGTTGGTAATATTTAAGATTATAAATGTATGTCGGGATCGGGTCAGGAAACGCTTATTAGCCGCCGTATTATTTCACGAACCTTAATTGAGCCGATATTTTTTCAGTTATCAATTCAGAATATTGTGTTTCAAATTTTTCGTTTACAGATTTATCTTTCACCTTTAGTTGATTAGATAAATAACCCAGTTTCCTTTTATTCTGTTCGATTAATTCTGACCATTCCATTACATAAACTTCAATATTTTTTTCAATTTTTCACTGAATCTGACCAATTTGAGGAATCTTGGCCCATTCGTCCGAAACCTTCAGCAACCCGGCTCCGAGGATAATTGCAAGGGGATCCTTCATATCGACATCGTAATAGAACTTCTCCCCTTTGTCAGTTGCAGAAATAATTTTCAATCC
>JBBRCW010000482.1:0-3901 GCA_038204535.1 Chitinophagales bacterium | reverse complement strand
TTCGCTCGAATTGTTTCATGGCCCCACCCTGGCTTTTAAAGATGTAGGCGCCAGGTTTATGAGCCGCTGCCTGGGTCATTTTGTGACTGGCAGCGACCGAGAGGTGACTGTTTTGGTAGCTACCAGCGGCGATACCGGTGGTGCGGTGGCCAGTGGCTTTTATAATGTTGAGGGCGTTAATGTAGTAATTCTATACCCTTCGGGAAAGGTGAGCAGTGTGCAGGAACAGCAGTTGACCACCCTGGGCAATAATATTTGCGCAATAGAAGTTAAGGGTAATTTTGACGACTGCCAGCGGATGGTCAAACAGGCTTTTGCTGATAAAGAACTGAATGAAGAGCTTTTCCTGACTTCTGCAAACTCTATCAATGTGGCGCGCTGGCTGCCCCAGCAGTTCTATTATTTTTATGCCTGGCAGCAATGGATGCAAAAAAATGAACCGCCGGTAATATGCGTGCCAAGCGGAAATTTTGGTAACATTTGCGCGGGCCTCGTTGCCCATATTTCGGGGTTGCCGGTAAAACACTTTATTGCCGCCTGCAACGCCAACGATAGTGTGGCCGAATATCTTAAAAGCGGCAATTACCAGGCAAAACAGGCAGTGGCTACTATTTCAAACGCCATGGATGTAGGCAGCCCCAGCAACTTTGTTCGCATTCTTGAACTATTTAAAAATCAATACCCCGAAGTAAAGCGGGTAATGAGCGGCTATAGTGTTTCGGACGAGGAAACTAAAAAAACGCTTAAAGAAGTGTACGAAAAAGAGCATTACCTGACCGACACCCATGGCGCAGTTGGATATAATGCATTGCACCAATATTTATCGGAACATCCGGGTGATAAAGGAATCTTTCTGGAGACCGCGCACCCGGTTAAGTTTTACGATGTGGTAGAACCAATCATTGGCAAAAAGATTGATCTGCCGGCAAACGTAGCTGCAATAATGGGCAAGAAAAAGGAAAGTATTTTAATGTCGCCGGAATACAGTTTGTTTAAGGAGTATTTGTTGAGTTGAGTGGGTAAATCGGTTAGAAACCGTCGGATAAAAAGCTTTATAGGCAGAAATTTTTTAAGCCCGGTCATCAACCACAGGAAAATAATAAAGGGATGAATTAACCCTGAAGGGGTTGAATATGAATAGCCCCGGGTGTAGCCCGGGGTTTTTTGAAAAGGACCAATATAGAAGGCTGAAAGGCTGATTTATATAATTTCAACAAAATCAACCGGAAAGGATTTAATAATTGTAGTCTATTTGCTTATCCAATATTCTCAGCTCTAGCTGCATTATTTTGGCAGAAGTTTTCACCTGTCGTATTTCTGCGAGTCTCCACCAATAAATCAAAAAATACGCCTGGCTGTAACGGGTATTTGAAAAATAGATGCCTACACAAACCGCTAATAGGGATTCTTCGTGGGGTTCATTCTTGTGTCATACATATTCAGAATAATCACTTTGTCGTCCTTTATTTTATAATACATTTTATTATGTCGTGTGATTAAAAAACCTCTTACACCTTTTACTTTCAGTGAGGGAGCGCCCGAAAAAGGTCGTTTTAAAATCAGCTCAATCCGATAGTCAACCTTTTCAAGGAATTCAGCAGCTACTTTATGCGACCATTCTTTTTCAAGATAAGTCAGAACTTTCTGTACTTTATTCGTGAAGCGTTTTTTTAGAATTACGGTATACGCCATTGATCGGTCGCCTTTTTAAATTCATCCAATGTATGCGTATCTTTTAATATATCTTCCCCAGCCAATTCTTTCAGCTCCTTAATTTGCTCTGCACTCAATCCATCAGTTATATCAATATTTTTTGTTTTACCGTAAAAAATAAAATCTTCTTTCAGCAGATGGAGAAGTTCTTCATCATTTGTATTTTCTATATAGGCTACCAATTCCTTTTTTAAATCGTTTACTGGCATAACATAAATTTACCAAATTTACCTAATGCTTGTTGGAAAAACATCTCTTTAATAGAAATGGATCAAACTAATGAATAAAAAATTATTCGTCTTTCTGTTTGTTGTTGTTTCATTGTCCGCCTGCGGGCAAATAATCCATACCAGTAACGAAAAACCCCGCAATCCTGTCGCAAAATTTGAACCGGCCGACGGCCGTGTCCTACTATTTGTTGGCCAGGAATTAGAAGCCATTGGAGGCACAGATGCCTACCACGACGGCTATTATGACCACTTTCCGGCTCCGGCAGGCTTTACCCATTATACCGACTTTATAACGGTATTGCAAAATGAATCTAAGCCCAGGCCGGGATTACAGGGATTAACCACCCTTGCCAATTGGGGAGATGGACCTGAGAACATGTCGCTAACAGCTAATGACCCTGATTTTAAAAATTCGTGCCTTGCCATTGGGCTCGACATGAGCCAGGGAAACGATAGCACCACGGCAGCCGGCGGCAACGATCACCTGATAATAAAGCTGGGGCAATGGATAAACCGACTTGGAAACAGGCCGGTTTTTCTGAGGCTGGGTTACGAGTTTGACGGACACGACTGGAACCACTATAAACCCGGACATTATAAATCGGCATGGATAAGAGTACACAATAAAATGGATTCTATGGGAGTAAACAACATAGCTTACGTATGGCAATCAAAAAGCGGTGACACTAAACGTAGCGAAATGGATGAGTACTATCCTGGCGATGATTATGTAGACTGGGTGGCGTTTTCCTATTTTGAGCCAAGGGATTCTGCGCATCCTATGCTACAGTTTGCCCACGATCACAAAAAGCCACTGTTCATTGCGGAATCCAGCCCGGTGATTTTAGACTCCAACGGCGTTTCCAAACCGCTTGACCTGACCCGACAGGCAGACGCTGAATGGGCCTGGAAGGAATGGTTTGAACCTTTTTTCAGAACCATTCGGCACAACCAGGATGTAGTGAAGGCTTTACACTACATTAACGCCAACTGGCAATCGAGGTCCATGTGGAAAGACAATCCTTTTTTCAGTAATGTTGATGCCAGGATAACGCATAATAGTTTTATCAAAAATAAATGGCTGGAGGAAACGGCAAAACCACTATATCTGAAAGCATCCGATACATTGTTCAATCATTTGTGGAACCGGGAGCAGCACTAAAATTTTCGATTTCAGACGTACTTATTGTACACAGTTTGAAGAGGGGACAAACCGTGCAACTACCAGTTATCCTTCCACACCATAACATGGATACCGGCACCTGAGCATCAGTAGTATACCGGAACGGCAAACCCCGGTAGCCAATTAACAAGACTCATCCACCTAAGGGTGAAATTTCTACCTGGTTAACATTGCCTGTTAATACAGCCATGAAAAGGGCAGCATCTACTGAGCGAAGGGGTGATAGCCCGGCGCCCTGAATGATACCTGAAAAGTGGGTATAGCCCTTAAAGGGCGGCATACCTGATCGATGGGTGAAGCCCATCGGGAAGAACAAAGAACAAACCAAAGCCCTAAAAGGGCAGCATACCCGAACGATGGGTGATAATCCATCCTCCTGAACGATAACGATCAGCGGGTGTAGCCCTTAAAGGGCGCCATACCTGATCGATGGGTGAAGCCCATCGGGAAGAACAAAGAACAAACCAAAGCCCTAAAAGGGCAGCATACCCGAACGATGGGTGATATTCCATCTTCCTGAACGATAACGATGAGCGGGTGTAGCCCTTAAAGGGCGCCATACCTGATCGATGGGTGAAGCCCATCGGGAAGAACAAAGAACAAACCAAAGCCCTAAAAGGGCAGCATACCCGAACGATGGGTGATAGCCCACCGGTAAGAACATGAAGAAAACCTGAAAGGTGGGTGTAGCCCTGAAAGGGCGTTATCTACTGAGCGATGGGTGAAGCCCATCGGGAAGGAAGAGTAAGAACAAAACCCAGCCCTGAAAGGGCGC
>JBBRCW010000481.1:0-3904 GCA_038204535.1 Chitinophagales bacterium | reverse complement strand
GTTGATAGGTAAGATAGATTGAAATGTGCCCAAAATATTTTCCGCCGTAGGAAGGTCTGCGTTTCCTTCAAGCTGGCGCTTAAAAAAATCAGTATCAACCCAGGCCATTTTTTTCATTTTTTTGCGGAGGGTGGTACTAATAGTGGGCATATCGCCTGCCTTAAACTTTACCAGCGGCCTTGGCAAAAAATAGACCAGCCTGCCATCTACGGTAGTAAAAGGGAACATACTCGAAATAGAAAAACCGGCACTATCATTAGCCGATTCTGGAATCCAGTTTGGTTGTCCCAACTGGTTCCACGCAAAATAGATAGCTGCGGTTAATGCATCGCTATGTAAAACCGCACTTCCTTTGCCATAGTCGGCCCTTTCGTTGCCAATATGTAATGGAGTAGAAAAATACAGGCGAAAAATATCAAACTTTGGCATGCAGGTAGTCTTCAATAGGTTTTTGAATGGGTTTGTCTAAAGTCAATTTTACCTGTCCGTAACCTCTGCTGCCACTCCCTCCCAGGTAATCATCTTCTAATAGTTTTATACCGGAATAAAACAATTGCAAATGCTTTTGTTCATTGTCGTTTGCCTCGCTGTCGCTCGTTCCAAAAATATTAATCACAAACTCCACATTAAATTTGGCACCTGCCGGCACCCTTTCAAATTGACGAGGGTGTGTCGCCACACCTGTTACACGATTAATTGTATTTTCAAACTTGATTTCTGTAAATGGCATGTCTGTAAATTCAGAGCCGCTAAACAAATCGATTGACTCTTGATGCAAATAAGCGTCTCTAACTATAAGTCGGCTGGGAATCCCACCGATGTTGTTGGGACCAATTGCGCCAAATAGTTTTCCGATTGCGTGCTCAGGCATTTCTGTGGTATTTGACTTTCCATGGGCCACATCAAGCAATGATCTCATTTTCCCTTTAATACTGCTGCCGGGAATATAAGGTTGGTTGTTGTCTTTTCTTCTTACAACAGGACTATCTACTCCACCTATTTCTACATTCTCTTTTGAATCGCCAATATGTATGCCTGTAATCAGTTCTAATATCCCCTTTATAATGATTTTTTTATGCAGTTTCATATTTAAGTAATTTTATTTATTAAATGTTAATCTCCCCCATTTGCCTTGTGGTATGCTACTATTGCCTCGCAAACCTGTACAAAATGTTTGAATTTCTTTTTATCACCGTCAATTGTTCTAATCAGTGGCTTGACGTTTTCATAAAATTCTTCAATTGCCACCGGAGGGATTGGCGGTTTCTTTGAACGTAACTGTTTTGCACGCCCCACGGCATATGCAATTTTAGGATCAAGTAACACTACATCGCCTTTGCAATTTTCAAAGTCAGCCTGAATTCTCTTGATTTCTCCAAAAAATTTTCTGATTTGAGACGTGCTCATTTCTATTCTACCGGCATTCTTCTTGGCAAGATATTCTCCCCATTCTTGCAATAGGGGTATCTCATTCGACGTTATTCCGTCTTCTAGTACATGAACGTCTATTTTTTTTGGCATAGTTTATAATTTTAAATTTTTGATTTCTAATTCCGCCCACCTGCAGGCAGCAATAAACGCATCGAAAGAAACAGACTGGTATTTATTTTTATAATTGTTTGAAATGAGCAATTTCTTAATGATTTCAAGCACTGAGTTCACTTCAGCGCTCTTGCCTTTGCCCATTCTTGCAATGGTGTAGGCGCTTTGCCAACGCCAGTCGGGCTGCTTGTTTTTATATAGTTCATAATAATTAAACATTTTCATTAGTAAACCCTTGCTTATATAGTTCTTATTAAAGATCCAGTCAACCAAATCATCTTTACATTCCATTACAAACGGCATCTCATATTCCCAATTCAACGGTGTACCAAATAAGCTAAAGGCATTTTTTTCAAATTGTGTATTATCAATGGTATAAGTATACTCCTTGGCCATATCTTCAGCCTCCCCCGCCAACTCAGCAGCTTTTGCAATTGGATATTTTGGCCCAACAATGGCAATTCCTCCCGAAAGGGAAATGTCGGTTCTGCCGCTTACGAATTGTTTAAAACCATTCCGCACCTCAATGGCAAATAGTATCAATTTATCCCACCTGCCTACGGCAAAAACATCATCCCCGCCAGCATAAACAATATTGATATTTTCTTTAAAAATATCTTTATTACGAATTGTATTTAAGTAGCCGCCAAAATATTGATCAAATAAGGCTGACAGCGTTGCCAGTTCAGAAAAGCTGCTATTGGTTTTTTGGAAACCCAGCATAAAAAGGTTTCCAAGGTTATCAACATCCATTCTTAAAACCCCCAGCTTGTCCGTTTTACCATTCGCTTCACCATCCACTAAACAAATGTCTTCGAGCGTTTTCACCTTACTGCCTTCTTTTATCGCCATATGAATGCCGCCAAACAATTTAAATCCAAGCCCCGCATGTTTATCGGGTGTAAATGATTTTGGCAGTATGTCTATACTTTCGTTCCAATTACCCAATATCCATCTTTTTATATTCTGTTCAGGTTCACCCTTGTTTATTTTCCACCATGTTTTTACCCCAATATGAAAATTCGTCTTTCCATCGCCGGTTGTTTCAATAATATACTTTGCATTGTACAGGTCTTCCCCCAGTTCTATTTGCTCCTTTACGCTGGCTGAAACAAAAACGTTTTCTTCGTCCCCTTGCTCAACCATTGACTTTTCCAGTTTAAATCTTGTTGAAGCGCCAGACAGGTCTTCTCCTGAAACCGAACAAACTACAATGTCACCACCTTTACCGCTTGCTTCAAAAAACTCATTATATTGCGCAAGTAATAAATTAGAAAATTTCTTCCTTTTTCTTTGGCTTGTTTTATCAGAAACAGATTTCCAGAGTGAACCAACAGGTTGCAATCTACCGGGCTCATCTTGTGTTTCCGCCATTAACGGTTCACCTGGCTTTCCTTGTTTCATGGTAAACGGTACTAAACCAATGTTAACAGAAATTGCACCCTTATGCTTCTTCCAAAGCACTTGTTCTAACGACTTACTGTAAGTCTTTACCGCTTCATCAATTTCAGGAAGGGTTGGCACCAAAAGGTAAAATTTACCTCCAGCCGCATAAATTTCATTTATCGGGGTTACACCACATACTGCCGAAATTTCTGATGCGATCGTTTCCGCCAGAAGTTGCACATAGAAAGACCTTCCCTTCAGGCTCTTCATGGCGCTTTTATTTGTGATGTTGTAAATAAAAGACTGTATCCCCGAAATATCGCCACAGAGCAACTGAACAGGATAATTTCCATCTTTAAAAGACACCCTGTTTGAAGAACCTGTTATTAATGACCCTGGGTTTTTATCGCTGAACGCTTTAATACAATAGGCAAAAGCCCCCGTAGTTTTTAAGTGTTCAAATAAACTATTATCGGGATAATCCATTGTTGAAGCAGGTATATACCAGGTATACAACTTCAACAGGTTGAGCAGGCTAAAAATAAAACTATTGGTATTTTGGTGTGGCAAAGCCTCAAAGTCTTTTTCAAAGGCATTCCACAAAGCACCATAATCCTGTTTGATATTTAGCGTATTTGCCTGCACCGGAAAGATGCCGGCTCCGGTATTGAATTTTTGCAATGAATATCCTAACTCCGTTTCAATACCATCAATATTTAACTCCGTAGAAATTTTGGTAAAGGGTGAAAGCAGGGGAATACTTCTGAATTTATCCCTACCGTGTTCCGGATTCTTTTCAAGAGTTCGTTCAGTGTTTCTATCAAGGCCACTGCTCCAGTGATCTGCCAATGTAATAATTGCCTGGTCAATATTAGATGGTTTGTGATGATAGGCAGCCAGGTTGATCATTGATGACTGGCCATCATTTCCCCATAAACCTGCTTCTTTAAATTTTTTAGCATGCTTATCTATAAAT
>JBBRCW010000480.1:0-3946 GCA_038204535.1 Chitinophagales bacterium | reverse complement strand
GTTAATAGAGCAGATTGCTTCGTCGTTCCTCCTCGCAATGACGCGAGGTTTAAGGCTTTACAGTTACTTTCCTTCCATTAATTTCAAAATGTACTTTTTCGGTTAACTCCAATAAATTCAATACTTCTGACAGTTTTGTTGATCGTGGAATTTTTGCATAAAAGAGGTCATCAATTGTTCTGTCATAAGCAACTTCTACATTATACCATCTTGCTAATTGTCTTACAATTGTTCCGATATCGGCCCCCTGAAAATTGAACATTCCGTTTTTCCATGCAACCACTTCATCTACATCCACGCCATCCACCATTTTTACCTGTCCATTCTTTAATAATTGCGCCTGCTGAGCGGGTTGAAGCACATGGATAATATTGCCTTTTACAAATTTTATTGCCCCTTCCAGCAAAGTGGTTTGTAGAGTAGATTCATCACTATAAGCCATTACATTAAAATGGGTACCCAGTACTTGCACTTCAGCATCATTTGCCTGTACTATAAAAGGCATATTTCTATTTTTTGTAATTTCGAAATATGCTTCGCCGGTTATCTCTACTCTTCTATCCTTTCCAACAAAGGCAGTAGGAAAGTGTAGTGACGATGCTGCATTCAACCAAACCTGGCTACCATCAGGCAACTCTACCTGGTACTTGCCACCGGGCGGTGTTGATATTGTATTATAAAGAACTTTATTTGTGCCGGAAGCTGCATTGTAATTAACCTTTCCATCCAGCTTTATTATTTTGGTATCGCCCTGTTGTGCCAATGCGCCGTTCTGTGCATCGTCGAGCGCAATGGTTGTACCATCTGACAGCATTAAAATAGCCTTGTCGCCTCCGGGAGAAACGTCATTTTTATAAGGTTTTTTAGTTGATTTTGTCTGTGCTATTTCTTTTTTCAGATCACTTTTAAACCATTGTAGAGCTGCTAAAGCGAGTAACCCAATAAAACAAGCGGCCGCTGCAATTTTTAAAAATGTAAAGACCTTTCTTTTTGGGTTTAAATAAAAAACTTTTCCCTTATCATGCTTTTTATCATCTTCAATAATTTCTAAGACTTCATCGTTATTATTTGCTTTTATTTTTTCTAGGATACGGGCAAATATTTTAGCCTCTGTTTCAGAAACATCTCCCAGTTCGGTTTCATTCCAATCTAAGTTATGCTGAAAGCTATTGTAATACCGGCTTAACAAATCAACTTCTTCTTCGGTTGCCTCCCCGGCAATGTATTTATCTATCAGTTTATATATTTCCTGTTTATCCAATCTAAGGTGTTTATTAATAAGTGTGAAAAAGAAAGGCTTACCCCCAAAAGAGTTATAACTTTTTTTTTAAAAAACCCGGCTGATGTAACATGAAAGGAAAAATATCAGGATGTCACCTAACGCATCGCGTAATTTTTTAAAACTAATTGATAATTGATTTTCTACGGTTTTAGGAGAAATTTGAAGATGGTCTGCAATGGCTTTGTAAGAAAGATGATGTTCTCTGCTTAGTCTATAAATAATTCTGCATTTTTCAGGAAGACTTTCAACAGCTGTATTAATTCTTTCATTCAGTTCTTTTACGTATAGGGGAACATCAGGAGCATCGGTCGAGAAACGTTCTTCCAAATCTTCGAATAATTCAGTTCTTCCTGCTGACTTCTTTATATGATGAAACACCTGATACCTGGAAGCAGTGAAAAGATAAGCGGAAAGAGATGTTGTTATGGTTAAACGTTCTCTTTTGAGCCACAATTGAATAAAGATTTCCTGGATGATGTCTTCACACGCTTCCTTATCTTTTAATATATTATAAGCCGATAAGAATAAAGGTTGCCAGTATTTTTGATAAATAATCTTTAATGCTTCTTCACTACTTATTGCTAGCAAAGAAAGCAATTCCTTTTCATCATATAGCTGTGCGGACGACAATAGTAAAGCAAGTTAGGTTTTAAAAGTAATCAAATTCAGAACACCTGACCGCGTCAATTTGTAAAAGTCATAGAAAATCAATCCCTTTCTTTATTATCAATGTATTATACTAATTATATTGATGGAGTAGACGTTTTTCATTTCGGATTGTAAAATGATATCAAAATGGAGAAAAAACCTGATGAGACCTCTGCCAGGAAAATATCGCTTCAAGTGTTATTGCCCCTATTTCCTGTTTGAAACCACCTTGATCAATAGCCTTCTTGCAGTATCGAAGGCCGATATTTTAAAAATGAATATCGCCGAACTGGAGTTGATCACCGGCTGGTTCAGCAATTTCAAAATACCACCGACCGTATAAAACTGATGCAGGATCATTTTTAAGATCAACACCTTTATTGTAACAATGGGCTGCGATGGCGCCATGGTATAAGACAATGGAACCATCAAATCAGCATTAGCCATACGAACCGAATCATGCGATTCTGCTTCGCCCAATGATTTCAGATCTTTAGTGCCACGCAAAGAATAAGGCGACTGATAAATTATTACTGCCCTGCCCATCGGGTTGTCTATATGTGCAGGGGGTGTATAATTTCATCCTTGCTCCATTCGCTATCCGGTGGGCTGAATATGGAACAATGGGTATAAGGGTCCCGCTGAGGCGGGAACGATGATAAATAGTAGTAATACAGCTCGGCCCAAAAAAAATACTATCCAATTTTAAACGGCAAGCGCATGAGCGTAGCTGCCTGTTGGGTATGTGTGCCGGTACTACGCATTGGCGTCAACTTAACTTTGACATTTAAGGATTGTTAGCATCATATTTTGTCTTTTATTTTTTTCACAGCAACATCGCTCAAAAGCCGTTAATTGCCGAATACACAAAAGCTAATCTTGAGGAATCTTCTAAAATTGTAGCATTATTACCAGTAATACAATCTGCCTCTGTGATTAAAACAAGATTGAAAGCAAATTCATCATAAACGATCTTTAGCTATTGTGGATTAGCTGGGTTACTGCCAGATGCTCATCATATTACTAAAGTTTAAAGAACTAATCTTAAAATCGCTTTTGGAGTTTATATTGATATTTGAAAGGATGGAATTCGGGAAGTATATTTCTGTCATTACCGAAAGGCCACCGTCAGCAAATAATTCGATGGAAGCGTCATCAATGATTAACGACATATCCATGTTGGTTTTAGTAGAAAAACGAGGTGCCGTATGTTTATTTGCAAAACCTTTTTCAAAACTCACTTTACCTGAATTTGTCCGATCAATAAAGTAATTGTTAGATGCTTCTTCATATCCGATCAAAACCTTTTCACCAGCATCATTGAAGAGTGTAATCGTGAAAGATTTTAACTGATCAGTTGTGAAACTTAAACGTGCAGGGCCCGTTAACTTGCCAACTTTTTCGGTAAGATTATAATTTGTTGCTGAGATATTTTGAAGCGTTGTAACCTTTTGATCTAAAGCACTTAGTTCAGGCGAAGGACGGGATGTTACAAGATACTTATCTCCAATTTCTTCAAGTCCTAAGTCTCTTGGTACTGTCATAGCGCTTCTCCATTTTTCGGTAGGCACCTTATTGGCATATTGCCAATTGCTCATCCATCCAAGAAAAATTTTTCTGTCTCCGGTATTTGAGAATGTTATACCTGCATATTCATCCGGTCCATAATCCAACCATCTTGTATCTGTTTGATAGGGTGTAAATTTGCTGCCATCGAATTGGCCGGTGAAGTATTGAGTTGCCGAACCACCATTTGGACCACCAGGATTTATATTCACAATAAGTATCCAAACCTTTTGACCATTATAATCTAATGGAAAAAGATCGGGGCATTCCCAAACGCCGGTATGGGCACCAAATTCTTTTCCAATCTCACTTTCTTTGGTCCATTTTTTTAGATCGCCGGATGAGTAAAAAGTCACCCTGTCCAGGGTGGCAAGTGTCATGATCCATTTTTTACCTGCTTCGTACCAGCTAACTTTAGGATCGCGGAAATCTTTTATACCCGGGTTTTTA
>JBBRCW010000479.1:0-3960 GCA_038204535.1 Chitinophagales bacterium | reverse complement strand
CTATAATGCCATTATAAAAAAGGTGTTTGGTAATTGGGATTTGGGCCTAAGGGGTAATTGGGATGCCGTGCGCTGGACCAGCTTTTTCGGGTTGGGAAATGATACAAAATTTGAAGTAAAAGACATCAACTTTTACCGGGCACGCAGCGAGCAATGGCTGGGGAGCGTTGGAATAATAAGAAATTTAGGGCCGATGATTTTCAGCGTGAATGCGTTTTACCAAAGCGTACGAATAATAAATGACAATGACCGGTACAGTGGCAAAATACTGATACCGGTTACTCCGGATGTTGTTACAACAAAACATTTTACGGGCGTTGAATTCTTGTACAGGTTTAACCATGTAAACCACCCTGTAGTACCTACGAAAGGCATTGTTTTTTGGGGAAGGGCGGCCTATACAATGAACCTGAAACAAACGAATAAAACCGTGGGCGATTATCAGGCACACCTTCGTTTGTTTGTGCCGCTGGGCGATCACTTCTCGTTGAGCCTGACTGGAGGCGGTGAAACCGTTTCTGGTAAACCTGAATTCTACCAGTATGCTTCTATAGGAGGACCGCAAACCTTACGTGGTTTCAGGCTAAACCGGTTTTGGGGAAAAACCGCGTTCTATAACGATAGCGAGCTACGATACATCAGAAATGTAAAAAGTTATTATTACAACGGCAAAATCGGTCTGCTGGCATTTTTTGATAATGGCCGGGTTTGGATGCAAAATGAAACATCGTCTAAAACGTGGCACAAAGCTTATGGCGCAGCCATTATGTTTGTACCGTTCAATAAAATAATGGCGCAGATTAGTTACGGTATTTCTAACGAAGACAGACTGGTTCAGTTTAAAATCTTTGTTCCTCTTAAATGATTGTAACAATTTCATTGGAAGAAAGCTCCTGTTATATAAAAAAGCCAGGCTAAGTTTTCACTTTGCCGGGCTTTTATTAAAGGCTTGACTCATCCACCAAAAATTATAGCTCCTTTATTTTTATATTCTTAAACCAGGCCTCGCTGCCATGATCCTGCAAGGCAATATGCCCCTTACTGGTCATGCCATAACCCGCTGCATCTTTCCATTTGCCTTCCGCTTTTTTCTTCTTCCAATCGGCGCTGCCGAGTTCATATTCTATAATCTTTTTACCATTCAGCCAGTGTTCCACATGGCTCTTATTTTTTACAATCCGGGCGGTGTTCCACTCTCCTACTGCATTTGGCGCAGCCTCCGGAGCCGGGTCCATTGCATAATTAGCCCCGGTCATTTGCCAGTCTTCTAATTTTTGCGGAAAGTTTTTATCGTCAATTATCTGGTACTCGGGACCACTTAAATAGGCTGCCGAAAATTCTTCGGACGCCAGGTAAATTATACCACTATTGCCCTGGGGAGATATTTTATAATCAACTGAGAAATCAAAATTTTCAAATTCGTCGTTCGTTATCAGGTCGGCCCGCATATCGCTTTTGTTGGTTGAGTCGCCTTTGCAATACAAAACACCATCAACAACCGACCAGGAGTCGGCAGGCTTATTTTTATAAGTACGCCATCCTGCCATGTCTTTACCGTCGAATAACAATTTGTAGCCCTCACTTTTTTCTGTCCCGGTCAATGTATTGTCTGCCGAAGCATTTGCATTTTCTGTCATAGCTGTGCTGACGCTGTCGGCGCCTGTTTTGGAATCGTTAGCTGAGTTGCATGCGATAAAGGCCGTCATCAGCCCAATACCTACTGCAAGCGAAAAAATACGTTTTTGTTTCATCTTTATTGTTTTTTAAGTAGTGATTACTTTCAGGTTTTCAGGATCCCACTGCATGATCTTATTATTGAAATAGCTGTCGTTGCAAAGCAAAGCGGGCGCTGCCGCCCTGTACCCGAACAATGCGTTTTCTATTACGCTGCCTTTATTACGGATGGCGGTAGCCCAATTATAAAAATGGTCGAAATGTGCGCCCTTATAACCTGGCTCCGCAGCGTATTCCATTTTTTCGGGAGGCATCATCGATTTACGATCGTAAGTGTATTGTTTGCCGGTGGCAGCCATATTTTTTGTTTTTGCCAGGGGATCGTTTTCGTCCATGTTTTCACTGTTTCTGAACAGGGTTACTTTTTCCCACTCCACTGTCATGCTGCCTTCGCTGCCCACCATACGCAGGTAGTTTGTTCCGCCGGTGCCATCCACAAAATTTACCCTTAACGATAAATTAAAGGGCGGAAGAACACTCGTTTCGGGATAGTCGAACATGCCCAGCATTACATCGGGAACTTCACGGCCATCTTTCCAGTAACGCAGGCCACCGGTTGCCATAATTTTATTTGGCCCCATTGAACCCGTTACCAAATGAAGACTTGAAAACAAGTGAACAAATAAGTCGCCACTAACGCCGGTACCATAGTCGCGATAATTGCGCCACCGGAAGAACCGGGTAGCGTCAAATGGTCGTTTGGTGGTATTAGCCAGGTATCTGTCCCAGCCGACCGTTTCTGGCGAAGCATCTGCAGGAATAGGATATTGCCAGGCGCCTGTTGGCGACATACGTGCCCAAAAACCTTCGGCATAATTTAATTTTCCAATAGCACCGTCTTTTAATAGTTGTTTGGCTTTTTCGTTACCCAGCGAGCTAAGCCCCTGGCTGCCCACCTGGAAAACAACTTTGTTTTTGTTTTGCGCTTCAATAACCGCGGGTCCTTCGGTAATGTCGTGCACCATCGGCTTTTCGCAATACACATGTTTGCCTTTGTTCATGGCAGCCACCGAAATGTCTTTGTGCCAGTGGTCGGGCACGGCTATTATTACCGCATCTACGTCTTTCCGGTTGATGATCTCATTATAATCGCGGGTTGTATAGATATCGTTGCCCCATCTTTTTTTAGCTTCGGCCAGGCGGCCATCGTACAGGTCGCATACGGCTACCAATTTAATACCAGGCACGCTAAGCGCTGTCATAGTATCCGCCACTCCCATTCCGCCGGAGCCGATCAGGGCAATTTGTAACTGGTCGTTGGCAGCGAATTTCTGCTGGTCGCGCAGCATCTCCTGCAGGTTTCGCTGACGATCTTTTGCCGTAATAATACCTGGAAAAAGCGTGGCCCCCACCAATCCCTTACCTACTTTGGTAATAAAAGACCTTCTTGAATTCTCTTCATTTTTAATCATATGGTAACTTTTAGATTTGGAAAACTACAATTGTTGCAATGCATTAAATAGGGCACAATTTATATTATACTTTTTTGTGAAGACAAAGATTTTGGTTTCGGCTACGCTCAACCACCGCAGTCGCATCATCACTTTTTGCCCATTGCTTTGGTTTCGGCTACGCTCAACCACCGCAATTCTCCACTTTTTGCCAATTGCCTTTTGCCCATTGCCTTTTCCTTCCCCCCTACTTTCCATTTGTATTACGCCCTTAAGGGCTTGTTATCATCTGCCGTCTTTTGTCCGTGGGCTGCACCCACGGCTATGATATTGCAGCCCTTCAGGCCTAGGAAGACAACATTGATTTAAAATGCTTCATTTTTCAATTATTAACTTTTCGTTTTTCACAACTATTCGTTCTTCATTTTTCAATTATTCACTTTTCGTTTTTCACAACTATTCGTTCTTCATTATTCATTATTCACTATCCAATATTCAACCATGGCTATTGATATTACAGCCATTCAGGCTAAGAAAAATACATTAATCCAACGTGCATCATCCTTCATTATTCGTTATTCACTATTCGTTATTCGTTATTTACCCACGGCTATGATATAGCAGCCTTTCAGGCTTACGAAAACTATATTGATCTAAAGTGCATCATTCTTCATTATTCACTATTAGTTATTCGTTATTCACTAATCTCTATCCACTATTCGTTCTTCATTATTCACTATTCGTTATTCACTATTCGTTATTCACTATTCACTAAATCTCCTACACTCTAATATAAATCTTCCTTTTATTTAACCACCAGCCCACCAGCCAGCAC
>JBBRCW010000478.1:0-4023 GCA_038204535.1 Chitinophagales bacterium | reverse complement strand
CAGCTCGCTGCTGAAAGCCGCGCCGTTATTGCGTTTGGTAAGGGTAATGCCCAATACCCGGCTGGTAACAATGGCATCTTCACCAAACGTTTCATAAAAATCGCCCACCCTAAAAAGCAATATCGCATCAGGATATCGCTTCTTGATGGCATTGTGTTGCTGCATTAAAGGGGTTTCCGCGCTGCTTTTTGCCATGGCGGCAAAAATAGTTGTTTGGGGGATTAGGAGGTTGATTTAGTAAAAAGGAATTCAAACCAGAAATTATTTAAATAGAAATACTATGAAATATTGGTTATTCACCATATTTTAGTAAAAGTTCTTTATTGAGTCTAATTAGTATTTTCTAAAAAAATATTTCCCAATCTTTTAAAAAGTGAGTTTATGCCAGCAGATTATAATTTTAGCCATTTGAAATTTGAAAAAAGCCTTTTAAAAACAATTTATAATTCTGCTAATTTCTCACATATAGTTTTTAGATGGGTTCCAGGTTCAGCAACTAATACATATAAGCTAAATGGAGTGGCTTATCGGTTAGATGGAAGTGCAATTGGTAGTCCTTTCGACCTAGTCGAATATAGTCCTCCGCCAGCGAAAAAATTAACGAATAACTATGTTGATGATGGGATTTTGTTGCTTACAAAAGCAGAAATGACTTCAAATGATATGAATGGTGATACAGATGGGTTTTTTAAACCAAAACAATTACAAAGCGTTTATGTTGCCTATAAAATTTCAAGTAAGTCTATTGAAAAAAAGGCAATCAGAGATTTCGATTTAAATCCTTCTCCTCCCAGGTAACCTAAAATTCGTATTTTATCTGAGGAAAAATAAAAGCGCGCATTTGGAAATTTGTTTCCAGCAGTCACCATTTTAAAAATTCATTCACCTTGCCCTGGATGAATTTTTTTACTGACTTCCAGGTCTGGCCCTTCAGACTAAGAGGTTCTTCGCTTTCTTCAGCATCGGCAAAATAGGTTAAGGCAAACGGGACCGACACCAATAACTGTTGTGAGGGATATTTTTTCGTGTAGAAATTAATGAAATCATCAACTGTGTAATATTTCAGCAGTTCTGCTATATCCCGGAAATCTTTTTTTACACCTCTTTTCATGATAGCGGCAATTTTCATCGCCATAATGTCTGGAATGCTGAATAGCCTGATTCCATCTTCAATCAACGGAGGTTTAATAAGCTTATGATGGTGATGTTTCACAAAATCCACCTTCACTTCATCAATAAATCCAAAAAGGCCGATAGGATTTTTGGTGCTTCGATATGCAAATCCGGGAAATTTTTTTGCCAGCGGTTCAGTCAGGCTTTCATTATCAAATTCAATGGGAGAGAAGAGATCGATGTCGATAGATAATCGATGGACAAAATGTAACGCCAAAGCTGTTCCGCTTACAAGGTAAAAATTATCCAGCTCCGGTATGGTCATTAAGCCTTTTAATACATCCAATGCATTTGGTTGGATTGTGCTGTATTGTAGCATTTATAATCGGTTAATTCATTATCAAATAAAGCACAAGCCAGGTAAATGGTTTGGAGCGAAAGCCATTTGGCGTTGGTTAAAACCTTTTCAATTAATTCATCGCCATAATAGCGCCGGCATTGGCGGATGTCGTCAACATCGCCCCGCTCAAAAACCCGCTCTATTACAAACGAGGCCTTCTTGTCGTAATCCAGCGTTTCAAAGTTTACATCCCAAAATATACGTTTTGCAAAAACCGGCTTTTTCCTGTCCGTTTCCATAAACCTAAAATTACAATTATTCGCAACGCCATTTGTTTAGAATTGCCGGTATGCATAAGCAGGCAAAGCGGATTACGCTAGTAAAATCTATTTGGGGGAACGTTGATCGGCAACTTCCGGAAATCATATTCCGCATACATAAAGCCTGTAAGGCTTTAATTTTTAATAGCCGCCATTAGAACCGGCGGAGATCAAAAAAGTCATTGTATTCGGAACCCTATAAGGGTTAAACTTAAAAGTCAGGAGATTAGGAGTCAGGCACGAAAAGACTTTTTTTTCTTTGCAGGTAAAGAACACCTGCAAAGGCCAAATGAAAGTCTTTACTCCCTGCAAGGATGGGAAAAATTTGTAGCAACAGTAGAATTGAGTCGGTAGCCCCTCTCCATTTTGCTAGCGTCGGTAACCTATACCAGCGTTCACTTTTAACAGCGTAAATGTTAAAAATCGCCATATGTTTTTATTTTTATTTTCATATATTCATTTCTGTAACTGTAAGGTTGTTTCCCTGTTACCTCCCTGAATTGCCGGTTAAAGTTAGAAAGTGTGTGAAAGCCAGATTCATACCCAACATGTTCGATGCTCATATTTTCATCTTTTAGTAATTTACACGCGTAGTCGATCCGTATTTCCTTCAAAAAATCAGAGAATGACTTGTTTACTCGTGACTTAAAATACCTGCTAAAAGAAGTGAGTGTCATATTTGTAATGTCTGCAACCTCTCTAAGGCTTATTTTCTGCTGAAAATTCTTTATCACGTGTTCGTATACCCTGTTCATTCGATCAGTTTCTGCTTTTGTATATGATGTTACATAATGATTATGGGTGATAAAATGGCACTCTGAGGAACTCGCTATGATGTCCAGGATCTTTAATATCTGAATAATACTGTTAATGCCAGTAAGATGAAGTAGTTCCTTCATCATGTTACCAACGATTAGATTAGTCTCTCCTGTTATTTCCAGACCACGAACAGATCTTTTTAGCAGATGATGTATGTTTTCCAATTCTTCTTTATGGTGAAGAGGTTCCCCTAAAAAGTGATCATGTAAATAAATGACAATTCCTGCTGTTTCCAGTTGGTTCTTCTTGTCAAAATATCCATTATGATTTCGCCATACATGGGGCACATTTGGGCCGGTAAATACCATGTCGCCTTCTTTAAACGGTTTGATTACATCACCTACAAAACGCATTCCTTCGCCCTTTAAAACTAAAAATAACTGATGCTCGGGATGGAAATGAAAAGTAGGGTCAAAATAAGGATCATGTAATTCTTTTGCAACAAACACTTTCGAGTCGGGAATAGGAGATTTTGGAATAGAATTTTTCATATGGGCAAAAATTTTCATAAATGTAGTAAATAAAAATACGTTTAGGATATAATTCAGTCAGAACTGGATATTAAAGACCTATGTTCTTTTGTAATAAAGAATTTCCTTTATAAAGAAATTTTCAATTACCAATTTCAATTGCTTCATATGAAACCTTTAAAACAATTTACCCCGGCAGCGCCTGCTTTCAATTCTTCATTGTTGCGGCTTTTCTTATGGAAGAAAAAAAGCGCTTTTGTATTCGCTTTTTTAATTTCTATTATTTTTTCACTTCAAGTGTTCGCTCAAAATCATCCTGTTTCGGGAACAGTAACAGACCCGGATGGCGAGCCACTGGCAGGAGCTACAGTTACTGTGAAAAACACTCAAAATGGAACTTCAACAGATGTGTCCGGCAGATTTTTAATAAATGTTCCAAATACCAATAGTACATTGGTTTTTACTTTTATTGGATATACAACTAAGGAAGTGCGTGTAAATAACCGAACGGCGATGGATCTATCAATGTCGCGTGAAAATACAGCGTTACAGGACGTTGTGGTGGTCGGTTATGGAGTACAGCAGAAAAAAAGCCTTACCGGGGCTGTCGCCACCGTTAAAGAAGAACAATTGCGTGCTATTCCAACAGGCGATCCGGCTTCAAGACTGCAGGGGCGGGCGGCCGGCGTTACTGTTACGAATAATAATGCTCCTGGTGCAGCCGCTACAGTTCGGGTGCGAGGTTATGGCTCTTTAGGCAATAATAATCCACTCTATATTGTTGATGGTATCCCAAGAACGAGCATGGACAACATTAACCCAAATGATATCGAGTCGATGACAGTATTAAAAGATGCATCATCGTCAGCCATTTATGGTTCACGTGCTGCAAATGGCGTAATCGTAGTAACCACTAAGCGCGGTAAAGGCGGCCAGCCAACTTTAAGTTTTGATATTCGTT
>JBBRCW010000477.1:0-4032 GCA_038204535.1 Chitinophagales bacterium | reverse complement strand
CGGTCCGTTTCAGGTTCTTCTATCGTACCCAGCCAAAAACAAAGCAAGGCGAAATAGTTTTCCTGCAATAATAATATTCATACTTTTTGGAAGGCCGCTTCAATATTAATGTTGAAGCGGCCTCTTTATTTTACTTAATGTTGTACAATTTGGTGTAGTATGGTTTGGGTGTTATATATCTTTTTGATGATGAGGTAACGGGTAGGTGTGCGCCAGCCAAAGCAATACTTTTTTAGAAGATAGTATGTTAACCCGCCCAAGCTCAGAAGCTGTCTAAATTTAATTATACTTCGCAAGGCCATGTCACTAACTTAAAGACATTCTTGTGATAACAAACATTAGAAACAAGAGCTGTCATGCTGAATCACCCACCAGGGAGCCCCTGGAAAAAATGGTGATGACGTTGTGTTCAATTGGCAATAGATTGCGTTCTCTTTACTTTTTTTTGTGGAAAAAAAAGTAACCCCGAAGAAAACGAGGCAGGCATCAAAAGCCAGTCGGGAATGAAAACAGCCTCCCGAAAAAAAAAACGGGACAAGCTATTCCAGACGAACGCCTTGATTAAACTTTTGAATTACTGTGGTGAAGTTCAGTTGGGTCCCTGTTGTTGTGCACTGCTAGCGAATTGCCTGATTTGTTGAGTTTGGTCGTTCTTTAGCTCCAGGGGAGCTACCTGTTTGTAGCACAAATAACAAATAGAGGTTTTTGGCTCCGTAGGTGCCTCCTACAAATTAGGGTCATTAAATGAAATGGAAAATTATAAATTGAAAAGTGGCCGACACATAGTCTGTTGTGGCAACGTCATTGTAAATGTAGTTTAGCATCCCCTCGGGATAGTTACCACCCGTAATTATTTAACAACTTGCTGGTAAGCCAGCGACACTTTTTTTTCTGTAGCCGGTTCGCTTCTTTTTAAATTTTTATACCATTCCCGACAGTATACCAGAGAAGGCTTTTCTACAAATCGGTTTATTAGTAATGCAATGGTTAAAGAAGTAACCAACGCGCCAAAGGCCGCAAGCCAAAAAGTACATCCTATTTTCATTAACTGCGGAATAACAATCTTAATACTTATAAACTGATGAACAAGGTAGAGACTGTAGGAGATTTCACCCAATTGTGAGGTGACCTTGTTTACAATAAAGCCAAGTTTGCCTGCAAGAAACAGCAGGAAAGTTATGTAGTAAATAGAAAGCATGGTACTATAGCCACTAAAACTCATATAGCCGCGTATATTATAGCATTTGCTAAACAAAGACAATTGCAGGCAAAAACAGATTGTCAGCAAAACCAGGCGCAAGGCGGTTACCTTGTCAAATTTCATTTTGTAAAATAAAATTCCGGAGAAGAAAAGCGGGAAATATTTGATTAGCGGAACAGCATCACTTATCTTCTCAAGCATAACATCGTTGCTGGTAAAGTTGTAAAGAAGACTAAATACAAGCACGATTGCCAGAAGCGCAGTACCAACTTTTTCTATAAGTTTTAAGCCTTTTGTAACCATCAAAATTAAAATCAGTACATAGAAAACCAGTTCAATTATAAGTGTCCAGTAGGGGCCATCTATGTCAGGTATATTCATGTAATATTGAAACATGGTCAGGTTTCCAAGAAATCTCACCCCAAAATTTATATCATGTTTTTGATGGTAGCCGTTCAGCAAAGCCAGCACAATAAATATGCTGGTAAACGACACGGCCACCCAATACGCGGGGTACAAACGTGAGACCCTGCTTACAACAAAATCTTTCCAGCTTTTGCAGCGCTCGGTCGACATTAATATCACAAAACCACTGATGATAAAAAACAGGTCCACACCGGTTGCTCCAAGGTTGAAGCCATAAGCAGCCTGGGGTCTGTCTAGTGTAAAATGAAAAAATACCACCATCAAAGCTGCTATTCCTCTTAATGCATCCAGTTCAAAAATTCTTTTTTTAGTACTCATTCTTTTAAGGGTTCTTTTTCAAACATGTTGTAGACTTGAAGCAAAGCCATCTCTAATTTACTCCTGAGTATAACAACCTGGTATTTGTATTGCTATGGTAAACATGAACAAATTATAACGATGGATGGTGGGTAGTTATTGTGGATAATTCGCTGGCAACCCCACAATGGTGCATGTACGGGCACATTAAATACGCTCCCATTTTTTTGTGGCTGCGTTATATTGCTTTATAATTTTTGCCGGGTTTCCCGCTGCTATGCTAAATGGAGGAACATTTTTTGTTACCACCGCCCCGCCCGCTACTACACTATGTTTACCAATAGTAACGCCGGCAGTAATAACTGCATTAGCGCCAATCCAGCACTCGTCTTCAATGGTAATGGGAGCGGCGCTTACCAATTGCTGATGAATGGGCGTATGCACATCCTCGTAACCGTGGTTTAGGCCACTAAGCACTATGTTTTGCGCAAGAATAACATGGTTGCCTATAGCGACTGGCCCTATAATTACATTGCCTATACCTATACGGCTGTGGCTGCCGATTGTTACCGCTCCAACACCATTATTGATGGTGGCAAAATCTTCTATTGTACTGTAATCGCCTATTGTAAATGGTTTAAACGGCAACACGTCCATTCTTGTACGTTTACAAATAGTTACCCCTTTGCCTTTTTGGTGAATGAAGGGGTTTACGAACCACTTTACCCATAAACGCGGTTTAGCCTGGTGTGCAGGTATCAGTAACCGATGTATAATTTGTTTGAGACCCGGGTTTGCTTTTATAGTTGTTACGAAAGACATAGGTAATATAAAGTGAAACAGGCTTCTATAACGAAGTAGCTTTTTAAATATTGTTATAAAAATGTTTATGCGGGTTGCAATTAAATGTTATACCCTTCGTTTTAATTACAGATAATGCAATCACCGGCATCGTCTGCCTAATATCCTATACATGAAAAACCCGGAGTTAATCTTTTGGATTGCCTTTGCAATCGTATTCTATTCCTTTATTGGATATGGAATTTTAATGTGGGTGCTGGTGAAAATTAAAGCAAAATTTTCTAAACCTTCCGGTTATGATCCTGCTTTCGAACCTGAGGTAACACTGGTAATACCCTGTTACAACGAAGCAGATGTTATAGAAGACAAGATCAAAAATTCGATGCTCCTCGATTACCCTTCTAAAAAGCTAAAAATTATATTTATAACGGACGGCTCTAACGATGATTCGCGAAGAGTACTTGCGAGGTTTAAGAATGTGTCTGTAATGCATATTAACAGAAGAGGCGGAAAGACGGCCGCTGAAAATCGTGCAATGCAATTTGTGGATACGCCGGTGGTAATTTTCTCCGACGCTAATACACTTTTAAACAACATGGCCGTAAAAAATATTGTTCGGCATTTTAGTAATAATAAGGTGGGTTGTGTTGCAGGCGAAAAAAGAATACTTACAAGCGGGGCCGACCTTGCCAGTGCAGCCGGCGAGGGATTGTATTGGAAGTATGAGTCGTTTCTGAAAAAATTAGATTCTCAGCTCTATAGCGCAGTGGGCGCTGCGGGTGAACTGGTGGCCTTTAGAACTAGTTTATACGAAGCCATGCCAGAAGACACCATTCTCGACGATTTTATTCAAAGCATGCTTATTGCCTGCAAAGGATTTGTAACAGTATATGAACCTGAGGCATTTGCAGTAGAAACCGCGTCAGCATCTGTAAAAGAAGAATTAAAAAGAAAGATCAGAATTTGTGCCGGCGGATGGCAGTCGATAAAAAGATTAAGCAGCCGATTAAACATAAGAAAGTACCCTGTCTTGTCCTTTCAATATTTTTCGCACAGGGTTTTAAGGTGGACGATCAACCCGTTTTTATTGTTGGTTATGCTGCTGGTGAGTTTATCGCTTTCCTTTAGCTCTGCATTTTATTTTCAGGTATTTTGTTTACAATGTTTGTTTTATGCCGGGGCCCTTACTGGTTTTGTTTTGCAGAACCGAAATATTAAGATAAAGGCGCTGGTGATACCTTACTATTTCTGTGTTATGAATTACGCTGTTGTGGCAGGTCTGTTGAGATTTTTAAAAGGCAGCCAAA
>JBBRCW010000476.1:0-4039 GCA_038204535.1 Chitinophagales bacterium | reverse complement strand
GAAAGCCCGATACAAAATTCGTACGAATTATTATGGCGAGAACTTAACCAGACTGCCAATAATTCAAGTATCACTATTCAGAATATAATGAGACGGATTATAGAAAATTACTTTAAGATTTTGGGTAGATATACTGATGATAATTTGATATTGAGTTTTGAAAATCATCAAGATCAAGAGATATGTCGTTCATTAGTTAGCTGGATTAATGATGGTTCACATAGCATTCCCGATGATTTATTCATTGAGCAACAAGATACTGTAATAGAAAAATATTTTGATGTCTTCAAAAATATATTTCTTCAAATGGGGCATATAGAACACTACAATATGATGTTTCGAAATGTTCATTAAGAATCGGTCATTCTTACGCTGTTACATTCTTTTATGATAAAGGTTATGTTAGTACAAATATTTTCAAATCTGGGCTATAAGCAAAATTTGAAAAAAAATTAATTTATGAACACTATCGCCTCCATTTTAGAAGTCAACCTAACCTACAGCCCCATCATAAATTTTGCCATGCAGCAAAATCATGTGCCGGTCATTCGTAAGCTAACTATTAAAAATATTGGTGATAACGACCTGAATAATATCAGTATTCAGATAAAGCCGGAGCCTGAATTCGCTATAGTCTGGACAAAGAAGATTGATGTACTGCCTAAAGAAGAGTTGCTTGATTTGGGTGCAATTGATATAAAAACGATCACCAGGTATTTAGCCGAACTGACCGAACGTATTTCGGGCAGTTTTACATTAACTATCAAAACGGAAACAGAAACTTTATTTGAAGACGTCTATCCAATTAATGTACTGGCCTCTCTTAAACCTCTCATCTGCATAGCATATTCAAAAATTTAATGATCAATATGGTACAATGGCAAGCGTTATATTCCGCTTTTCGTCATCACCACTGCCTTACATTGGTCGGGCATAAATAAGGCGATATACGCGGTTTGGAAGGATTGTCATTCTCGTAGTCATACGTTTTTACATCCCACACAAAACCCATTTCAGAACTGCCGGCAGTGTACGAGTAGGTATTGTTGCCCATTTGAATGTCGTGTGCAACGCCCGTTTTAACTACGTTCCGCTCGTTAGCTCTGCCCGAGAAATTGTATATAACGGTAATCCCCAAAGTCTGCATATCTAATTTATTGGTTGTACCTCTGTACCACAAACCAAAGCTCATATCAATTTCATTTTCAGTAACCATAAAGCCTGTTTGAAATATGCTGTGAAGCCCCTGTTTGTAATATGTGCCTCCAAAACTTACCGTCCAGGGAATGGTTTCATAAGAATGGGTAAACAATAAACTGATGGTCTTACGCTTTGGTAGCTGCGAACGAAAAGTATCGGACGTGTTGGTAAGTGATTCATCAATCTTATTTATGTGATGACAACTATATCCTGCCAGTACCCGCCAATTTTGGGAAATATTGTAATTGGCATAAGCCCCGGCTGCAAAGTCATGATAAAATCTGCCATTGTTTACAGCCATGTCGGCGCCGGTACTGTTGGTAAAAACACCACCTGTGTTTAATTGATCGGCAAAATAAAGTTTACTATAGTCAATACTTGTTTTGGCGAAACCAGCCTGCAAACCCAGCATAAAAAAAAGGCGTGGCGCTTCTTCATTGCCTGCTATGTCTATTGATCCCAATTCAAAATGGTGTGCCACGGTACCATGAAATCCTGTTTTGTTTAAATATCCTTCTGACGAACGGGTAGCCAAAACGCCGAATCCGGTATTGATTTTGCCCACATATTTATCAACCGATGCCGCCATATAGTTCATGTGTGTGGGTATCGTCCACCACTGGCGGCGTACAATGCCACTAATCCGCAAGTCGTGTTCTCCCGTACCGGTTGCCGCCGGGTTCATATAAATGGGGGCAAGATAGGTTTGTGTATAAACAGGATCCTGGGCTATGGCTGTATTCTTTAGCAGTGCATGTCCCATTAAAAGAACAAGCCAGATTCGTACAATCAGGTTTTTAAACATAGCATCTGTTTTTTAATTTTTAAATATGTTTATCAGTCGGTATTTTGCTTTAGCTGCTGTTTTATTAAAAAGGTTTTCGGCAAAACATTTTATAAAACTGATATTGGCCGCCTTTACAGTACTTTGATTGTACTGCATTCGAATCCTATTTTTATTTAATTATAGTTACCGTTCCAAATTTTCTTGCTTTTGTATTAGGGTATTTCATGCCTTTCCATTCGGTACCATTTATATAATGCGCATCAATTATCCAGCTATACACATCCTGGTCAAGTACCTGGCCATTAAAGCGCCCATCCCATGCCTGTTGCGGGCTTCCATCGGCATTAAGCAATGTTGTTTCAAATACCAATTGGCCCCATGTGGTAAATATTCGTAAATGGTAATCCTTTAATCCTTTACCCAACGGCAAAAATTTTCGCAAATCGTTTTTGCTGCACCCCGGGCAAAAAACAGTCGGTACCTGTAGGTAACCGGGCACAGGTATGATGCGCACTTTAACAGAGTCTGACGTATAACATCCATTTAAAACATCGGTTACATAAAGTTTTACCTGGTAGGTGCCGGTATCGCCAAATTCGTATTTTATTGATTTTCCCGAGCGGGTTTGAAGATTTCTCTCGCCCATGTGCCATATATAACTATAGTTGGGGTTGATGGTACCGGTATCGTTAAAATCAAATTCATAATCGGGTTGATACTGAAACAACGGATCGGCTGAAATAGCTGCAACAGGCAGCGGAAATATTTCACCTTTCGCTATTGTAGAAGTATCGCCACAGCCAGCCACATTTTGAGCAAGCGCCATAATATTATAGGTGAAGGCATTTGCCATAAGCGGAGTATCAAAGCGACGTGTAAAGGTGTTAAGAGAATCGGCTATCTCCCCATTAACGAACCATTTATAATTGAGTGTGTCTGTACCAGTGTAGGTTGGCGTTGCTGTGAATGTTATAGTGGTATCGTGGTTGCAGGTAGAAAACGATAGGGGGCTAATTTTTATATGCGGAATGTTTACTGCGGCATAAACGTACAAAAGCATTGTATCGGTCTTAAGGTTGCACGAATAAATGATATCGTTGCTAATTCGCCACTCTAACTGGTAAATTCCTGGTTGGGTTACAGAAAATGATGATGACGGTTTAGACTGATTGTCAAATTTTCCGCTACCTGGTAAAGGTTCTGAAAGCAAACGCCAGCCGCTTGTTTCAGATGAACCAACAGGAGTGTTTGCAGCAAGCATTATTGTTCGGGAAGATGTGAAATCGCATATAGACTGGTCAGGCCCGGCATTGGCATTTGTTACCCCTTTGCCAACTTTAATTTCAACTTCGTCGTAGCTGGTATCGCAATCACTTGCCGACAATGGCGAAGTAATCAGCCATTGAAACCTGTAAACATTCCCCGAAAGCATGCCACTAATTTTTGTGTTGTATAAACGTCTGTTATCGAATGCTACAACCGGATTTGTGTCCAGTTGTTTCCATACGCCATTACCCACTAACGGATTGTTGCCATTTAATGTAGTTTTATTTATATCGCACAACATTTGATCGTCACCCGCTTTGGCTTCGGTTACCCGATTGGTAACGGTAATTTTTGTAACAGAAGAAAATGACGTATCGCAGGCCCCGTTTTTTACTACAGCCCTGTACCAGGTAGTTTTAGTAAGATTATTGAATTGATAACGTGGGGTGGTATTTTCCAGCTTCAGCCAGGTACTTCCGTCTATAGAAACCTGCCAAAATAATATATTGCCCCTTTGGCCAGATAGATATATTATGCCCTGGTTATTGCCACTGCAAACTATTGTATCTGACAGGGTTAATCCACCAATACTTTTTGAGGAAACATTCACAATAACAGAGTCGGTAATTGCGGTATCGGGGCAGCCATTTGCAAAACCATCCGATTGAATGATCGCCCTTACTTTGAATGATTGTGACGCTGTTGTTCTTCCTGAAAAATCTGTCCAGTTACCACCAATTAATAGTTTGTATTGCCATCCCCTTAATGTACCTGTTACAGGTGATG
>JBBRCW010000475.1:0-4055 GCA_038204535.1 Chitinophagales bacterium | reverse complement strand
AGACGGTGATAGCTTCTGTTTGTGGCGTATCTGCCACCGCTACAACTTCTGTCGTTAATTCCCGTATTTCGCTGGCAGTTACCCCGCTTTCTTTTAATTTCAATAATTATAGAAACATTCTAGAGAATGCAATAAAGGCATAAAATAATGGTGGTGTATCGCCTTGCGAGCTCAGTGGAAATCCGATACCTGCAGGAAGCCTGGGTTATGAATCTTCAAATATGTGTTGCCCCAATGGCGTACCCTGCGTTCAAACCTCCCGTAAATATTCGGGCACTGCCACGTGGAGCTTTGGACTTAAATGTCATTTTCCCATTTTTGGCTGTCCCTATGTAGCTTCTTTAGATGCCGTAGTAAGTGCCGGGGTAAGCGGCAGTGTCGGTCTTAATTACCAAACCACCTGCACGGGGGGCAAAGCCTGCGCAACGTTAGACTTAGGTGTGAGTGCCGGCGGCGGAGTTGGCTTTACATTAGTGGCGGGCCTGGTAAGCGGCGACTTGCAGTTGGTTGTATCTGCCGGGGCAAGTGCCGAGTTGTGCGTGTATCCCTTACCTGTTAAACTTTGCGGCAGTATAAACCTCGGCAAAGTAAAGGTTGTAGGAGCGGTTAGCGCGGTATGGGGTATTTGGGAGCATTCGGTTGATTACACTTTGATAAGCGGCTATACCACGCCCACTTTTTGCAAATCTTTTTAATGGATGATAAATCCATATATTAATTCTTATTGATGATGAAAAGTAGATTGGTTATACTAGGTGGATTGTTATTGATGGCATTATTTGCCAGTCCGCAAAATATCCCCACATTTAATCCGCAACCTTTTAAGTTGTATATACCTGCCTTTTTACCAGGTATTATGGAGGATGCTTCTGCTGAGTTGCGAAATGATACAATGATCTATTCTCTCGAAGGCCAGGTATTTAAGGGCGGGTACAAGATAGCGGCAACAAGCGCCCCTTTACCTTTAATCAATCCCTGGCAAACGTTGTATGCCATGACAGACGCCTATGCCAAAAGAAATAAGCAAAAGATCATTGACCTGTATTCGCCCGATTCAAAAGCTAAAATTCAAAATGTTGTTAACGGGCCCAATGCGGCAAAATTTTTTGAGGTTGTAAGTAAAGCAGCCCCCAAGCTGGAGCTACTTGCGGGTGTAAATTACCAGAACGGCTTTGCGGTTTATACGCAGGATGATGAATATGGTTTGCATGAAAATTATATGAAAAAAGTTGGAGACGCTTACAGGCTTTCAGCATTGAGTGACAAATCACCCACTGGCTGGAACCTTGCGCTTTATTTTAAGTTCGATCCCAAACCGCTGTTGCCGGTTAGCAATGTATCTATGCCCGACAGTATTAAATATGATGATTCAACAACTATTCGTTTAACCGTACCTGTGGCCGGCCGCTGGGTGGGCGTATCTTTAGGGCAACCCGGCTTGCTGATCATGATGGCACAAGACAATGGAATGAACGACTTTGATCCATCACCCGGAAGAGTTGCTATCCATGTAAAAGGCAACATGTTTTTTAACCCGGGCACCTACGAATTTTATATTTACTCGCTCAATTTCCCCGTGCAGCGGGTATCTATGAATTTTATAAAACCCGAATTAAAATACAGTATAAAAATCGCTGAATAGCCTGTTAAAAGCCGGGTTAGGTTACCGGCTTTTCCATCCAATTAATAACACGCCAATTATTACCAGGGCAGTTCCCGCCAGCTGCTCGAAAAATATGTTTTCGCCTAAAAAATAATGCGCCTGAATAATGGTGGAAACCGGCCCGATGCCCGAAATAATGGCAACATTGTTACTGCCAATACGTTTCATTCCGTTAGATATTAAGAAGCTGGGTATAACCGTAGCTACCAGCCCAAGCGCCAGGCCATACCACCATAAACCGCTGCCGGTATTAAGTGAGGTAAATTCAGAAGCAAACAAAAAATGAATAAATATACCGCCTGTTGCGGCCAGCATAGCATAGGCCGTAAATTTTGCAGCCCCAATAACAGGAATTATTCGGCCGCTTCCCGCTATGTAAAATGAAAATGTAACTGCACACATTAATACCAAAAAGCTGCCCCAGAAAAAGTTCGGATTAGAATTGTCTAAATTCAATTCGCCATAAAAGGCAAACGCAATGCCTGCATAGGTAATTATTAAGGCACATATTTGTCTTTTCGAAATAGATTGCTTAAAAACAAACACGTTAATAAGCACAGCAAAAGTGGGATAAAGAAAAAGGATCAGCCTTTCGAGGCCTGCGGAAATATACTGCAGCCCGGCAAAATCTAAGAAACTGCTGAGGTAATATCCACACAATCCCAATAAAACGATATAGCCCCATTGCCGGCGGTTCATTCTAACATTGTCTTTTCTGCGGCCCCATATAAAGGCCACAGCAAGATAAAAGGGAAGCGCAAAAATCATTCGGATGGTAAGCAGGGTAAGGGCATCGGCCTGTGTATCTGCAAAAGCCTTTTTTACAAATATTGCCTTGGTAGAAAACAGTATTGCACCAATAAAAGTGAGCAGGAAGCCTGCCATGGAAATGCCAGGTACACTTTGTTTTTTTATAATCGAAGTGGTTTCAGCTTTTAGTAAAGTCATTTTTTATTCGTAGTAATCCTTGCAGACTGTTTTGATTTAGAAAGATGGGTAAATGTGCTGGAAGACTTTTGTTTTTTTATAAAGGTAACAAGGGTTGTTAATAGCTACTATTGCATTAGGTTGTAGGGTATTTTTGGTTGACCGTAAAAACCGGCATTGAGATTTTTGCGTTCGGGCAACAAATGCGGCCTACGAATTTCGTGGTATTCAGTCCATATAGAAGGTATGCTTCAAGGCAGATTGCTTTATTGAAGTAACAAGTTGAGGAACAAACATGGCCAGTGTAAATGTTGAGGTAAGAAATTGTTCAGAACCTTCTTACAGATTTTGATTAGTTATGGTGGAAAAAAATTGGTTAATCTGCCAATCAACTTTGAGGTTTAAAGAAAATTGCCGGCATTCGCAGTGAAGTAGAAAATTCTTTTTACTCAGTTCTTTCCTTCTCAGTTGAGCCTTGAATTCCCAGGGCTTTTTTAGCGTTTAACGAACTGACAACGCGTTTGCCTGTTTTTGATTCCAGTTCTTTTAAGGCTACTTTGGCAACATTGCCGCCTTGCTGTGCTACTGTCTTACTTTGTTCAAAATCCTTGGGTTCTACCGCCGCCGAAATATCTTTGGTAGAAGCTTCTGCAAGCATGTTTAAAATCAGCTCCGTATTGGTCATGTTATCGCGCAGGTTTTCTTTTTTTAAACCTTTGAAAACTTTGTATTCTTTAGTGGTTTTACCTGCCCATGCTTTTGTTATAATATCCGTAAGCGTGGCAAACTGTTGGCCCTCTTTTATTCCGCGACTTTTCCATTCGTTGGTTAGTTCTTTACGTATTTCAATGCTTTTTAGGCGCTGATTTATCCAGTTTTCGCTGTAGCCGAGTTTCAGGTATTGCTCCAAAGCCCTGTCAATACTTAATTCGGGGTCTTGCATTTCATCCAGTCTTTCGCTGGCCACCTGTGCAAGCCATAGTTTAAATGGTTCTGCTTTAGGTGATGGTATGGATTGTACTAATCTGAAAAGTTGTTCTGTGTCGGCTACATCGGTCATCCGCATTTTGCCGTCAGGTGACAGCATTTTCAACCCGTGACAATTCGTCACGGTTTCATTTCCCTCCGCTTTTAATCGCTGCTTTAGCTTACGCCAATAAGCATTTGCATCTTTACTGTTAGTTAAGACAGCTATTACATCAATAATAGATACATGCCATTTCTCCTGGACTGCATCCCAAACAGTTCTTACTTGTTTTTCTTCAAATAGCTGAATCGTTTCATTGTTACTCATTTTCTATATGATTTATTTATTAACCTATTCTGCAATATAATTTCAGTGGTTCAATATCGACGTCTGATTATGGATAATATTAGCGTTACCCTTAAATATACAAATCTTGTAACAAGAACGAAAGTGTTTCGACTTAAATCGGCCACCGTTTTAAGAAGAGAATGGCACGAC
>JBBRCW010000474.1:0-4072 GCA_038204535.1 Chitinophagales bacterium | reverse complement strand
CTGGCGATTCTGCCTCGGCCATCTATCTCGAAAATTGCAAAAAGACCGACAGTATTTGCATAAGAAACAATACGATCAACGGGTATCTAAACGGTATTAAAATCAAGGGCACCACACATGTCACCATTTCTGGTAACGCGCTGTACTGTAATCAAAAAGGCATTCTTTACGATAAACCTGAGCTGGTGCCCACCATAAAATTTTCAGATTTAACCCCCGGAAACATATTGGGTAGTACTGTAGCTTTTAGTATTGTAGAAATATTTACATCTGCTGTTTGTAATACTTATTGCGAAAACGGTCAAACTTTGGTTGCAACGGTATTGGCCGATAACAACGGCTATTTTAATTTCTCGGGATTAACAAGCGGGCTGGTGTCTGCCACAGCCACATCGCCGCAGGGCGCCACCGGCGAGTTTTCCGGACCCAAATTCAGTTGGTCAAATGTGGTGATCAAAAATGCGGCATGCGGTCAAAATAATGGCGGTATAAGTGGCATTAATATTTTGCATGGAAACAACTGGCATTGGGAAGATAGCCTGGGAAATACGATCGGTACCGATTCGCTTCTTAGTGGTTTGGCGCCGGGCAAATACCGTTTTAGTTTGTCAGACAGTCTGTCGAACTGCCCTGTAACATCACCTTTCTTTATTATTTCGAGCCTGGCTAAACCCACAGCAGACAGCAATTTTTCAATAACGCCCACAAGTTGTTTTAAAGCTGCCGGAAAAATTGTTTTTAATGGGTATACATCTCAAGGTAGCCGCTGGCTTTGGCAGGATAGCCTGTACCAGACCATGCAGGCAGGCGGCAATATCTTTACAGGACTTGCAACAGGAAAGTATTTTGGTAAAATTTCCATCGCAGATGATTCAACTTGTTATACCCAATTCGGACCCTTTGAAGTAACCAATACGCCCGGGCCCGTTTTAAACACGAAGCAGGCTCAGATAAAAGACAGCGAATGCAGGTTTTCAAATGGAGCAATCAGCAATATCACCATAGAAAATGGTACGGGAAATCCATTTTACCGGTGGGAAGATTCAACAGGCAAGGCGGCAGGCAATAGGCTTCTTCTTACCAACCAGTCCGCTGGCAAATTTCGTTTAAAATACAAAGATGAGTCGGCATGCGACACGCTGGTGTCGGCCTATTTTACAATTGCCGCCAAAGGCGAAATATTAATGGACAGCAGCCAGCGCGTTATTGAACCCACTGCTTGTAGCAGGGCAACGGGTGCTATTACGAAATTGAAAATTACCGGCGCCGATTATGTAGAGTGGTTCAACACAGCCAATAACCAGGTAATCAGCAAACAGGCCGACTTGTTAAATGTCGCCCGTGGTTCATACAGGCTGACAGCCAGCAATCAGTTTAATTGCCGCGACACCAGTACCGCTGTTCTGGTACCACAAAACGTTTTTAAACCAATCACAATTACAGTGGTAAACCAGCAATCTGCCCATTGTAATCTATCGAATGGATTTGTAAAACCTGCCGGATTTTCGGCGGATACAGCTCAATATATTTTTAAGTGGACTGATAGTTTCAGCAACCAGGAGACAGCAAACGCCACCAGCCTGCTGAATGTAAATGCCGGCCGTTATTTTTTATCGGCCACCGATACCAATGGATGTACAGCGAAAATTTACAGCACCGCTGTTACCCAAACTGGCTCGCCGACATTTGACTATACAAGCATGCAGGTGCAGGGGGATACCTGCAACCTGGGTCTCGGAAAAATAAGCAGCCTGGCAATTAAAGGCGGGCAAAAACCTTACCTATGGAGCTGGGTAAAAGATGATAACAGCCTGCCGCTTTCATCAGACGAACAACAAATACTCCATCTTAAAAAAGGCGGCTATGTAGTCATGGTGAAGGATGCGTTCAACTGCAGTGTTACCAGTAAAAATATTTTGATTGGCGATTTTGATAAACAGTGGGCCGCCCCGATTGCCGATAACCAGCAAATTCAACGAAATACATCGGCTAATATTGTAATTAAAAACTATCAGCCGGGCAGTTATGCTTTATTTGATACGCTGCCCGCATCGCTGCCACTAAAAATAGCCAGCGGTTCTTATTTTGTTACTCCCAGGGTTTTATACGACAAAACGTTTTACCTGCAATACACCCTGGGTAATTGTGTAAGCTCCCGGGAACCGGTTGTTGTAAAGGTTTTTGACAAGCCCATGATAAGCCTGTCCAATGCATTTTCGCCCAATGGCGACGGTATAAACGATGTTTGGAAAATGAAGGTACAAGGCAATGTAACTATAAGAGAATGGCTTGTATTCAACAGGTATGGCCAGCAGGTATTTTCAAGTAAAGATGCCAGCCAGGCCTGGGATGGAAAACTCAGAAATATTCCTGTAGCAGTTGGCACTTATTACTGGCTGGTTTCGGCCGTTGATGGCGATGGCAAAGAAATAAAACTGAACGGTTCAGTAACGGTGTTGCGATAAAAAAAGCCTCTCTCTCTAATATCGTTTTCCCGCAGGTTGGTAATCCTGCAATTGCATCATTTTTCGCTGACCACTTTTAAGCCAACAATTGAACCAATCAGCAAAAAAATAAAGAATAACCGCCAAAATTCTGCAGGTTCCTTATATAACCAAATGCCCATGATGGCAGTACCAACGGCACCTATTCCCGTCCAGACTGCATACGCGGTGCCTATGGGTATGGTTTGAATAGCTTTATTCAGAAGAACAAAACTGAGGGTTATACATATAAAGAAGGCTATTGACCAGGGTATATTCGAAAAATTTTTCGAGAGCTTTAAACAGGTTGTAAAACCCACTTCGAATAAACCAGCGATAATCAGGATGATCCAGGCCATTTTTTTGGCGAAGATAATAGCTATATAATTTTTTGAAGGCTCAGGTTATGAAACCGCCCGGTCGCCAGGCTTGCTTAGAACCATTTCCGTTTTCTAAAGATCCACAGCATGAGTAATGGCACAACTACCAACATGAATGTTACAGTAGTATAAAATGCCCAGTGCGAATGCTGAAAAGGGATGACTTCGAAATTCATTCCGAATATGCCGCCGATTACAGTGGCGGGGGCCAGCAGGCAGGTCACAACGGCAATCACTTTCATCACCTCGTTCATCTTAAGGTTCACTTTGCTGATGTATAATTCCTGCAGGTTGTTCAGCATATCACGATAGTTATCTACCAGGTCGTTGGCTTGCATAATATGATCATAAATGTCTTTGTAATATTTTTCAACCGATTCGTCCAGCAATTCACTTTCGGTTTTTATAAACCCGTTCACAAGGTCACGCACCGGTGTCACGTTTCTCTTTAAAACAATCAGCTCTTTACGAAAGTTATTGATCTTGGCCAGCGACCTTACATTAGCATGCCGAATGATCTCTTCTTCCAGCTGTTCAATTTTATCCCCCAATTTTTCCATCACCACAAAGTAGTGGTCCACTATCATATCCAGTAAAGAGTAGCAGAGGTAGTCGGCCCCTTTAATCCGAAGTTTGCTATGCTTTATTTTAAGCTTTTCCCGCAAAAGATTGAACACATCCCGTTCCGGGTCTTCCTGAAAAGTTATTACGAAGTTGCTGCCCAGCACAATGCTTATTTGTTCCAGTTCAACCGAGCCATTTCTTTCGTTGAAATACAGCATATTTAAAAGGCAAAACAATATATTGTCAATCTCATCCATTTTGGGCCGCTGGCCTATACTTAAAATATCTTCTACAATCAGGGGGTGAATGCCAAAATGTTGACAGATCGTTTCGGTTTCAGCTTTCTTTATTCCATCTATATTTATCCATTGAACCGGCTGGTCGCACTCAAAACGCACCAGTTCTTCCGCGTTTGCCAGGTTTTTTTCCAAAATATTTTCGGTGCTGTATCCGTACACCCTTATTATAATATCGTCCACCTGGCGGTGTGTCGGCTCCGTGGTAGGGTTTACATGAAAAATTTGCCGTGTACGGCCTGTATTAAATATGGGCTGGATTAACTGCTTTATAAACTTTTCGGGACGCATAACATAAAATTAAGGCTTCAATTCCAATGTAATTAACTTAGGGTATTCGTCATCCTGA
>JBBRCW010000473.1:0-4080 GCA_038204535.1 Chitinophagales bacterium | reverse complement strand
TACTATCAATTACCTGCCTGTTTTTTATAGCTGAAATTGCCTTTTGCCAGGTGGCAATCAATACTGATGGCTCCCCCTTATCAGACCCGAAAGCCATGCTGGAAGTTAAGAAAGCAGATCTTTCAAAAGTGAAAATCCGCTCTCTCCATTACAATGATACTGCGCAACTTGAACTGAGTAACCGGACCGCCGCTAATAGTGGTACTGATTTTCGTATAACTGCAAAAAGAGAACAAGGCGTGTTTTTTTCCTCTGTTTCTGATTTGCCGGCAAATAACCACGATTCACTGTTCACCATCCTTACCAATGGGCGGGTGGGCATCGGTAAAAAAAATCCTTCTTATAAATTGGATGTTAATGGCGACATCAACTTAAACAGTTATTTACGGGTAAACGGTTCGGCGGGTGCCAGCGGCCAGGTGCTAACTTCTACCGGTACCGGAGCACCAGCCTGGAAAACAGGTGCATATGGCGATAACATTCGGTTTGGCCTTCGGTTTAGTGGGACGTCAAGCCCTGTTTCGGTAAGCAGCCTCTATTATAATTTATCCCCATCCGATGTGGGCATTTCACCAGGCACCACCAGCATAACTATTAACCAGTCGGGTCTTTACCACTTTGAAGGCGTGTATTCAGGAACAGTACAGGGCACAGGATTTTCCGGCGCGCCTGAGTTTACCCTGAGTTTAAACCTGACGGGTAGCAGTACCTATGGCATAAACTTATGCACCTGGAAACAACTCGTTTACCGTACTGCTGTTATTAATAACTGGTATCTGCAGAATGATTTTTCTATTGATATGTACGTGACCGCACCAGCCCAATTGCTGGTGCATCGTTCATTTCTAACAAGCGTAACACCCAGCTATACCGATGCAAGTGTAACAATGTACGGCTACCGGATTAGCCAGTAAAGACATAAGCAGATAAGGTTTGTGATTTAAAGGATACCGGTATGGCTTTAACGGTAAGGAGAATGATAATGAAATCACGGTTAGGTAAAATTGTAGATAAAATAAGAAGTGATTTCTCAAAAACCACAGGAATTAATCTGGATGTTAATGTCATGACACCTGAAACTTTCAGAAGAGCTTAGGGAGGTGAGTTTTAAAAGAGTGTAGATCAAAATTATCAACGTGTTAATCAGAAATAATGATTGCATTAAAAATAGAGAATCATGTGATTCCATTAGAAGCATTTTGGTATCATTATAATTTAAATCCCAAGTCGCCCCAAAAGTACAGTCTGACTATTTCATTAGATGAAACTGAAATTTTACAGGAGATAGTGAAATATAGCGATTGTTAAATATTAGATAGCAGACTTGAAAAGAATATTATTAAAAAAGATAAAGAAAAATTATCAATGGGGTTAATTTGGAACTTACAGTTAGCATTTGAAAAAAAAGGAATTAGAAGAACTAATACAGATATCAGCAGCGATTGGACTATAAATAATATAAAAAATGTATTTAAGGAAAATGATAATTTGGTTTTAATTGGTGATATGAGTTTGTCGTTATTTTACTGTATTGTGCCCAAGTTGGTGTTGCCGCTTCGCCGTTGCTGTGTCCTGTGACCAACAACTGTACCGTGGGTAAGTTGCTAAGAAACTTAAAGCCGTTGGTATAAAAGCCTGGCGGCTTTTTTTTTATAATGTGTGTGGGTCAATCACCTTAAGCTCTGGTATATTTTTTGAAATCAGCGAGGTTTCGGCTAAGCAAAGTAAGATTGTGTACCAAGGCTGTAGCGGCAATGATGGCATCGCCCCATTTCATTTTTTTTGTTTTTCGTAGTGTAATTGTCCTTTGTATTACATCATCATCTATATAAAGTAAGTCTGCAAAGCTTAGTAAGCCCTCTAATTTTTGCATGTCATCAGGGGGGCCGTTAAACCCCATTACTTCTATTTTTACTATTGCCGAAATATGGAAACCATTATCTGCTATCTGATGCATTTTTTGCATACCGGTATCGGGGAGTTGGCCACCGCAATAATCAATCACCGCATTGGTATCCATTAAAAATTCCTGTCCCATTCTTTTCTGGCTTGTTCGATATGATCATTAATTGCCTTATACCCTTCCTGTGAAAGTGTTCCCGCAAAGTCGGAAGGTTTCATTGTTTTTTGCGCTTGTTTTTCCAATTTTTTCAAGTCCTGGTGTTTGTTGGTGATGTCTTTCCATACTTCTATTGGAATGATAACAGCCGTTGTCTGGCCGCTGTCATCCTGTATGTATTGCATTGGCATAATTGTAGTTTTTAATCAACAAATTTACTCCATAACGTGGAAAAAATAATACAAGAAAAGCTTAGAAATCCTGAACTTACTTATTATATAGCCATTTTAGCAGATTCAGATTAAATATTTGGAGATACCAAAGCTAAAATGCAACTAAGAAATATGAAAAGGAAGTTCTTAATTTAATTGAATTAATAAAAAAGAGAAAATCAATTTACAACTTCCCATAGAGACTTGTGCCCGTGTTTGTGTTCGCCGCCGCGCCTTTGTTATGGCTTCCCAATTTGCGGTAGTGTTCTGAAATTAAAAACGGAAAGGTTGTTCGAGATGTTCTGCAGACCATTTCCCGAATTCGGGAGCACCTCGAATGCAGGATAAATGGAGGACTTAAACCCTCGTGTTAGTATTGCCATTTCGGCGTTGTTTTGTCTTCGCGTTAGTGGGACAGGTTACAGACTACAGCAGCTATGCAAAAAACGCGGAGATAAAAGCAACCGGCTGGGGTGGCGGTTTGGGTGATGCTGTTTCAGCAGCAAGTATTACCGATAACCCAGGGGTGTTGTGTATTACCACATCTATAACAATTTCGGTGATGAAGGGGATACCGGTACTTTTTTAAAGTATACCAGGCGTCGCAGGCCTTTTAAAACTAAACCAGTTTGTATCTGAATTATTTGAGTGAAATTTTTTTTACAATCGTTTAATGGTTAGTTGAAGTATTATTTATTATAAATGCAGCCCCGGTTTTAAACCCGCTGAAATCTGGTTGTAGCATAATGGATGTTAGCAACAATTGGCTGCCGCATCGTTGTACGGCCAGGTAATGAAACATGGGTTTGTATGCTGCAGAAACATCGGGTATGATACCTCGGCCATGTTTAAGTGGCTGGTGCAATCCGCCACCGCCGCCTATTACAAAAAAGTCTTTTCCGTACTGTTTAAAATGTTCAAAGTTGTGGCTATGCCCCGACAGAAATACCCCGCTCTTCTTCGATCCTAAAAACGACGAAAGAAACCTTTGCCGTACGCCCATAGATGACTTTACCAGCCGGCTATTGGTAAACGGAGAATGATGGCAACCGGTAATGATGCATTTAACCGCGTTATCGGAGTCGAGATTTGACAGTGTATTTCTGTACCACCTTGTCTGCGCACTGTCCTCCTGCGGCGAAAGGCTTTTAAAGTTTGAGTTCAACAAAATAACGGCTACCGAATCGGTAATATTCAGCGATCCTGTTTTAAGATGGTCCGGAAATCTTTGCTGGAATTTTTTCTCTCCCTTTGCCGGGGTTCTCAATACATCATGATTGCCCAAACAGGCATTTATCTGAGTTCCATTATTGCGAAGATTTTGTAAATAGATATCCATGGGTTTCCATTGCCTGTCGCTGGTGCCAATGGCAACAACATCGCCCAATAAATAAACGGCAGCAGGATTTCGAAGCAAAATATCACCAAAAATTTCTTTTGTAGCCAGGCGGTTATGGTTTGACTTTAAATACAAATGTTCAAACCATAAGGGCGCCTGCGTATCGCTTACAAAAACAATTTCGGTACGGTCAAAATTGGCCGGCTGGCCCAATGCAGTTTTAACCACCAAAAGCAAAACGATCAAAACTTTGCAGTGAAAAGTCATCTTAGCGTATTTACAAGCTTTTTAAAACTAAAACGTTTTGTAAAGTACTATAATAATAGTCATAGCCCCTATGGGCATAGGCGTCAACCTAAGATATAAATCTCTTTAAATCATTCGTTTAGCGAGGCCTTACGGTATTGTTTTTTTTGGCTTAGGCAAGTTTGAAGCTGCTTCTATTACTCTTTTTAGTACAAAGCAATTTC
>JBBRCW010000472.1:0-4134 GCA_038204535.1 Chitinophagales bacterium | reverse complement strand
GTCGATGTATTGCAGAACACCGCGGCGCCGACAGAAACCCAATCGATTAAAGAAGTTTTGCGTACGGTCAATGAAAAGGCAAGCATTTTGCTGGAGCAACGACAGGCGGAACTACAAAAGGGATTGGGTGAAACCGAAATTAAAGCAAGACTGATCCGCGTAAAATCTGTGGCCGACCAACTGAATTTTATTTATAACGTTACATGCGACATTAATAAAACGGCCGCAGCGCTGGTCAACGTGATTTAGAAGGGTTCAATCCTTTTGTTTTGAACTGAGGAGGGTTTTTGCACGGGAAGGAGCAATAAGAAAGCCGGCATTACTGTTAGCAATGTCGGCTTTTCAATCTATATTCTTTAAGCGATAATTGATAGAAATAGTGGTGGTTAATGTCCAACGGTTTCTTCAACAACCATCTTTTTAACGGTATCTATTATTTCTCCTTTTGTAATAGGGATGCCCATTATTTTATTATAACCCTTTGCATTTACAAAATATTTATCGCGAATTATCTTAATAAGCTGGCCATTATTGATCTCTGGAATTAACACCTGTTCAAAGTTTTTGATGATGTCTCCCAGGTTTTTAGGGAAGGGGCGAATATAACGCAAATGCGCATGTGAAACTTCAATTCCTTCCTCCAATAAGTCGATGACCGCGCTTTTTATGGCGCCATAGGTGCTTCCCCATCCTAACACCAGCACCTTACCCTTTTCGGGGCCATTGTCTAATTTTTGCCCGGGTATATAATCAGCAATTTTCTCCACTTTTTCTTCCCTTATCTTAACCATTAACTGGTGATTATCGGGGTCGTAACTAACATTACCGGTGATGTTTTGTTTTTCTATGCCGCCAATGCGGTGTTCCAATCCTGCGGTACCCGGTATAGCCCAGGGCCGAACCAGTTTTTCGTCGCGCAGGTAGGGCTGAAATTTTTCTTCGCCATGGCCTAACTGGGTTTTAAACTTCACTTCAATTTCATGCAGATCGCTGCTTTCAGGAAATTTCCACGGTTCGGCGCCATTGGCAATAAAACCATCACTTAAAAATATTACCGGCGTCATGTGTTGTACTGAAATGCGGACAGCCTCGTAAATAGCGCTGAAACAATCGCTGGGGGTTGATGCCGAAATAACCGGCATGGGGCATTCGCCATTACGGCCATAATAGGCTTGTAAAAGATCGCTTTGTTCGGTTTTGGTTGGCAAGCCGGTGCTTGGCCCGCCCCGTTGAATGTTGATAACGATCAGCGGAATTTCGAGCATTACTGCCAGACCCATTGCTTCGGCTTTTAATGCCATGCCTGGTCCCGAAGTAGTGGTAACACCTAATAAGCCTCCATAACTGGCGCCAATGGCTGAAGTAATAGCGGCTATCTCATCTTCGGCCTGAAAGGTTTTTACACCAAATGCCTTGTGGCGGCTTAATTCGTGTAATATATCAGAAGCCGGCGTTATAGGATAAGAACCCAAAAATATTTTTAGCCCGCTTTTTTCGCTGGCAGCAATCAGGCCATACGACAAAGCCTGGTTACCCATTATGCTGCGGTAATGGCCCGGAGACATCTTTGCTTTTTCTACCGTATAAGTGCTGGTAACAGTTTCCGTAGTATCGGCAAAATTGAAACCGGCCCGTAACGCCTTGATATTGCTTTGAAGTATCACATCTTTTTTTCCGAATTTCTCGGTTAAAAAGCGGATGGTGTTATCCATGTCGCGGTTATACATCCAATATAAAAAGCCCAATACAAACATATTTTTTGCCCGGTCTTTTTCTTTAAAGCCCATTTCAAATTCTTTCAGGGCCTCCCTGGTCATTTTGGTTACATCCATTTTTATAACCTGGTAACTCTGCAGGCTGTCATCTTCCAATGGGTTTACGCCCTCTGAATAATTTGCCAGCCGCAGGTTTTTGGTATCGAAACCATCGGTATTTGCTATTATGATACCTCCCTTTTTCAGGTTGTTCATGTTTACTTTAAGGGCCGCCGCATTCATCGCCACCAGTACATCGCAATGGTCGCCGGGGGTAAAAATACGCTTGCTGCTAAAGTGAAGCTGGTAGCCGCTTACTCCGGGCAGTGTTCCCTGCGGCGCCCGTATTTCTGCCGGAAAATCCGGAAAAGTGGCAAGGTCGATACCCAGTAAGGCGGTATTGTTGGTAAACTGGCTGCCGGTCAGCTGCATTCCATCGCCGCTATCGCCTGCAAATTTTATTATCACATCATCTAAAACTTCTGGTATACGGTTCATTTATAGTTATTATCTGTATAGAAAACAAAAAGCAAAGGTAATATTAAGTGGTATTCGATTTTTCTAAGTTTTTAAGTCGGCACCTGGCAGCAATATAACGCGAGTTCCACCTTCATTCGCTGGTATTTAAACCACACCTTTGCCCTTTGTCGCAAACTAAATAAGGCTGGCTTCTTCCGCCAGGTTTTTAAAGCCAATTATGCCCAGCTTTATTCGAATGCATAAGGGTAATATTTAACAATGAAAAATTATTTTCTTAATTAAATTTGTAGTTATTTAGATTATTAAAAAAAAACAGAAAGTTTATATGGAATTCAAGTCTAGTAATCCAACTTTATCGGAGAAAATTTTTAGCCGGTCAGTACAAACCACCCAGGATGGTGTAATGACCGTTAGGGGAGTAATGAACAAGTTTAGTTTTATATTTTTAATGATGATGGCCTCGGCCGCTTATACCTGGCATGCATTTGAGCAAGGACAAAATGTGAGCGGTTATTTATGGGGTGGCGCTATCGGCGGATTGATCGTTGCGGTTATCATGTCGTTTAAGCCTACCTTATCATCGTACCTGGCGCCGTTGTATGGTTTGCTCGAAGGTTTGTTTGTGGGCGGTTTATCGGTTACCATCAATTTTGCCATGCGCGAAAGCTACCCGGGTATCATAATGCAAGCGGTGTTGCTAACCTTTGGTGTAGCCATCAGCATGTTTCTGTTATATAATTTCAGGATCATAAAAGTAACCGAACGTTTTAGGTCGATTGTTTTTATGGCAACAGCAGGTATCGCCATATTTTATGTGCTGGCTATGGTACTTCGTATGTTTAGCATAGACATTGCCTTTTTGCACGAAGGAAGTTTATTAGGTATTGGATTTAGCCTGGTGGTAATTGCCGTGGCAGCCTTAAACCTGATGATGGACTTTGATATGATTGAAAGAGGTTCTGAAATGGGCGCTCCAAAATATATGGAGTGGTTCTGTGCCTTTGGTCTGTTGGTAACCATTGTTTGGTTATATATCGAAATTCTCAGGCTGTTAAGCAAATTGAGCAGTAGAAATTAATCTGGTACTTATAGAAAACGCTGGCCCGCTACTTTGTGTAGCGGGTTTTTTATGTATCGTGGCTTGCAATTTATGTGGGATGAAAGGAGCACTGCCGGTCTTTGTTACTACATTACAATCATGGAGCGGGGCTGTCCTTCAGGCATGATCAGCAGCTTTTGATCGGGTTTACCAGTTGGCTGTCATTAATCATTACATGATCACTTTCGGCTGACAATAAGAGCCGTCATGCCGAATTTATTTCGGCATCCCCTGGAGAACATGCTCTCGGTAATTCTCTGATTACCGAGGCGAACGAACTGCACCGGTTCGAAATTTCCCCTGGCTGTAATTAATCATTACATGATCGCTATCGGCTGTTAATGAGAGCCGTCATGCCGAATTTATTTCGACATCCCCTGGAGAACATACTCTCGGTAATTCTCTTATTAATCAGGCAAATTAGAAGGCTGCGGTTCAAAACTCCCCCTTCGGGGGATAAGGGGGCTGGCTGCTGCAGAAAAATATTTTTTAATCTGCCTGTTCATTACATAAATAAACAATGGGGGAATGTGCGCTAATATCATCATACCGGGATACCCGGCAGGCATTTGAGGTGAGTTGTCGTGATGGCGCAATAACTGGTATTTACGGCTGGCCAGGTAATGATGATCGCTGTGGCGGCTAAGCTCAAAAAGCATTAGGCGACCTAAAATATGATTACTATTCCAGCTATGCTGCGGCAGTGCCCTTTCATATTTACCGGGTGCTGTTTCATTGCGTTGCAATCCATAATGCTCAATATAATTAACGGTCTCCAGTAAGGCTATTCCAATAAAGGCG
>JBBRCW010000471.1:0-4156 GCA_038204535.1 Chitinophagales bacterium | reverse complement strand
AATTAAATGCCGGTATTCACGTGTACAATCCGGTCGGGGGAAGATTTGGCAAAACAGACGAAAAGCTTTCTTCCGCATTTAAAGTTGGATTGGGGTATGATGCCTCCGACAAGTTTTTTGTAAGTGCCGAAATAGTGAAGGAAGAAGATTTTCCGGTAAATGTGAACGCTGGCATACAATACCAGTTTATGCAACAGTTTTTTGCGAGGGCAGGAATTGCTTCTGCTACATCGTTGGCTTATGCCGGTGTAGGTATTGGGTGGAAAAATTACCGGTTAGATTTTAGTGGCAGTTACCACCCTCAATTGGGCTGGTCGCCGGGGTTGATGCTAATCATGAATTTTGGTGAGGACGCCGCCAGCCCTTCCCGATAAAAGACCCGGAACCAGTAAGGGTGGTTCTTTAAAACATTGTATTCATTTGCGGCGACTTTATTGAAATACGCTGACGACGTCGAACGACTCGAAATATTCAACATTTAAATTTTAATACCTGCTACAAACAAATGGCTGCACCTTGTAAAATATTAATACTTGCCATTTCGTGTTCGTGGGGTATCGCTTTTTGCAATTTTGTATTGGCAGCTATGCTTTCATTTTTATGCTGTTTGTTACCAAAGCGCATTTTTGCGCAGGTACCGGTAACGCCACCCATTATTGAGCAGCAACTGGAAGATATCACCGAAAAAAATGAGGATTTGGAAACGGAGGATGATTCATTTTTACAGTCGATGCGGCAATATGTAAAAAATCCGATCAATTTAAATGCGCCTGATTTAAGTAGTCTAAAGGAGCTGGGACTATTTTCTCCCATCCAGTTGCAAAACATTATTGGATATCGGGCTCTTTTCGGAAACTTCATCAGCATTTATGAGTTGCAGGCGGTGCCTGGGTTCGATTTGCAACTGATCGACCGCCTGCGGCCATACATTACAGTAAGTACGCCACAAAATGTGATCAGCTCTATCAGAGAAAGAATTGTAAATGGCAGTAGCAGTTTGATTGCAAGAGCGGCGCAGGTAATCGAAAAGCAAAAAGGATTCAAATTGGATGCCGCTTCGGCCAATAACTTCTATCCGGGGTCAAGGCAAAGATTATTTTTGCGTTATAAATACCAGTTCAAAAATTTATTGCAATACGGTGTGGTGGGAGAAAAGGATGCAGGGGAACAGTTTTTTAAAGGGGGACAAAAGAGCGGCTTTGATTTTTACTCCGCCCATTTTTTTGCCCGCAATATCGGCGTCATTAAATCGCTTGCACTGGGCGATTTTACCGTAAACCTGGGGCAAGGACTTACCCAATGGCAAAGCCTTGCATTTAGAAAAAGTGCCGACGTACCCAATATTAAACGGCAACTTGCTGTGTTGCGCCCTTATAATTCTGCCGGGGAAATTAACTTTCATCGGGGTGTAGGAATAACGGTTGCCAAAAATAATTTTGAAGCCACCGCCTTCGCCTCCTACAAAAAAGTAGACGGTAATTTAACACCCGATACGCTTAACAATGACGATTACATTTCTTCGCTGCAAATATCCGGTTTGCATCGCACCAAAAGTGAAGTGGCCGATAAAGGCGTGCAGCAGCAGTTGGTAGTCGGTGGTAATATCTCCTATAATTTTCGTCGGCTACATCTTGGCTTGAATGGCGTTCAATACCAATTTAAATTACCGATACAAAAAGCGCCCGATCCTTATAACCTGTATGCCATTTCGGGTAGCCGTTTTGGTAACTACAGTGTTGATTACAGTTACACTTATAAGAACCTCCATTTTTTTGGAGAAGCCGCTATTTCCAATTCGTTTGATAAAGCTTTTGTAAATGGTTTGATCGTTGCGGTGGATTCAAAAGTCGACATGAGTCTCTTATACCGGAATATTTCACCCACTTACCAATCTTTGTACAGCAATGCATTTACCGAAAGTAATTTACCAAACAATGAACGGGGAATGTTTGCAGGCATTAGCATCCGGCCCCATGTGTTCTGGCGCATTGATGCCTACGCAGACTTTTATAAATTTCCCTGGCTGAGATACCTCGTGGATGCACCTTCTACAGGAACTGACTATTTGGTACAAGCATCTTATAAACCCAATAAGCGGCTGGATATGTACCTGCGTTACCGAACAGAATCGAAAGCCAAAAATTACAATCCGGGTACATTAACTTTAACACCGGCTATGCCAAAAGTCAGGCAAAATGTCCGCACCTCCTTTAGTTATAAATTGAACCGTTCGCTTACATTTCGCAATCGGGTTGAAATGGTTTGGTATGACAAAAAGGGAGCTGGAAGTCAAACGGGCTTTTTATCATATGCAGATATAGTTGTTAAACCGATGATGAAAAAATATTCCGGCAGCATCCGCCTGCAATATTTTGAAACCGACGGATACGATAGCCGGCTATATGCTTATGAAAATGATGTGTTGTATAGTTTTTCAATACCTGTTTTTTACGATAAAGGTTACCGTTATTATCTCAATTTGAATTATGATGTCAGTAAAAAATGTACAGTTTGGCTGCGCTGGGCTCAAACAATTTTCAAAGAAAAAAATATCATTGGTACAGGTCTGGATGAAATTGATGGCAACAGAAGATCGGAGATTAAAATACAGGCTATGTACCAGTTTGGGAACCCATTTTAAATGAGAAGCGGCGTTAATAAAAAGATTTTTTAAAAGTGTTTTATAGCGAAGCAGTCTTCTTCGTGTCTTCTTCGTTTCTCCTTTTTCTATGCTTGCTGAATTTACCAACGGGTTAATAATAGGGTACCTAAGGTGGACTGGAAACGGTCATTTTAGCATAAATCCGGTTCAGAAGCGGGTTGCTATATAATGAATAAAATGACGGGTCGATTTGTGAATGGTCAATTGTCAATGGTGAAATATTGACCATTCACCATTGACAACCTGAGTAATCGGGTCACACTTAACATAACACTAGTTACTACTATTTTTTACATAATACTGTGGTCAACCATTATTCAACGGCTTTGTATTTATCTTTGTTGCAAATAATAAAATAATATGAACAGTTTACCGGAACAGCCGAATCAGCTCAATATTGAAATTTCAGAAGAGGTTTCAGAAGGTCAATATGCAAACCTTGCCATTATTACCCATAGCCACGCAGAATTTGTAATTGATTTTGTAAATGTGATGCCCGGCACTCCCAAGAGCAAAGTAAAAAGCAGGATCATATTAACGCCATTTCATGCCAAGCGTTTTATGAAGGCAATGATTGAAAATGTAAATAAATTTGAAGCAACCAATGGCACCATCCAGGATATGGATCAAATAGAAGTGCCATTTACTTTTGGCGGACCTGCGGCACAAGCTTAGGTTATTTTTTATAAAAATAAGCCGGTCGCCAGCTTTAGTAGATAAATGCATATTAGCGCATCATTTGTAACGGATGGCTGGCTAATGTGCATTTTTTATGTCTTAAAATCTTAAAATGTCGTTATCAATCTCTGTAAAAATTTTAACTGTACTGGTTTTTATATTAATTCAAACATAGATGGGCGTTGTTTAAAGTAGTCTTTGTTTTAGATACACTAGAATATTAATAAAATTTATAGATTTCCTTCGATTTCATTCAATGTTTTACGCATGTTTTTCATTTTAAATATTTCCTTCCTCGCATCTTCTACAAAGTTTGTAGATAAAAACTTACATGCTTTGTAGGTGGTGTATTCGGGGTTTCCGAATACGGGAATCGACTTCCTTTAAAAGGAAAGTGGCACAAATTGGAATTTTTTAAAGTGCTGATTTCTAGTCAATTATAGGTTGGCATCAAAGTAGATTATTGGTTCTCACCTCTAATCATTTGAAAATAGAAATTACTTTTATGAAAATTTTTTACAACACCACCAGCAAATTTTTCTTCTCCCTTATCGTTCTTTTCTCACTATCATTATCAATTACAGCACAGCAGCTTACCATTAGCCCACGGAGCAGTATGGTTTTAAATGGCAATGTGTCGCTTATAGTAAACAATGCTTCCATGAAGAACGATGGCGAATTTGTAGCAGGTGGCAGCACTGTTAGCTTTAGTGGTCACAATGATACACTGGTTTCATTTATAGCTGGCAGCAACGCCACTACATTTAATAACCTAACGGTTTCAAAAGTTGCCTACGGGGTAGCGTTAAAATCTGC
>JBBRCW010000470.1:0-4169 GCA_038204535.1 Chitinophagales bacterium | reverse complement strand
TCTTTCCGGCACTACAGACAGCGCAATGGCGGCATAATTAAACAGGATATGACATGCCCAATAGAGCGCAATAGGAAAGAAATACTATATACGAATACTTTCGTATTGTATTGAAATTAGTTTTTGCACAGTCTGTCGTTGTGTCACTCCCTTGTACTTGTAGGTATTCTATTCAGCTTTTCTCATTTGATGCTTAAGCTCCCTCGTCATTGCGATTGTTTAATTTTTGGATTCCCAAAAAAGTTCTTTGAAAATGACACAGCATAAATCGTCTGATTTCGAAGCGCCCTTTTTGATAAAACCATCATTAATATAAAATCTTTCTTCACATAAAGGTTTATTATTAATCAATTTGGTCTAAAATGTGTCATTGGCAGGAAACAGCCTGTCCCGGTTTTTTTTCGGAAAAGCAATCCCCTGCATAAATCAGGTTGACAAATTACCATGGATTGCTTCACTTCCGATAACTATCGGAACGCAAGGCTGCCAATGACGAACGCTTTTTTGATGCGACAAACTGAAATGCACCCAGGAGGGAGGCCTGGCAAACTCCCTCCTTTTTATTTGCTATATTTCGTGTTACAATAATTCATCGATTGCATATTCAAAGCCAATTTAAATGAGATAATTCCACCTTTGCCTTGGCTTACGACGTCAGGATAAGGCAAAGAAACGTAAGTTGCAAAAGCGCAGGTTTGGCATTTCTTCCAGGCGTTTTGCATGATGACCAGGTAACGCTGTAAACGACATTGATTGCACACAAAAAATTTCAATTATGTTAAAAAACTTCTTATTCATTGCAGCAGTCTTGCTTTTTTCGTGTAACACCAAACAAGAAAGTAAAACCGTTTCAACTGAATACAACGATCCGCATCGTCCCCAAATTCACTTTTCGCCTAAGTCAGGCTGGATGAACGATCCCAACGGCATGGTGTATCATAATGGAACCTACCATTTGTTTTTTCAATATTATCCTGATAGCACTGTGTGGGGACCTATGCATTGGGGCCATGCTACCAGCACCGACCTGGTGCATTGGAAGGAGCTGCCGATTGCTTTATATCCTGACAGCCTCGGGTATATTTTTTCGGGCAGCGCTGTTGTGGATGAAAAGAATACTTCTGGTTTTGGTAAAGATGGAAAGGCACCCATGATTGCTATATTTACGCACCACGATATGGCGAAGGAAAAGACAGGGCAGACAGATGTGGAAACGCAGAGTATCGCCTATAGTTTGGATGAGGGAGCCACCTGGACAAAATACGACGGCAACCCGGTTGTAAAAAATCCGGATATCAGGGATTTTCGCGATCCCAAGGTGCACTGGAACGAACAAACCAGTAAATGGATCATGACACTGGCTACCAAAGACCGGATTACATTTTACTCTTCGCCTAATTTTAAAGAATGGACAAGAGAAAGTGATTTTGGCAGCGATGTAGGCGCACATGGCGGTGTATGGGAATGCCCCGATCTGTTTGCTTTAGATTATAACGGGCAAAAGGTTTGGGTATTGATAGTGAATATAAATCCGGGCGGGCCCAACGGCGGTTCGGCCACACAATACTTTACCGGCCAGTTCGACGGGCATACGTTTACACCTTATCAAACCGATACCCGCTGGATAGATTATGGTCCGGATGAATATGCCGGCATTACCTGGAGCAACACGGGCGACAGAAAGATATTTATCGGCTGGATGAGCAACTGGCAATATGCCAACCTGGTGCCCACCGAAAAGTGGCGCAGCGCAACAACCATAGCCCGCGAGCTGGGGCTGCAGAAGATAGGTGATAAGTTTTTGGTAACCTCAGTTACGGTTAAAGAGCTGTCGGTTATAGAAGAAAAAACAACTACCCTTACCGATATAGCCAAAGCCAGTTTCGGCCTGACTGAAAAGGTGGGCAAGCTGGACGGACCAGCTAAAATTACCATGGCTGCCGATGCAATTGGTCCGTTTACCCTTACGCTCGCCAATGAGGTGGGCGAGAAACTGCAGATAGGATACGATGCCACCTTAAAAGAATATTTTATCGATCGCAGCCAGTCGGGCAAAATTGATTTTGAAAAAGGCTTTGGTAAAAAACATATTTCGCCCCGGCTATCCGTTAAACCAAACATGGATATTACGCTGGTGATAGATGATGCCTCGGTTGAGCTATTTGCCGATGGCGGTTTGTCGGTTATGACAGAGATATTCTTTCCCACGGAAAACTTTACCAATATCACGTTGCAATTACCCGGCAATCAAACTATCAAAACCCTCCAATACACACCGCTTAAAAGTATCTGGAAATAATTTTAAAACCGACTTATAAAAATGAACCCCCAATAGTGTTTCTCTTGTAAGCAATCAATAGCCCGCTGTTTTTACAGGGGGCTTTTTTGTGATCTGTGTTTTTGAAATGGATAGAAGCCGTTTTGTTAATTCAATTCAAATTTTCAGCAACACCCATTTGCCTCATCTTCTAATGACCGTTTCTTTCTCCTCAATTTCTATAAACCCTTTGTCGCATCTAAATTTTTGAGGTAAAAGATTTGCTGCAAACTTTGTAATAATTCCTTTACTTTTTTTCAGAATGAACAATACGAAAAGCGATGGGCCTTCTTGCATAAGCACGAGGCGTTCCGCTGGAACGCTAAAAAAGATTCGCTTGTGATTTTTCTACCCACCAGTCGTCCCTATGGGACGGTTCGGCGTTTCCCTTCCCACTTAAAAGAACCTAAATTGTAGTTGAGCGGTGGCAATCAAAGATTGAAGGTGAGAATTGTCATAGTTTTTCATGTTCCATCGGAACATCTGGTTGGTAGAAAAAATTGGAAATGATGTATTATCGTTCCATAGGAACGAATGGTGCATTGGAACAATTCGCAGCATAGAAATAGGCACAATAAATGAGTTCCCGAAAATCGGAACTAAATTAATACCTGTCCAAATATATGGTTAGCCGGCGGGCAACCGGAACAGAAATAAAAACCTGCTGTTCGATCCCATAAAAAGATTAGTTTGACGGTAATGCGAAAGGAGAGAAGCAATGATAGCATTGTCATATTTCTTAACCTGGCCTAATTTAATTAAGAATAATATTTTTGAATATGGTTTTATTCCCCTTTTAGTGGTTAGGGGCTTTCCCGGCCGTGCCAGAGTTAACAAAACCTGACAAGATTGGAGTAAAACGGCGGGGAGTCAAGCTCCAATTCTGCCGTATAATATTTTTTTATCATGATACATGCCTATTCCCTTTAAAGTATATTATTATTGCAATCATTATCTAAATAAGTAATTTTCTACAATGCCAGCCCAAAAACTCTTGCTTTCCGATTAAAACTCTTTCTTGAAGGAGCCTGTGACAGCCTTAGGGGCAACTGGCTGGTAAAGCCGTGTAGTTGCAAAGAAGAAAATAAACCTTAAAAAAAGCAAGAAGTAATTTATGCCCATAGAGACAGGACAAATCGTTAAAAACCTTATACCCACAGAACCTGTAACGGTAAATCAAATTCAACCGTTGGGCTCAATGGTATCCATCAAATTCACTGGTGTAAATACAAACCGGGCCAATACAAAAGTAATTTCAAAGGAAGAGTTTGATGCATTGGAAATGCTCAGCCGGGAGGGAACTTTCAACTTCAAAGGCGACCCAACCAAATTTGGACTGTTTGCAGAAGCAGAACGAATTAATTCAGCTTACCAGTTCGACCCATTGTTTGCAGTGAATTGTAGTATTGTCGATCCTTTGCCTCACCAGGTAGAAGCCGTGTATAAATTCTTGTTACCACTACCCAAAATTCGTTTTCTGTTGGCCGATGATACCGGTGCAGGTAAAACCATAATGACCGGGCTACTCATTAAAGAATTAATGATGAGGGGGCTAGCAGAACGAATATTGGTAATTACTCCGGGTGGTCTTACCAAACAATGGCAGGAAGATGAAATGGGTGTAAAGTTCAACATCCCGTTCACTTTGGTAAACAGGAGTTTATTTTCATCAGACCCTAATGTGTTTCACACAGCACCAAGAATTGTAACATCAATAGATTTTATTTCCCGTGAAGATGTGCTGAATGTTGCCAGCAATTCACATTGGGATCTTATAGTATTTGATGAGTGCCACAAACTGTCTGCTTATGATTATGGAAATAAAGTTTATAAAGGAAGAAGATATTTAGCT